>NZ_JBQSWS010000005.1:0-185915 GCF_052377355.1 Corynebacterium sp. AOP40-4SA-5
TCGGCACGGCCCAGGGCGTAGGCGGTCAGGGCTGTGAGGATCAGGGCTGAGATGATGGTCATGAGATTGTCTTTCTCTAGGCGTTGATGTTGCGGAACTTGCTTATGAGGTGCGCGTTCAGTTCGCGCTCGGGCCAGTACGGGGTACGGCCCTGGTAGACGGGGGACGGTAACGTGCCGTCGTACCACCAGCGGCGGACCGTTCGACGGTTCACGCCGAAGCGGTCGGCCACGTCCCGGTGGGACAGGTAACGCTCGTTATCGATGTGGATCATTTGGTCACCTCCTTTCAGTTGATGGTGAACAGTCCGGCCAGGCGGGCCTTCTGCTCGTCGGTGAGGACGGGGGCGGTGGTGAGGATCTCGGAGACGTAGCTAGTGGTGTCCAGTGCTGGGCCTTCCGTGTGTGGGCATAGAAAAGGCCCCGACCGGGCGGGTGCCGGTGGGGGCTGTGTGTTGTGGTGGTGCGGGTCAGGGCGGGGGGCGTGTCACGGTATCCCCCTTCCCGGTGCGCCGGTCGTGCGCGAGTGTCAGCGTGAAGGGATATGAAAAAGGGGACCGGCCCGAAGGTCGATCCCTAAAACTTGCTTACGAACATCATAACCCCGTTGTGCGCCACGCAGGTCAGGTGGTGTTTTTCGCCTATCTCCATCTTACCGTGCCATTCTCACGGGCCTGGGATGAGACGTTCTCCTGAAAACTTGCTACTTCCAGTATACCACCGATGGCAGTTTATTCTTCCACGCGTGGCAGAGTCGTTCACCGGGTCAATCCCCGCCTACGTCCATTGTAAGGCCCCGTTATATCAACCCAGGTCAACCCGTGTTTTCCGCTACTTCCAGTAGTAGCAGATGGGTTGCGTTTCCTTTGCGACCTGCGGAAACAGTGGAGGGTTCCCCGCGTTGTGTCCTACATCCAGTATACCAGCGGTTTAGTGAGGGTTCCCCGGAACTCTCACCCCTCAATTATACCGCGAGGTTACCGTTTGGTGCCGGAGCTTTCCTGAAAACCTGCTACATCCAGTATACCAGCGATTCCAAAGTTTCCCCGGAACTCTTACCCGTCAAGTCTACCGCGATCTGTCCAAGGGTCTTCCGTGTCGTCTCCTGAAAACCTGCTACTACCATTAGTAGCACATCGGGTGACAACCATTTCTGACCTGCGGAAACAGTGGAGGGTTCCCCGGAACGCTTACCCATCTATTCTGCCACCGGTTTAGTGAGGGGCCACCGGCTCGCCTTGTATCCGTGCTCCAGGGATCTTGACCTTGGGGTCGAAAACTCCGCGTGCGTTCCCTTCTGCGATTTGTTCACGGTTGACCGTGAGAAGTCAGGCGGCAGGTGTCCCAAATGGGACACCTGAACAGGGGGGTCAATTCTGACCCCCCAGAACCGGGGCGTTGCGGGCACTTTGGGAGGGAGGATTGAGGGAGCGGACAGAGGTACCCCTGACCTGAATGGATGCAGGGGGGCGCTTCGGTCGGTCAGACGTCGGTCACATCAAGAGGCCACGGAAAAGCCGTGACACTGCACACGCTCCGGGCATTACTCGGTTGCGTCAGGACGGGGATACTCCACGAGGGGACTACAGGTACCACCGCTGTTCCCGCCATCGTCTGCCTTGACCGGGTGCCCCTCAGCCCGCCTACGCCTTCTGTAGGTCGGGGTTTGGATATGGGTTAGTGATCCCGCTCTGACCGGGGACGGCACCGGTGGTGAACCGGCCCACCCGTATGAATCCACGGGCGCAGGGATGAGGTGCGGCATATGTCGCAGGTGGGCAATGTTGCCCAGGTGGGACATGTGCCCCAGGTGGCGAAAGATCGCCAGTGGGGGAGGGTCTAGGCCGCGTCCGTCAGGACATACGGCACGGGCGCTTCAACACCCGCGTAATCCAGCACGAGGGCGACCGTCAGCGCGTCAGCACCGGAGCGGACAGCTCGACGGCCCAAGACACGGCACAGGGCCTCAGCGGTGCGCGTGAACTCAGCGTCACCGTGGGCGCGGATGGTGCGTGTGCGGTCAGCGTGGAGGGTCAGCGCAATCAGCGAGGCCTCGGCGGGCGTTGCGGACCCCGGCAGGGTCGCAGTAAGGTTGGGCGTAGACATTGCGGAAGTTGGTCCGTTCTGTTGAGGCCTCCCGGCGAGCTACGAACTCCCGGTTGAGGCCGTTTGTTTTAGGTACACCCCTACTAGTAGTCGCCAATACGCCCTGGGATGCGTCGCCGCCGCGGCGCTGGGGGCGCTGCTCTACCTCGTTGTCACCTCCAATGCGGTGGAGGGTGCGTTGACCGCGATCTTCCAGCGCGCACTCGACACCCAGTAGCGGACACGGGGTGTGGACGTGACGGATGGAGGCCACAGCCACGACGACGGCTACGTGACGGTGGAGGCGGCGATCGTCTTCACCGCCCTGACCGCCGTGGTCGGACTGGTCGTCGCCGGCGTCCTGACCCTGGCGACGTATCTCGGGGCGGTGGGGATGGCCCGCGACGCGGCCCGGGCGGCGGCACTCGGCGACGAGGCCGCGGCCCGGGCCGTCGTGACGCAGGGAGAACCGGACGCGAGGCTGGTCGTCGACCCCGGCGGTGCGGCCGGTGCGTCCGGCACCTCAGGGGACGGCGCCCGGCTGATCACCGTGACGGTGACCGTCCCCGGCCGGTTGTTCGACATCTCGGCGTCGGCGGTGATCGTCGGTGAACCGCAGGGCAGGTGACGACGAGGGCTCGGCGACGGTGGTCGGTGCCGCCCTGATCCTCGGAGTCGTGACCCTGTCCCTGCTGATCGTGCACGGGGTGACGGGCCTGGTCCAAGGTCACCGGGCGTCGGCGGCGGCGGACCTGACCGCACTGTCGGCGGCGACGGTGCTGCAGCGCGCCGGGATCGACGAGGCGTGCTCCGTCGCCCGGACGGTGGCGCGAGGCAACGGTGCCGAGGTGCGTGCGTGCACGGTCGTCGACGGGGCGGCGACGGGGCGGCGACGCCCTACGGCACCGCCGGCCTGCAGGGGGTGAGGGTGGAGGTCGCGGTGTCACGGTCGGTGGCGCAGGCGTCGGGGGGACCGGCCGGGTGAGTTGGGTTTTACCTGGTTAGACCCCGTGCGAAGTACCCTGTAGTCGCCAGCTGTTGGCCCTGTCCGGCTGCCTCCGAGCGGTGTGCAGTGGACAATCGCATAGGGAAAGGAGCATGCCGTCCGCGTTGACGGCATGCGTGTGAAACATGAGTAATCCCACCGGTCCGGGACCCGATGAAGAGCCCCGGAACGAGGCCCAGAACGGGCCCCAGAACGAGCCCCAGGGTGAGTACCAGAACGAGTTCGGTTACGGCGGCCCGTCCGGGGCGCAGCCGGGGGCCTGGCAGCCCACGGGTCCGCAGGACCTGAGGTTTGCCCCTGCCTCGTATTCGCAGTACTCGCAGTACTCGCAGTACTCGCAGTACCCTCCGTACCCGCCCGCCCCGGAGCTGGAGTCCAACCCTCTCGGACTGGTCGGATTCATCCTCGCGGTGGTCGGCACCGTTCTGGCCTGCATCCCCGGGATCATGGTCGTGGGGTGGGTGCTTCTGCCGATCGCGTTCATCGTGTCGATCGTGGCGGTGTGCCTGCGGGGAAGGAAGCAGGGCTTCGGGATCACCGGTCTGGTGGTCTCCGTGGTCGGTGCGCTCCTGGCCGTCGTCATGTTCGTCGTCGTGATCAGCACCGTGTTCAGCGACGTCATGGACGAGATCTCCGACGCGCAAGACTCCTCCGAGGGTGCGCTGCCGCACAGTGGCACGCCGACCCCCGACGCCGAGCGTGGCACGCGCACCGACCCGCTCCCGTGGGGGACCACCGTCTCGGACGGGGAGTGGGAAGTCACGATCAACAACGTGGACCTCGACGCCAACGCGGTGGTCAGGGCGGAAAACGAGTACAGCGACCCTGCGCCGAAGGGATCGACGTACATCCTGGTCAACGCCACGATCACCTACGTCGGTGACGACGAGGACGGGGATATGCCGTGGACGACGATCGAGTACGTCACCGTCGACGGGGAGACCGTCACCCCCTACGACGGTGAGCACTACGCGGTGACCCCGGACGAGCTGGACACGATCACCGACCTCTACCCGGGCGGGTCCACCACCGGCAACGTGCTGCTCACCGTCCCGGCCGATACCGCCGGCGAGGGTGTGCTCACCGTCGAACCTGGTCTGATGGACCACCGTGCCTTCGTCGCGGTCAACGGTGAGGGCAGGGCGGCCGGGGAGACCCGGATGAGCTGATCAGGCTCAGCTGAACAGGGAGGCCAGGTAGGGGGTGGAGTCCGCCATCGAGGCGACCATCGCCCCACTGTGGTCCTCGGGGTACCAGTGCACGTCGACCTGCTCGTTGGAGCCGGCGAACTGGTTCAACCACAGCTGCGAGTTCAGCGCCACGCCGATCGGGCTGGGCACGTCGATGTCCAGCAGGCCGTGGCCCACGAACACGGGTTTGTCGTAGCCGTCGGTGGGGGTGGCCATGTAGCCGCGCAGTGCGTCCTGCATCCCCGGCACCGAGCGCAACGCGGTGGAGAAGGAGTCCGACAGGTCCACCCCGTCCATGGCCTGCGACATCTCCGGGTAGCAGGCGGTCTCTGCCAGGTCGGCGATGCGCCGCCCCTCGTCGGACAGGGCGGCGTCGAGGTCGACCTCCGGGTGCGCCTCGCGGAAGCCGGCGAGGATGTAGGCGGCGTACACGTTCAGCCCGGTGGGCAGCACCACCGGCGGGAAGGACGGCGACGCGGCGAGCACCAGTTCCTCGATGTAGGCGGGTGCGCCGGTGGCGACCGCGCCCCGGTAGTCCAGCTCGGGGTCGATCTCGGCGCTGCGCCGGGTGGCGGCGTGGGCGACGTGCAGTGCGGCGCCGCCACCCTGGGACTGACCGATCACCGCCCACGACGGAGACAGCAGCGAACCCGCGTCCGACGCGCCGGGTGCTGAAGCGTCCACGGAATCCAGGGTGCGTGCGGCGGCGACGGAGTCGATCACGTTGAGCGCGCTGACCGACCCGTTGAGGTAGGACATCAGCCCCGGCGTGCCCATTCCCACGTAGTCCGAGGCGACCACGGCGTAACCCTGCTCCAGCCAGTGGTTGAGGTAGCCGGCGTCGCGGTCGGAGCGTGGCTGCGCCGAGGGGGTGCACGTGTCGCCGAGTCCGACGGTGCCGTGCGCCCAGGCGAGCACGGGCCAGCCGCCGTCGGGTGCGTCGCCGGGCGGCAGGAACAGCGCGGCGGTGGACGCGGCGGGCTGGCCGTGCTGGTCGACGGTGGAGTAGACGAAGCGTTGCTGGGTGCCGGCCGAGGACAGACCGAGTGCGGGGTCGAGCGGCACCTCGTCGACGGCGACGCCCGCCTCGTCGGGCAGCGGCACGCCGTCCGTGACGTCCAGCCCCGACCAACCGGGCGCGGCGGTGCCGGCAGGGTCAGCAGTACCGGCGGGCTCGGCGCCCGCGCTCGGGACGCACAACGCCGCGGTGAGCACGGTGCACAGCACACCGGCGGTGATGGTCGACAGGGAGGAACGGCGCACGGGGAACGTCCTTGTGGGAAGCGGCGGGAAGCGGCGGGAAGCGGCGGGGCAACGTCAGGAGAAGGCTTTCCGCCCCGATACTAGTTCGCCGGGCCAGCCGATCCGGCTGATTCAGCCGATTCAGCAGACCCTGCGGCATCCGCCAGAGCGCGCAGCAGCACCGCCGCCCCGTGCTTGAACAACGGGTCGTTGCCGTTGCCGCACTTCGGCGACTGCACGCACGAGGGGCAGCCCGACTCGCAGGCGCAGGACTCCACGGTGTCCGCGGTCATCGCCATCCAGCGGGCGAACCTCTCGAACCCGGCCTCGGCGAAGCCCGCCCCGCCCTCGTAGCCGTCGTAGACGTAGACGGTGGGGAAGCCGGTGTCCACGTGCAGCACCGTGGACACCCCGCCGATGTCCCACCGGTCGCAGGTTGCCAGCAGCGGCAGCAGCCCGATCGCCGCATGCTCGGCGGCGTGCAGCGCGCCGGGCCACAACGGTTCCTCGATGCCCAGGTCGAACAGCACGCCGGGGTCCACGGTGTAGGCCACCGCGCGGGTGTGCAGCCGTTGGGCCGGGTAGTCCAGCGGCACGGTGGTGAGCACCTCGCCGTCGAGGGTGCGGCGCTGGTAGCCGGTGACCTGGTGGGACACCTCCACGTCCACGTCCGCGGTCCACACCCCGGAGGGCGCGGAGTCGGTGCCGCCGATCTCGCGGGTGCGTCGCACGCGTTCCACGCGGATGTCCACGGTCTCCTCCGCCCGCGTGGTCCACTCCGGGGTCTCGGGGTGGACCAGGCAGACCGAGTCGGCCAGGGACAGGCCGTCGACGAGGTAGGTCTCGCCCTGGTGGACGTAGACGGCGCCGTCGTGCACCTCGCTGACCGCGCGGGCGGCGTCGACGGTTCCGAGCACCCGTCCGGAGGCCTGGTCGACGATGACCACCTCCTCGCCCGCCCCGCCACGGATGCTCACCCGCCCGTGGACCTCCCCGGAGATCTCCAGGTCGCAGAACACCCCGCGCGGACGCCGACGCAACGAGCCCTCGGCGACCAGCGCGTCGACGACGCGTCCTGCGCTCTCACCGAAATCGCCGATATCCGCATCGCTCAGCGGCGCCTCGGCGGCGGCGCACAGCAGGTGGCCGGCCAGGATGTAGGGGTTCGACGGGTCGAAGACGCTGGCCTCCACCGGCTTGTCCAGCAGCGCCTCCGGGTGGTGCACCAGGTAGGTGTCCAGCGGGTTGTCGCCGGCGACCATGACGACCAGGCAGCCCTGCCCGCGGCGTCCGGCGCGTCCGGCCTGCTGCCGGAAGCTGGCCACGGTGCCGGGGAACCCGCAGGACACCACGGCGTCCAGCCCGCCGACGTCGATGCCGAGTTCCAGGGCGCTGGTCGCGGCGAGGCCGAGCAGCTCGCCGTCGTCGAGTCGTCGTTCCAGCTCGCGGCGGGCCTCCGGGGTGTAGCCGGCGCGGTAGGACGCGATGCGCGCGGCGTCGCCCGGGCGTCCTGCCGCGGAGAGGTCCTCGGCGCAGGCCAGGGCGGTGATCTCGGCGCCGCGCCGCGAGCGCACGAAGGTGAGCGTGCGCGCGCCCTCGGCGATGAGCCGGGCCATGATCCCGGCGGACTCCGTGGTCGCCGCGCGACGCACCGGTGCCCCGTGCTCGCCGACGACGTCCTCGCGGAACCCCGGCTCCCACAGTGCGACGGTGCGCTCGCCCTGCGGCGAACCGTCCTCGGTCACCGCGACGGTGGGACGCCCCGTCAACCGTGCGGCGTGACGCTCCGGCTCCGCCGTCGTCGCACTGGCCAGCACGATCGTGGGTTCGGCACCCGCCCGGGCGGCCAGGCGCAGCAACCGGCGCAGCACGAGGGAGACGTGCGCACCGAAGACGCCGCGGTAGACGTGGCACTCGTCGACGACGATGAAACGCAGGGTGCGCAGCAGCCGTGACCAGCGCTGCGACTGGCCCAGCATCGAGGCGTGCACCATGTCCGGGTTGGAGACCAGGATGCGCGCGTCGTCGCGGATGGTGCGCCGTGCCTCGGTGGGGGTGTCGCCGTCGTAGGACGCCACCATCACCCCGCGCAACTCCGGGACCTGCGAACACAGCCGCGCCAGGCCGGCGCGCTGGTCCTGCGCCAGCGCCTTGGTCGGCGACAGGTACAGGCAGGACGCCGTGGGCTCGGCGGCGAGCCGGGAGAGCACCGGCAGCTGGTAGCCCAGGGACTTGCCGGACGCCGTGCCCGTGGCCACGACCACGTCGCGGCCCTCCCACGCGTGCTGCGCGGTGGCGACCTGGTGCGACCAGGGGGCGGTGATGCCGTTGTCGACGAGGTGGTCGCGCAACGCCGGCAGCACCCAGTCCGGCCAGTCGACCGGCTCCGAGGGGCGCGCGGGCTCGGCGCGCACGTGGGTGAGCGGGTCCTGGCGGCCGTTGCCCGACCCCGTACCCGACCCCGTACCGGAGGCCTCCCGCAGCGTCGCGAGGAGTTCGGAACCGTAGGATCCGGGGAATTCGCTCATGGTGAACAGTCTAGGGGGACGGGCGACGGCTCCACCTTCGACGGTTCGTCGCGCCGATACGTGCAGGTCAGCGGTGTTTGCTGTGGTGTCAGCCATAACCGTCTGCCGGGGGTGGTGGGGAAGAGGGGGGTTTCGGGTGAGAAAATAGTGCCGTGGGTATGGTGCTGCGCGGGAAAACATGGAACACTGGTGGGCGGTCACAGTTTCTGTGCGTCGCTTTGCTCGCTGTATCACCGGTTAGACCCGCAGTCAGTAGGTAAAACGTTCGCGGGAGTTGTTTGCATGCGGACGGACCAACGTTCACGGTGGTTCTAGCATCGGCCCGGTGGCCTCGCGAAAAGTTGGCGGGGCACCGATCACCGAGATGTAAGTAAGGGAAAGAACATGGCACAGGGAACCGTCAAGTGGTTCAACGCTGAAAAGGGCTACGGCTTCATCGCACCGAACGATGGTGGCGCTGACGTCTTCGTCCACTACTCCGAGATCCAGGGCAACGGCTTCCGTACCCTCGAGGAGAACCAGCAGGTCGAGTTCGAGATCGGCGACGGCGCCAAGGGCCCCCAGGCTCAGGCTGTCACCGCTCTCTAAGAGCACCGACTGAACCCACCGTCGCACCGGGAGGTCTGATCTTCCCGGGACGGTAGCTTCATCACAGCGCCGCCCGGCGTCCGCGGAGAGATCCGTGGGACGCCGGGCGGCGTTGCTGCGTGCGGGGGCGTGATCTGGCCGGGGTGTGTCGGGGCGTGCTGGGGTGTGTGGCAGATATCGCACCCCATAAACTGCTTCAGGAAATATGACCTGGGCTTTTCTGTGTAGAGGGACCTTATTGGGTGCGAAATGTGGACCCCTCTGCCGTGCGGTGCTCCATGACCTGCGACATGTGCCCCACCGTCCAGTCGAACAGGGCGTGCACCGCCGGCAGGGCGGAGCGCCCCAGGTCGGTGAGTTCGTAGACGACCCGAGGGGGGATCTCGGGGAAGGCGGTGCGTGTGACCAGCCCGTCGGCGGCCAGTGCGGAGAGTCGCTGGGAGAGGACCCGCACGGAGATGCCGTCCACCGCGGTCTGGATCTGCCCGTTGCGCAGCGGGCCGTGCTCGAGGCTGAGCAGGATCAGCATGTTCCACCGGTCGCCGACCGTGCTGAACAGGTCGCGGCTGGGGCAGTCGCGGGCGGCGGGGTTCCAGGAGTCGTCCATGGTGGGAATTCTATCACGACACTATTTCAGGCAGGCACTGTACAAAAGGAAGCAACGAGTTTAGAATGCCGGACATGGCTAACATCACCATCTACGGGTCGACCGGCATGGTCGGCACCGACATCGCACACGAAGCAGTCTCACGCGGCCACCGGGTCACCGGCGTCACCCGTCAGGACAACCCCTCCAACCCGGTCGACGGCGTCACCTACGTCACCGGCGACATCCACGACCCCGCGGACGTCGCCGCCAAGGCGCAGGACGCCGACATCGTCGTCCTCTCCGTCCCCGGCCCGCGCGACGGCAGTTCCGTCCAGCCCATCGTCGACGCCCACGCCGCGCTCATCGGCGCGGTCGCCGGTACGTCCGACGCAGCATCCGACGCAGCGTCCGACGTGCGTCTCTTCGTCGTCGGCGGTGCCGGCGCCACGCTCACCGCCGACGGCACCATGCTGGTCGACACCCCGGACTTCCCGGAGGCCTATGCCGCGGAGGCCCGCTCCTTCGCCGAGGTCCTCGACCTCTACCGCGCTGCCCCCGCGCAACTGGACTGGACGATGCTCGCCCCGGCACCGGAGATCGGCCCCGGCGCACCCGCCGCGTCCTACGTCCTGGGAGACGACCACCCGGCCGGTGGCAGCGTCACGACCGGCACGTTCGCCCGTGCGGCGCTCGACGAGATCGAGCGTCCGGCGCACCGTCGGGCCCGCTTCACCGTCGCGGACGCCTGAGCCTGAGCTGAACCCCCCGGGAACACGGGGTATCCGCACGGTTGTCGGTGCAGCGTGTAGGGTCTCACCTCGAACCCCCTGTTGATTCATTCGGGTGAACAGGGATGCATGGGAACGACAGGACGAAGGTGGGAGCGACACCGATGGCAGCGCAGGAGACCGAGGGCGGCGGCGGGAAGAAACTCGTCATCGTGGAGTCCGCCACGAAGGCGAAGAAGATCCAGCGCTACCTCGGCGACAACTACATTGTCGACGCCTCCGTCGGTCACATCCGTGACCTGCCGCGCGGTGCCGCGGACGTGCCCGCCAAGTACAAGAAGGAACCGTGGGCACGTCTCGGTGTGAACGTCGACGACGACTTCGAGGCCCTGTACGTGGTCAGCCCGGACAAGAAGAAGAAGGTCTCCGAGCTCAAGAGCAAGCTCAAGCAGGTCGACGAGGTCTACCTCGCGACAGACCCCGACCGTGAGGGCGAGGCCATCGCCTGGCACCTGCTGCAGGTGCTCAAGCCCAAGGTGCCGGTGCGCCGCATGGTCTTCCACGAGATCACCGAGTCCGCCATCAAGGAGGCCGCGGAGAACACCCGCGACCTGGACCTGGACCTGGTCGACGCGCAGGAGACCCGTCGTGTGCTCGACCGTCTCTACGGCTACGAGGTCTCCCCGGTGCTGTGGCGCAAGGTCATGCCGCGCCTGTCGGCCGGACGCGTGCAGTCCGTTGCCACCCGGGTCATCGTGGAGCGCGAACGCGAGCGCATGGCGTTCGTGTCCGCGGAGTACTGGGACCTCACCGCCACGCTGGAGACCGGTGCGTCGGCCGGGGACACCGCTAACCCCACGTCCTTCGACGCCTCACTCGTGGCCGTCGACGGTGCCCGCGTGGCACAGGGCCGTGACTTCGGCGACGACGGCAAGCTGAAGACCGGCAAGGCGCAGGCCAACGTCACCGTCATCGACCGGCAGGGCGCCGAGCAGCTGGCGGAGAACCTCACCGGCGCGGCGATGTCGGTGTCGAAGGTGGAGGAGAAGCCGTACACGCGGCGTCCCTACCCGCCGTTCATGACCTCCACGCTGCAGCAGGAGGCCGGCCGCAAGCTGCACTACACCTCGGAGCGCACGATGCGTATCGCGCAGCGTCTCTACGAGAACGGCCACATCACCTACATGCGTACCGACTCCACGACCCTGTCGAAGTCCGGTATCGACGCCGCGCGCCAGCAGGCCCGCGAGCTCTACGGCCCCAGCTTCGTGGCGGACGCGCCGCGCCAGTACAACCGCAAGGTGAAGAACTCGCAGGAGGCCCACGAGGCGATCCGTCCGGCCGGCGAGACCTTCGCCACCCCGGGCAACCTCTCCGGTCAGCTCGACGCCGAGGAGTTCAAGCTCTACGAGCTGATCTGGCAGCGCACCGTGGCCAGCCAGATGGCCGACGCCCGCGGCACCTCGATGAAGGTCACCGTCTCCGGGACCGCCACCAGCGGCGAGAAGACGGACTTCCAGGCCAACGGCCGCACGATCACCTTCCCGGGCTTCCTGAAGGCCTACGTGGAGACCAGTCAGACGGCGGACGGACGCAACGTCGCCGACAACGCCGAGAAGGCGCTGCCCGTGCTCACCGAGGGCGACGGGCTGGACACGCGCACGGTCACCGCCGACGGGCACTCCACGAACCCGCCGGCGCGTTTCACCGAGGCCTCGCTGGTCAAGACGATGGAGGAGCTCGGCATCGGGCGTCCGTCGACGTACGCCTCGATCATCAACACGATCAAGGCCCGCGGCTACGTGGTCTCGCGCGGTTCGGCGCTGGTGCCCAGCTGGGTGGCCTTCGCCGTGGTCGGCCTGATGGAGCAGAACTTCGGCTCGCTGGTGGACTACGAGTTCACCTCCTCGATGGAGGACGAGCTGGACCGCATCGCACGCGGCGAGGAGAACCGCTCGCACTGGCTGCGCGGCTTCTACTTCGGCGACGACAAGGCGTCGGACGCGACGGCGGAGACGATCGCCCGCCTCGGCGGGCTCAAGACGATGGTGGGTGACAACCTCGAGCAGATCGACGCGCGCAAGGTGAACTCCCTGCACCTGTTCGACGACTCCGAGGGTGTGCCGATCATCGTGCGTGTGGGCCGCTACGGCCCGTACCTGGAGCGCACGAAGCCGGTTCCCGAGGGCGCGCCGGAAGGCACCGAGCCGGAGGTCCAGCGGGCGAACCTGCCCGAGACCATCACCCCGGACGAGCTGACCCGCGAGGTCGCCGAGAAGCTCTTCGCCACCCCGCAGGGCGGACGTGAGGTCGGGGTGAACCCGGCGAACGGCCGCATGATCATGGCCCGTGAGGGTCGCTACGGCCCCTACGTCACCGAGCAGGTCAAGGACGACGAGGAGGCGCGGGTCTCCGCCGAGGCGGAGAAGACCGTGGAGGCCGAGCGCGACCAGGAGGACGCCGAGCGTGCCGCGGAGGGCAAGAAGCCGCTGAGCCGTGAGACGAAGACGGCGGCGAACAAGAAGGACAAGCGGATCAAGGAGATCCTGCAGGAGACGCTGAAGCCGAAGACGGCGTCGTTGTTCGAGTCGATGGACCCGGCGTCGGTGACCCTCGAGGAGGCGCTGAAGCTGATGAGCCTGCCGCGTGAGGTGGGTGTGGACCCGTCGGACGGTGAGATGATCACCGCGCAGAACGGCCGTTACGGCGCGTACCTGAAGAAGGGCTCGGACTCGCGTTCCCTGCAGAACGAGGAGCAGATCTTCACGGTGACCCTGGACGAGGCACGGCGGATCTACGCCGAGCCGAAGCGCCGGGGTCGTGCCGCGGCGAAGCCGCCGCTGAAGGAGCTGGGTGACAACGACGTCTCGGGCAAGCCGATGACGGTGAAGGACGGCCGGTTCGGCCCGTACGTGACCGACGGGACGACGAATGCGTCGTTGCGCCGTGGTGACTCGCCGGAGACGATGACGGACGCCCGCGGCAACGAGCTGCTCAGTGAGCGGCGTGCCAAGGAGGCGGCCGACGGCGGTGCCCCGGCGAAGAAGTCCGCCAAGTCGACGCGCAAGACGACGAAGAAGTCGACAGCGAAGAAGACGACCAAGAAGGCCGTGAAGTCCACGACGAAGCGCACGGTGAAGAAGGGTTCGTCGGCGGCGGCGAAGAAGGCGGCCGCGAAGAAGAACTGACCGGACCGGTCTTCTACTCCTCACGGGGCGTACTGTTGATTTCCTGACGGGAATATCAGATACGGAGGAGAAGAGTGATGACTGATTCGGCGGGCCCGGGCGGGCGCTGGGCGGACTACGACAAGGGGACGCAGGAACAGCTCGTGTCGGCGGCGGCTGGGGCGCCCGGGACGCCACAGGGGGCGCCGCAGTCTACTGAACAGCCCCAGCAGTTGCGTGGGCGGTTGGCGCCGCGCACGGAGATCCCGCCGAAGGACCCCTTCGCCGGCTGGTCCCTGTTCGGGCTGGCGCTGTTCATCGTCGGGGTGATCGCGGCGATCGTCTGCTTCGCCAACTCCGGCGGCACGGAGACGAGTGGCTCGGGCTGGAGCAGCGTGACCGTGGACGTGGTGTACATGGACGTGCTGGCAGGCGCGATCTGCTGCTCCCTGTTCGCCGCGGCCGGACTTGTCGTGGCGGTCGTGGCCAAGGTGGGGTCCCACGTCACCCAGGGGGCGAGGAGGGGCGACGGCCCCGCGCCTGTTTGACCGTAACTTCACCCGGTCGTAGCATGATGTTCAACGTATTGAACTCTCTGACGACGGGTGACGAAGAATGTCGGTTGACGCCTCCGAGGTAAACCTCGGTAAGGACGGGGTGACGCAGGACGGGGTGACGCAGGACGCGCCGGCGGCGGGCGGGAAACAACCGCGCCTGACCAGTCTGCTCGGCCCGGCGTTCGTCGCCGCCATCGCCTACGTCGACCCCGGCAACGTCGCGGCGAACCTCTCCGCCGGTGCGGAGTACGGCTACCTGCTGCTCTGGGTGCTCATCGTCGCCAACCTCATGGCCGCGGTCGTCCAGTACCTCTCGGCGAAACTCGGGCTGGTGACCTCGAAGTCGCTGTCCGCCACCCTCGCCGACTGGTTCGACGCCCGCGAGAACAACGGCACCGCCGCAGGACGCCGCCGCGGGCGGGCGGGGCGCCTGGCGTTCTGGGGGCAGGCCGAGATCATCGCCGCGGCGACCGACGTCGCCGAGGTCATCGGCGGTGCCATCGCCCTGAACCTGCTCTTCGGGACCCCACTGGTGCTCGGCGGCGTGATCGTCGGTGTGGTCTCGCTCGGCATGCTCGTGCTGCAGGGAGGCCCCACGCAACGCCGCTTCGAGTTCGTGATCATGGGGTTCCTCCTGGTCATCACGGTCGGTTTCCTGTCCGGCCTGTTCGTCACCGGACTGTCGGTGGGGGAGATGGTCGAGGGCATCGTCCCGCGCTTCCAGGGCACGCACTCGGTGGTCCTGGCGGCGAGCATGCTGGGCGCCACGGTGATGCCGCACGCGGTGTACCTGCACTCCGGTTTGGTCCGCGACCGCCGGTTCACGCCCCAGGGCGATGACGGGATGCGCCGCCACCTCAAGGCCACCAAGTGGGACGTCGGTACCGCGCTGGTCGTGGCCGGCACGGTGAACATCGCCATGCTGTGCCTGGCCGCCCAGGCGCTGCGCGGGGTGGACGGCACCGACACCATCGAGGGTGCCCACGGTGCCGTGGAGAACGCCTTGGGGCCGGTGATCGGCGTGCTCTTCGCCGTCGGGCTGCTGGCCTCGGGGCTGGCCTCGACCTCGGTGGGCTGCTACGCCGGTGACATGGTGATGCGTGACCTGCTGAAGGTGCGCATCCCGCTGCTGCTGCGTCGCTTCCTCACGATGCTCCCGGCCCTGGTCATCCTGGGCATGGGTGTGGAGCCCACCTGGGCGTTGGTGATGAGCCAGGTGGTCCTCAGCGTGGGCATCCCCTTCGCCCTGGTCCCGTTGGTCGCCGCGACCTCACGGCACACCGTGATGGGACGCTGGGCGAACCCGCGGGCGCTGACGCTCGTCGCCGTCGTGATCTGCGCGGTCATCATCGCACTCAACGTGCTGCTGATCTGGCTGACGCTGACCGGGCAGGCGTAGGCGTAGAGGGGGCAATGCCCCGGGCTCCTACCCGCGCTCGGCGAGGGTGGAGCGGATCGGGCGGGCGAGCTGCGTCATCTCCTTGCGGCCGCGCAGCTCCACCGACTTCATCAGCGTCCAGCGCTCCTGCTCGGCGTCGTTGGCCTTGCGCAGCGTGGACGCATTGGTCAGCACGCGGCCCGGGGTGTCCTTGGCCAGTTCCGTCAGCCGTGCGGCGGCGTTCACCGCGTCGCCGATCACGGTGTACTCGAAGCGGTCGCTGGCGCCGATGTGCCCGGCCACGACCTCTCCCACGGCGGCGCCGATACCGGCGGCCAGCTCATGCTCGGCGAGCTCCTGGTTGAGTTCACGCGCGGCGGCGAGTGTGTGGCCGGCCATGTCGTCCAGCGGGATCGGGGCACCGAAGACGGCCAGTGCGGCATCGCCCTCGAACTTGTTGATGATGCCCTTGTTGCGGTGCACGACCTCCACGACCTTGTCGAAGAAGCTGTTCAGCGCCTTCACCACGTGCTGCGGGGAGGAGGAGACGGCGAAGCCGGTGGAGCCGATGACGTCCACGAACAGCACGCCCACGAAGCGGTTCGCCCCGCCGAGCTCCGGCTTCTCCTCGATGGCGCGGCGGGCCACCTCGGTGCCCACGTAGCGTCCGAACAGGGTGCGGACCTGCTCGCGTTCGCGCAGGCCCTGCATCATCTCGTTGAAGCCGGCCTGCAGTACGCCGATCTCGGTGGCGTCGTAGATGCGCACCTGCGCGTGGGAGTCGCCGCGGCGCACGCGGTTCATCGCGTACTGCAGCTCGCGGATCGGGTCGACCACGGTCATGGTGATCAGCCGGGTCCCGGAGAAACCCGTGAACAGTGCGGTGAGGCTCAGTGCCAGCACGCCGGGGAGGATCTCGCGGGCGTCGCCGGGGAAGAAGGTCGTGGCCTGGGCGGCGACCATCAGCACCACACCGATCACCGGGACGGCGGACGTGAGGATCCAGACCCCGGTGATCTGCAGGGACAGCGGGGAGATTCGTTCCTGCGGTGCCCCGGTGCGCCGCAGCGCCCGGGCGGCGACGGGACGCACCAGGCGCTCGGCGACCATGAACGTCATCAGCACCACCATGGCCCCGCCCAGCAGGGCGGTGACCGCGACGGACAAGGCCCACTTACCGGAGAACTGGGAGGCCACGATGGTGAAGATCACCACTCCGACCAGCCACAACACGGCGCCGAGCAGTGCCTGGAGCGCCGGGATGCGCAGCACGAGGCGCCGGATCATCACCGGGTCGACCGGGTCCGGGTTGCGCTGCCACCGCAGCACCGGGGTGAAGAAGAACAGGGTGGCACCGATGCCGACCACCAGCGCGAAGATGAAGTACACCGTGTAGAGCGTGGCGGTGGTGGTGTTCAGCGTCGTCAGTTCCGCGGCGCCGCCGAGGGGGACGAGGAAACGCAGGAAGGACGCCACTCCGAGCGCACCGACCACGTTGACCAGGAAGACGGTCAGGGCGTACAGCGGCCAGGTGGTGCCCCACGCCCACTTGATGTACTGCCCCAGTTTCTGCATGCGTCCCAGACTATCGGAGCAGCACCGGCTTGTCCCCGTCCCGGTCATGTCCGGGAGGGCGACTACACTTGGCGCCTGTGTCTTCCGCCTCAGAGTCCGTGTTCACTGCCGCTGTCCTCAGTCCTCACGTGACCGTCCCGTTGGTCGCCGCGGTGGAGGCCGCCAGAAGTGCGGGCAGGGGAGAGGGGGCGTCGGCCGCGATGACGCACTCGTGGTTGTTCACGGGGCCTCCGGGGTCAGGACGTTCCGTCGCGGCGAAGGCCTTCGCCACGGCGTTGGTCTGCGAGGATCCGGACGTGCCGGGGTGCCGTCGGTGCGACGGGTGCCGCTCGGCGGCGGCGGGGTCGCACCCGGACATCACCTGGGTGCACACCGACGGTGTGGTGATCCAGGTGTCCGAGGCCAGAGAAGTGATCAAGACCGCCGCGGCGATGCCCACCGTCGCCCCGTGGCGGATCGTGGTGTTCGAGGACGCCGACCGGTTCAACGACAGTAGTGCGAACGCGCTGCTGAAGAGCATCGAGGAGCCGCCGGAGCGCACCGTCTTCATCCTGTGCGCGCCGAGCACGGACCCTGAGGACATCGCGGTGACGCTGCGCTCCCGGTGCCGTCACCTCTACGTCCCCACGCCCTCACGCGACGAGGTCGAGGCGGTACTGCTGGCCGACGAGCGCCTGGGGCTGTCGCCGGAGCAGGCGGCGTGGGCGGCGGAGGTCGCCGGCGGCCACATCGGGCGCGCCCGCCACCTGGCGTCCGAGGAGAAGGCGCGGGCCAAGCGGGCCAGTGCGCTGAAGTTGCCGGCGTTGGTCTACGAGCCGGGGGAGGCGTACCGCTTCGTCACGGACCTGGTGACCTCGGCGAAGGACGAGGCCACCTCGTCGGTGGCCGAGCGTGAGGAGAAGGAGTTGGCGGACCTGCAGAGCTCACTGGGGATGGGCGTCAAGGGCCGGGGGGTGGCCAAGGCGCAGGCGGGTTCCGCGGGCCAGATCAAGGAGCTGGAGAAGGAACAGAAGAACCGTCGGACCCGGATGCTGCGCGACTCGCTGGACCTGGCGCTGATCGACATCGCGGGCATGTACCGTGACGCGATGATGGTCGCCGCGGGAGCGGTGGACGGGGAGGAGCCGGTGGGTGGGTTCCTGCACCCCGACCAGGCGAAGGTCTCGCGTGAACTGGCTCGGCGCAACGCCCCGGAGAGCCTGGTGCAGTGCATCGACGCGGTGTCGGCGTGCCGGGAGACGCTGACGTACAACGTGAAGCCGGAGGTCGCGTTGACCTCGATGGTGGGGCGGCTGCGGGAGTGCTGCCGGCAGGTGTGAGCTGGCATGACGGCGGAGTGAGGGGCTGTTTTTGTGGAGGGTTGCACCGTCGGCTAGGATTACCGCTCGTATGCAGCACCGTCCCTGACGGTGCCTGTGCGCCGCCTTAGCTCAGTCGGTAGAGCGCTTCACTCGTAATGAAAAGGTCGCGAGTTCGATTCTCGCAGGCGGCTCCATTCTTTAGAACGGGCCGGGCCACCAACCTCCACGGTTGGTGGCCCGGCCCGTTGCCGTGTGTCACGTCGGGGCGAGATTGCCGTCGTGTGAATTTGTCGCGGGAGGGGTAGATACCGCCGGGGGTACATGTCTAGGGTGTGTGCACTGGTTGCCCGGAGGCCGCGTGGTCTCCGCCAGAGTTGCTTGAAAGGTTCATCATGGACATTGCTTCCATCGTCGCTGCTATCCAGGCCGCTGGCGAGGCCCTCCCGTTCATCGGCGCCGCGGGTGAGTCCCTCACCGGGTCGGCGGACTCCATCACCGGTAGCTCGGACGTCATCGCCGGCTCGGCCGAGTCCGTCGGTGGTTCCGCCACGAGCGTCGGTGGATCCGGCGGCATCCTCACCGGGATCAGCGACGCGATTGCACCGATCGTGGACGTGGCTCCGGAGGAGTAGCGCGCGGGCTGCCTTGTGCGGGACACGTTCCCGTGGTGGCCCTCATGATGAAGGACCCCGGGACGGTTGTCGTCCCGGGGTCCTTCATTGCCGTAGGCGTGGCTGGGCTGCGTCAGTTCTCGCAGCCGACCCCGTCGCCGTCACGGTCGAGGTGTGAGGCGTAGCCGGGTGTTCCGCGGTAGATGGGCGCGGCGCCGGCGGCACGGACCGCCGTGCAGTTCGCGTAGGAGACGGCCGGTTCTTGGACCTCGGGCGTGTAGTCGGGCACCGGGGTGTACTCCGGTGCCGGGTCCGGGGTGTAGACGGGGGCCGGATCCTGCGCAGGAGCGGGGTTCCCGGCGACGTTGACGTCGGGGTCGGTGTCGGGATCGATGTCCACGTCGGGCTCGATCTCCGGCTCCGGCTCCACCTCGGTGCTGGTCGGGGCCTCGGTGGTGCTCGTGGCACTCGTCGTGCTGGTGGCGCTGGAGGTGCTGGATGCGCTCGTCGTCGTGGTGCGCGACGTGGTGCTGGTGGCGCTGGTGGTGACTTCCTCGGCTTCAGTGTCCCCGCCGCAGGCGGTGACGAGTCCGAGTGTGAGTGCTGCGGTGGCTACCGCTGCCGCAAAAGTGCGGATCTTCATTGGGGTTCTCCTCGTAAAGTTTCGCGCCCGTCATCGGCGCGACCGAGGAATATTAAACTGTATGCACATTCATTAGGAAAAGTAACGGGCTAGCCCCGGGGGTGCTCCGCGGTTGGGCGTGGCGCGGATCGTCAGTCCGCTTCCGGCCAGGTTTCTTCGCCGCAGGTCACGCCGGTGTCCGCGATAGCCTCCGACGGCATCTCCGGGCAGGTCGGGGGCACACCCGGGAGGCCCTGGGTGATGTAGCTGATGACCAGCTGCGCGATATCGATGAGCTGGTTGAACAGGTTTCCCAGGAACTCGAACATGGACGGTGTCTCCTCGTGTCGGTGTGCGGAACGGTCGGGGACCACGGCTAGGACGAGGCCGTGGCGTCCTCGGATTCGGCGCCGCTACCGGCCTCGGACAAGGTCAGGGCCGCGGCGACGACAAGTGTGCCGAGAGCGTTCCGGTCGCACACGGGGGACTCCTGACGGGTGGTTCGTGGGTGATGTGGTGGTGTGGGCGCCACGTTGCGGGAGGGGACGTTAAGGTTCGCCTGGGTGAAAGTTAACGCACAACCAGTTAGTTGGGCAAACCATTTTCCGGGGGTTCTCTCTCCCCGCTCATTTCATGTCCGTCCCGCCCTGTACAACTGTTGCGGAAGGTTCGCGAGGAACAGGCACCGAGAGGAAGGTGAGAGCGCCATGGTCATGGGGCCCACGCACGCGATGTCGGGCGCGGCGGCAGGTGTCGTGCTCGCCGTCACGACGGCGCAGGCCACGGGTGTGCCGGCGGACGTCGGGGCGGTGGTGGTACTGGCCGGAGTCACCGCCGGTGCGGCGATCCTGCCGGACCTGGACCATCCGTCCGGGACCGCGGCCAGGACGTTGGGGCCGGTCAGCAAACTGCTGTCCGTGTTCGTCAACCGCCTGTCCTCGATGGTCGCCGAGGCCACCGGGGCGCGGGGCAGGCGCGTCGGCGGGCACAGGACGCTCACCCACACGCTCCTGTTCGCCGTGCTGCTGGCCGCCGCGACCTGGTGTGCGGTCGACCTGGGTGACAGCAGGGTGACCATCGCCATCTTCGCCGCCCTGGTCCTGCTGGCACTGCATTCGCTGGTGCGTCCGGTCGCCCAACGGTGGGGTTCGCTGGGGGCGGTGGTCATCGCAGTCGGCCTGACCCTGCTGGTGATGCGCGACCGGCCGGAGATGCTCACACCGGCGGTGATGTCCACCGCGGTCGGGCTGGGCTGTGTGGTGCACTGCGTCGGGGACGCGGTGACGCGCTCCGGGGTTCCGTTGTTCGCGCCGTTCGTGCCCGTGGGCGGGGACCGCTGGGGGTCGGTGCACCTGCTTCCGGGGCCGTTGAGGATCCGTGCCGCCGGATTCGGCGACACCGTGGCGATGGCCGTGTTCACCGCCGTGTTGGTGGGCGCCTGTGCGCTGGGGTGGAACCACGGCTTGATCGTGGGGTGAACCCGCGCGGGTATTCTCGTCAGGGACAGTAACCGGGCCCCGACTACGGCCCGGTCCGCGAACAGGAGGAAAGACCATGTCTGTACCCAAGGACACCGTTGAACGGTTCCGCGTCATCGCCGACGGTTTCACCGCCCAGACACGGGACAACGACTGGGACGCGCAGACCCCGTGCGCGGAGTGGACGGCCCGCGACATCGTCGGCCACCTGATCAGCTGGTTCGCCCCCGCCCTGGAGGACGTCGGAATCACGGTGAACATCACCGAGGACAAGAACTCCGACCCGGCGGCCGCGTGGGAGCAGTTCGCCGAACTCGTCCAGGACACCCTGGAGGACGACGTCAAGGCGGAGGCGCTGGTCACCCGAGGCCCCATCCCTGGGCAGTCGCTGGAGACCAATGCGAAGGGGTTCTTCATCCCGGACGTGTTCATGCACACCTGGGACCTCGCCCGGTCGCAGGGCCGGGACGTGGAGCTGGACGAGGACTTCGCCGAGCGCAACCTCGGCGGTCTGCGCTCCCTGGGTGAGCAGTTGCAGGCACGCGGCGGGTTCGGCCCGCCGCAGGAGACCTCGGCGGACGCGACGTCCACCATCCGCCTGATGGCCTACGTGGGCCGCGACCCGAACTTCGGTCTGGACTGAGCTCAGCCCTCGCCGAGGCGGGGGTCGCTGGGGCCGGGCAGGTAGCCGTCCTCCTGCGCGCGACGGAAGAGGTCCGTCTTCGTCGGGGCGGGGCGTCCGGCGTTCTGGTACTTCACCCGGATGCGCCCCAGGTAGTCGTTGACCGTCTCCTGGGAGATCCCGGTCAGGCGGGCGACCCGTTTGGCGGGCTCCCCGGAGGCGTACAGCTCGAGCACCTCGCGTTGGCGTTCGGACAGGTTGATCCCGTTGATCTGCGGGTCGGAGTCGATCGCCGCCGCCCATTCCGTGGACGGCACGGCGTAACCGTGTGCCGCGGCGCGTACGGCTCGCAGGATCACCTCGGGAAGCTCGGACTTCTGGACGATACCCAGGACACCCGCCTTCAGTGCGCTGCGTACCAGGTACGGGCTCTCCATGGAGGAGAGTACGAGGATGTTGTGGGTGAGGGACTGCAGCCGGTGGACGTTCTCCTCGGGGTTCGAGTCGTCGGCGAGACGCAGGTCGAGGATGACCAGGTCCAGGCCCGTGGGGTTTTCCAGGCCGTAGATGAGGTCGCTCACCGAGGTGAACATGCCCGCCAGCTCGAGATCGGCGGCCGAGTCGATGAGGGACGAGAGGCCCCGCAGGGACAGCTCGTGGTCGTCGATGGCGGCGACGTTCAGGGCAGTTTCGCTCATGGAAGTACCATACAGTGCTTCACCGGCCTGCGACCGGTTCATCCTGAGATTGCAGTGAGGATCCGTCACAGTGGTACCGGCGGATACCGTCGTCGTCCGAGATCGTGGCGAACGTCGACCTGCCCCGGGGGAGGAGCCGTACGGTGACCGTCCCCGTGTCGGCGCGTGACAGGGCATCGAGGATGCGTCGGACCATCCCGTCGTGGAGCGCCTCGATGGGGCGGGGCACGATCGGTGACACCGTCGCGGCGTCGACGGGGCCGGCGGGGGCCTGCGCCGACGAACGGTCGTCGATGAGCTGGACCGCGACACCGCGTCCACGCGCGTCCCATGCGGCGGTCCGGACGTCCGGCAGGTCCAGGAGCGGCGAGCGCATGGCGTCCCGCATCCGGAGTTCGGTCAGGCGGGCGAGCTCCTTGAGCCCGTCGTCGATGGTGGTGAGACCCGTCGTCGCCTCGACGAGAGGCGCCAGCTCCTCACGGAGAAGCTGGAGACGGTCCTGCCGGTAGGTGGTCGCCTCCTCTGCCGCGATGACGCGGAGTTCGGACTCGCGGAGTTTCTGGCGTGCCCCGGGGAGTCGGGCGAGCGTGTAGCGGGTTCCCAGGGTGAGCAGTGCGCAGGCCACGACCAGGAGGCTGGACAGGAGGACCTGCACCGCCTCGAGACTGCGGTCGGGGGTGCCGGGCAGCGCCGACATGACCTCGATGGCCACGGCACCGGCGAGGAGCGCGAGCAGGGCTGCGACTGGTCGTCCCCGCAGTGCCAGCAGGGCGCAGATCAGTGAGGCGGCGGTGATGTGCCAGTCGTGGCTCCATTCCGGTGCGGACGAGAGGTCCTGCCATCGCCCCGCCTCCATCAGCAGGACGACACCGACGCCGACGATCCAGGCGCGGGACGCCGCGACCCGGTAGGCGTGTCCACTGACGATCACCGCGACCAGGGCCACCGCGAGGACGGTGGTCACGAGGTTCGCGGTGGACGTCGGGTGGCCGTTGATGATGTTGAGCAGTGTGAAGATCACGGCGACCGCCGCACCGTAGGGAACGCCGAAAACGTAGCTGAGGTGCATGAGGTCGTAGTTCCGCATGCCGGCCGAGTTGAACCGGGACGCCCGGATGTTGGGGTGGGGTGTTCGGCCGGGTGGCGGATGTCCGCCGGCGGATTCCGTGCGCCGGGCGTCGCGCCAGGTGAGCTCCACGGTCGTGCCGTTCCCGGGGGCCGAGGTGACGGTGGCGGTACCTCCGTCCGTGGCCTCCATACGCCCCAGGATGGAGATGCGGATGCCCGCGGCGGTGGGGCGGACGTCCCCGGTGAAGAAGCCGGGCCCCTCGTCGGTGTAGCGCAGGTGGAGGGTGGAGTCGGTCAGGCTGACGTGGCAGTGCCGGCGGACGTGTGGCCCGGCGTGCTGCCGGGAGTTCTTCGCCATCTCGGCGACGGCCATGGTGATGTTCGCCCCGGCGACCCCGGGCAGCGTGAGGGAGGTGCCCTCGTCGGCTGTGATGGTGCAGTCGGGTGTGTGTTGGCGGATGGTGGTGGTCACCGCCTCGATGAACTGGTCGGTGGACATGTCCCCGGCTTCGTCGAAGACAGGGGTCAGACGCAGGCCGACGGGTTCGGTGGGGAAGATGCCCTGGGTGATCCCGCTGAGGGTGGACAGGACGTTGTCGTGCACCAGCGCGGTGAATTTCGTGGTCTCCTCCGCCCTGGCGCGGGCCCTGGTGGCGGCGATGTTCTCCGCATGCGACTTGTTGCCGGCGGCGTCGATGAACCGGGCGAGCTGCAGGGTCGCACAGACGATGACGACCAGGGGCAGTGAGTAGACCAGCGCCAGGCTGACCTCCGTGGCCACACTCAGGGGGTCGGAACGATGCTCCAGGACCGCCGCTGCCAGGGTCGTCCCGCCGACCAGCAGGAAGAACCCCGCAATGCCGGGTGCGAGTGGGACGGTGAGGGCGAAGGCGATCGCCGGAAGAGCGCTGAAGACCGTGAACCACATTCCGGACGCCACGGGAGCGCCGTCGGTGACCGTCTGGATGATGAACAGGGCCAGGGCGGCGGGGAGTGAGGCGGCGGACAGACGGAGCGAGAAGACGAGGAGGTCGCGGCGTCCGATCACCGCTGCGGTGGCGAGCAGGGCGTTCGCCAGTGCGAAGAGTGTGGCCGTGGCCACCGGGTACCAGTGGCTGAAGAACGATTCCACGGTGAAGTGCGCGGTGAGAGCTCCGGCCTGCCAGAGTGGCCAGGTCAGCGCGATCGCCAGGGTGGCGTTGCGCAGGATGGCTGTCTCGATGGCGGTGGCCGGGGGTTTACGGCGGGACATGATGCTGTGTGGTCTCTGGTGCGCCGGAGCCCCGACTCACACATGTGAGCCGGGGGTCCGAGCGGCAAGCGTCTCTGAGGTAAGAGACCTTAGAGGAGCGAGCCGAGACCCGCGACGACGCCGCCGAGTCCGGCGACCAGGCCGCCGACGAGGCCGGTGACGACGGTGAGAAGTGCGCTGACGATACCCATGGTGAGGTCCTTTCGAAAGGTGTACTGGTGGACCGCTGCGGGGCGGGAGAGCCTGAAGGACTTCAGTTCGTCACAGCGAAAACTTCTACCATAAACATTCTTTGGCAAACTTTCCAGTCAGGGGGCTGTCAGGCTTTGTCGGTCCAGGCGGTCAGTGGGTTGTTGTCCGAGGGCCGTTGTCCGGGGCGTTGTCGATCAGCTGGATGCGAGCGACCCGAGGCTGCCGACGAGCGAGGAGCTGGACGAGGAGCTGGCAGGAGGGAGGTCTCCGTCTCCGTCGTCATCCTCGTCTGTGACGGTGACGGTGCCGATGTTGATCTCCATGCGTTGGCACGGGTTGTCGGCGGCGTACAGGAACTCGTAGTTCACGTTGTCGAACAGGGGCTGGATCGTGTCGCCAGGGGTCACGACCTGGGGGAAGGCCTGGCGTTCGGTGCTGCCGCGTTCCACGATGTACTGGTCGCAGTAGTCGGGCTGATAGCCCTGGGTGATCCACTTGTCTTCGACCCTGGTCGTGATGCTGGAGGAGTATCCGGTGACGGTGATCGGGGCATCGGAACTGTTTGTCACCGAGTAGGCGACGTAGAACGTCGTTCCTGGGGAGATGCCACGGGAGTAGGGCTCGTCATTCGCGGGGTTGAACAGTGCAAGGCCCTCCACGGTGAGTTCGGCAGGCTGTGGTGCGGCGGTGGCGGTGCCGACGCTTGTGGTGGCGAGGGCGGCGATGAGGGTGGCGGCTGCGGTCCTGGTGATCGTGCGACGAAGAATGTTCATGTCTAAAACATAGACCGCGGAGCGGTCGGCGGAGGCCCTGATTATTGGGGGCATCCGGTCTCCGGTAGCTACAGCTGAAGGACCCTGCCCCAGAGGGCAGGGTCCTTCTGTTGGTTCGCGCTTGTCGCGTCCGGGGCGGATCAGAAGCCGACGATGGAGCCGCCGACCAGCATGATCGCGCCGATCAGGACGGTGCCGACGAGGGTGACGATGGAGCCGATGATTGCAAGCATGACACTGGCCTTTCAGGCAAGGTGAATGTGGTGGGTGGTGCTCGCGGTGTCGGCTTTGGGGGCTTCTGTCCGCTTACCTAGGATATCGCCAATCGGACAAGTACGTTACCGGGCAAAAGGACACAATTAATGGGGGCTTCCGGCCAGGAATTCGGGGATGTAGGGCGCGGGGTATTTGCTTTGGTCGATTGCCCGGGAAACCACGAAAGCCCACCCAGCGCCTGCTGGGTGGGCTTTCGCTTCCGCGCCTCCATTGCCGAAGGCTACCGAATGTCAGTTACCGGTGATGGAGCCGGTAACGAGTCCGATCACGCTGGTGAAGAACGCGCCGATGGCGTTAACAATCTGGCCGACAATGTCAAGCATGGTGGTTACCTCTCGGTTGAAGTGGTGGTGCGCCGTGGTGCCGGAGTGGCTCCGTTGCGCTCTCGGTAGGTACATCGACCGTCGGCGACATCTGTTACACCACGAAACAAAAATGTTCCGAAGGGGCCGCAGATACTGAGCGGCCCCCGCTCCGGCGATGCCGGGGGGCGGGGGCCGCGTCGCTGCTGCCGAGGCTGCAGGCTGGGGACCTTAGCCGGCCGCCGGGCCGGTGGTGATGGAGCTGGTGATCAGGTTGATGGCGGCGGTGAAGAAGCCGCTGATGGTGGTAACGATGGTGGTGAGGATCTCAAGCATGATGGGATACCTTTCGATAGGACGTATACGATGCGCGCCGTGCGGGACCGTACAGTCCGTGGGGCACAGGGAGAACTATAACGCTCCGGTATTGCCCGGGGAACATCTTTGTAGTCAAATATAGGCCCCTACTTGTGGGGTCTGGTGAAAGGGTGGAAAGCCCGTCAGACTTGAGTTGCGTGACGCTGCTGGAGTGGCCGGCGAAACGCCAAAACCCCGCCCAACCGTGAGGTTGGGCGGGGAAAAGCTCACAGCCCCCTTGCGGGGGCCGGATGCTTGATTAGTTACCGGCGATGGAGCCGGTGACCAGCTCGATGGCGTCGGTGAAGAAGGTGCCGACGGCGTTGACGATGGTTCCGATGATATCCAGCATGATAGTTACCTTTCGAAGGAACGTGTATGGTCATGCGCCGAAGCGAGCTGATGAGGCTCTGTGGCGCACTATTAACAGTAACGGACACCCATTGCCGGGTGTTACGTCACGAAGAGATAACGATCTTGCGGGGCTTCGATCGGGGGTGAGTGGAACCCCATCAGGTGCATAAATCTTGTTCACCACGGGGGTGGTTACGTTCGGTGTAGTGAACGTCGTTACCCCATCGTTATCGTCCGGCCCGGTGCCGGGCCGGACGTCGCCGTCAGGACTCCGCGGCCGGATGCGTCTTCGCCCGGGGGACCATGTCGTCGTAGTCCGTCATCAACGGCACGCCCATGATGTTCTCCGGGACCGCGAAGGCGTCCACCAGCGTCTGCGACCACGGCCCCAGTGAGTCCACCAGGTCGTTCAGCGCGGCCCGGGCAGCCTTGGTGCGCGTACCGGTCAACAGGTTCTGCTCCTGGTACCAGCCGCTGTGCTCGTGGATGATGCTCAACACGAACACGTCACGCACCTGCTCCATCACCTCCTTGGCCTGGCCGTCCGCCAGCTGTGCCTCGCCCTCCAGCATCGCCTCCAGGATGATCCGGTCCACGTGCGCCCACGCACACTCCAGGAGGTGGTCCTGGGCCTTGTCCACCAGGTCGGCGGCGTCCTCCGTGCTCATCTTCTGCGCCGGCTTGATCCGCCGGATCAGCGACATCAGCAGACGGTCCTCGCGCTCCGTCAACAACTCCACCTGGTAGGCGGGGTCGAACAGGGACGTCTCCTCCTTGTCCGTGAACGAGTCGACCAGGTTCTGGATCAGCGTGTCCGCCGCCGTCCGGCGCTTCAGCAGGGTGCCGAAGTTGTCCAGGCCGAAACGCACCAGTTCCAGGGGCTTCAGGTCCCCGACCTCGCGGGAGAAGCCGGTCAGCAGCTCCTTCGCCGCCAGCTGCATCATCACCACGTTGTCGCCCTCGAACGTGGTGAACACGTCCGCGTCCGCCGTGAACGTGGTCAGCAGGTTCTCCGCCATGTAGCCGGCACCGCCGCACGCCTCACGGCACTCCTGCAGCACCCGCATCGCATGGTCGGTGTTCGCAGCCTTCACGGCAGCGGCATGGGCCTCCAGCTCACGCTGGTCCCACCGCTGCTCCTTGGTCATGTCCGTCCGGTCGATGCCCGCGCCCTCCAGGTCGTGCAGGCGGGCGATCAGCTGGTTCGAGGTCAGCTGCAGACCGTAGGTCCGCGCGATCAGCGGGATCAGACGCAGACGGTGCTTGCGGTGCTCGATGAGCTTCTTCTCCGGCAGTTCGTCGTCCGGGGCGAACTGACGCCGCAGGTTCGCGTACCCGGTGGCGATCGCCAACCCGGAGCGCGCCGCCGCGCCGGACGCCGCACCCACCGTGATGCGTCCACGGATCAGCGTCCCGAGCATCGTGAAGAAGCGGGCTCCCACGGATTCGATGGGGGAGGAGTACTCGCCGTCCTCGGAAACGTCGGCGAACCGGTTCAGCAGGTTCTCCCGCGGCACGCGCACCTGGTCGAAGGTGAAGGTGCCGTTGTCGACACCCTTCAGACCGCCCTTGTACAGGTGGTCGCCGATGCCCACGCCGGGCTTCGCCTTGCCGTCCTCGTCGCGGACCTCCACGACGATGCAGTGCACGCCGTGGGACTCGCCCAGCTCGCCGTCGGCGTCCGGGGTGTAGAGCTGGCAGAACACCGCGGCCATGCGGGCGTGCTTGGCGGCGTTGCCGATGTACCACTTCTCCGCCGAGGCCGTGGGTGTGTCGATCACGAACTCCCCGGTCTCCCGGTCGTACACCGCGGTGGTCTCCACCGACTGCACGTCCGAGCCGTGCCCACGCTCGGTCATCGCGAACGACCCCAACGTCCGCAGCTCCATGATGTCCTTGATCAGGGGGATGTGGCGTTCCGTGCCGAGGTTCTCCACCGCACCACCCCACAGGCCCCACTGCACGCCGGCCTTCACCATCAGCGAGAGGTCGGCGCCACCCACCGACTCGATCGCCGATAGCGTCGCGCCGATGTCGCCGGTACCGCCGTGGTCGGTGCGGAACGTCCCGCGCGGGGCGCCGGTCGAGAGCATGTCGTGCATCTGCGACAGGGTCCGCTCGCGGGCCTCGTCCAGACCCAGGGTGTCGTCCGGGTGCAGGTCCTTCTCCACGATCAGGGCGCGGGTCTCGTTCTTCACGTCCGCCCAGCGGCCGTCCAGGACCTCCTGGAGCTCGGCGGCGACGGCCTCACGCACGGCGCGGTCCGCCCGGTCACGCAACTTGGCGGGACGTTCGTTGCCACGGCGGGTGAGGCTCGCGGCGATTTCAGTGGTGTCGAGGGCCTTCTCAGTGTGTGCCATACCACTACATATTAGCGGGAACCGGGTCCTCAGTGAGCGGACGCGACCGGTCACCTCCTACGATGAGACACCATGACCGAGAACGAGCACACCACGCGGACCTCACCCGCCTACTCCCGGGCATGGCTCTTCGTCGCCTTCGCCGTCTTCAGCGTGGCGTGGGGTGGCAACGAAGCCACCCCGATGCTCGTGTTCTACCGCCAGGAGGCGGTGTTCAGCGACGTCTTCGTCGACTCACTGCTCGTCTCCTACGCCGTGGGCATCGTCGCCGGGCTGCTGATCTGCGGGCCGCTGTCCGACCGTTTCGGACGCAAGGTCGTGATGCTGCCGTCCCCGGCCGTCGCCCTGCTCGGCAGCGTCTTCATCGCGCTGGGGGAGACCACCGAGTCGGTGATGTTCATCGGACGCATCCTCGCCGGGCTCGCCGTGGGCATCGCGATGTCCGTCGGCGGCTCGTGGATCAAGGAACTCTCCACCCCCACCTTCGAGCCCGGCGTGGCACCGTCGGCCGGTGCGAAACGCGCCACGATGTCGCTGACCGCCGGCTTCGGCCTCGGCGCCGGCCTGGCGGGTGTCCTGGCGGAGTGGGGCCCGATCCCCGGCCAGCTGCCTTATATCGTGCACTGCCTGATCTCGGTGGTCGCCCTCGCCGGGCTGATGACCGTGCCCGAGACCCGCCAGTCGGCGCACCTGAAGGTGAAGGGTTCGTTCTGGTCCGACATCCTGGTGCCCACCATCCGCCACCCGCGTTTCCTCACCGTGGTCGCACCGATCGCCCCCTGGGTCTTCGGCGCCGCCGGCGTGGCCTACGCGATCACGCCCCGCCTGGTCCAGGACCAGGTCGGCAGCCCGGTGGCGTTCTCCGGGCTGCTCACCGTGATCGCCCTGGCGTCCGGCTTCACGATCCAGCAGTTCGGCCCGCGCATCAACACCAGCTACAACGCACGCGGCCCGATCTTGGCGCTGGTGCTCGTGATCGTCGGTATGGCGGTGGCCGCGGTGGCGTCCCGCGACATCGCCGTGTGGAGCGCGATCGTCGTGGCGATCATCCTGGGCGCGGCCTACGGCCTGTGCCTGATCAGCGGCCTCACCGAGGTCCAGCGCATCGCCGGGCCGGACGACCTGGCCGGGCTGACCGCCGCCTACTACACGCTGACGTACATCGGCTTCTTCTTCCCGATGATCCTCACCCGCCTCTCGGCGAACCTGAGCTACCCGGTGATGCTGGGTGCCGGTGTGGTCGTGGCCGTGGTCTTCCTGGTCATCGTCACCGTGTTCTCGCGGAAGAACATTCCCGCGCAGGCCGACTGAGCGTCAGCGCGACGACGTGCACGACCATGCCGGTCAGCGGGGCGAGTCCCAGGGTCAGTACGGCCCGCACCTCCGGTGAGGCGTCCACCGACAGCAGCGCCACGGCCGCGACGGTCGCCACGGCCCACCCCGCGAGGTACAGGGAGTGGCGTTCGGCGGCGTGGGCTGCCGAGCCGGTCACCATCAGCAGCGCCGTCGAGGCCGATGCCACGGTCAACGCCGCCAGCACCACCGGCGAACTGACCAGCTCCTCGTCGAAGAACAGCAGCATCAGCGGACGCGCCAGCCAGTAGGCCGCCACGCCGCCGACCGCGGCCGTCGCCACGATCACCGTCGCCGGCAGGACGCAGGCGCGCAGCACCCGGTCGCGGTGCGCGGTCAGGTGCACGATCAGCGCCGGCTGGAAACGTTGCAGCGGCACGAGCAGCGGCGCACGGGTCAGCGTCACCGCGGTGATCACCGCGGCCAAGGCGCCGGGGGAGACGTCCGCCCCCGAGGTGAACGTGATCAGCACGGGGAAACCGGTGATCAGCACCGCGTTCGCGCCGGACGCCAGCATCGCCTTGCACGTGCGCCGCAGGAACTCCGCGGTGCCCACGTCCCCGACCTCGTGCAGCAGACGCCGGCTCGACGGGGACACGAGCAGCAGCCCCAGCCACGTCGCCGCGCCGACGACCGTGACGAGCAGGAAGGCCAGCAGCTGCCAGCCCGCCGCCCACGCGATCAGCGCCAGCACGATGCGCACCGCACTGTCCACGCTGATCAGCCAGGCGAACGTGGTCCAGCGCATCGCCGCCGACAGCAGGCCGCAGACCGCGGCCTGGAACGTGTAGGACGCCAACCCGACGGCCATCAGCACCACGCCGGCGCCCGCCAGGCCCGAACCGTCCGGCAGGATACGTCCCGCCCACAGCGGGCCGGACGCCGCGACGACCGTGGCGACGACGACGGCGAGGCCCGCCGCGACCGCCACCGGGCGGACGGAGGACGCTGCGGCGGCGCGTGGCGCCTGCCCGGTGCGTCCTGCGGCGGTGGTGCGGGCGGCGACGGAGCGGGTGGTCTCCTGCAGGAGACCGTCGATGAGGCCGGCGAGGGCGAAGAAGAGCCCCCAGAAGACGGCGAAGGCCTCGTAGCCGACCGTGTCGAGCGCGCGGCCGGCGACGACGATGACCGCATAACCGGAAACCGCCACCACGAGGGTGGCGGCGGACAGTGCTCTCACGGCACCTGTGGGACGGCGTCGACTACTCGTCGTCGGCTTCCTCGGCGTTCGCCGTGACCTCGTCCCAGGTGGGGAGGGAGGAGACCGGGGTGGAACCGGCGGCACCGGCACCCGGGTTGTCCTCGAGGTAGGCGGCCTTGGCCGCGTCACGCTGTGCGACGGCGTTGGCGCCGCCGCCGGGGAACAGGCCCTCGGAGATCGTGGGCCAGGCGTCGAACATGTCGTCCTGCCAGTAGCCCCACTGGTGCGTGCCGGTGTTGCGGAAGTTGTAGACCAGGTTGTTGGACTCCTGGGTGATGCCCGCGGCGTCCGTGGTGGACTTCAGCAGGTGGGTGCAGGCGTTCGTGGCCGCCTCGATCACACCGCCCTCGGTCGCCGGGACGATGGAACCGATGACCATGCCGTTGAGGCGGTCGCCGGAGGAGACGTCGTGCTCGCCCATCAGGCCGGTCGAGGTGGAGACGTAGACGTTGTGCTGGTCCTTGAGGTCCGCGGCGTTGACCAGGGCGTCGTTGTCGCGGGCCACCTGGCCGTTGCGGTCACCCCACATCTGCTCGTAGGTGGCGTTGCCGCGGCCCAGGACGATCTCCACGGTGGGGGCGGCCTCGCCGGAGGTCGCCGCGCAGCCGGAGTAGGCGCCGATGGAGTCGTAGAAACCGGAGTACTTCTCGCCGTAGACCAGGGTGGTCGATCCGGTCATCGACATGCCGATGATCGAGCGGTTCGGGTTGTAGGTTCCCAGTGCGGTCTCCATCGGGCCGGGCAGCTCCTGGACCAGGAAGGTCTCCCAGGCCTGCTTGTTGCCGCCCTTGTCGAGAGTCGCGTTCGGCTCCTGCCAGTCGGTGTAGTACGAGAACGCGCCCTCCATGGGGATGACCACGTTGACGTTGCCGATCTGGTTGCCGTAGAAGTCCACGGCGTTGGTCTGGCGCAGCCAGTTCGCTGCACCCTCGCCGCCGTCGGCACCGTTGAGCAGGTAGATCGTGGGAGCGTTCTGGGGATCCTCCTTGGCGCGGATGGTGACGACGGGGATGTCGCGGTTCATCGCCTCGGAGTGCACCATGCGCTCCTCCATGCGGCCGTAGCGCTCGCCGGCTTCCCAGGTGTCGTCCGGGTCGGTCTCGCTGACGCCCGCCTCCGCGTGGTAGACGTAGTCGCGCCAGGCGGCCTTTGACTCCTCGACGTAGTTCTCACCCTCGGCCGCCTCGCGGGTGGGGAAGGGGTTGTTGACCGTGGCGGTGTTCCGGAACTCGGAGGCGGGGCGGCCGTCGCCGCTGCTATCGGAGGCGGAGGCCACGTCCGGCTGGGCGATACCGGCGAACGCCGGACCCGCGCCGAGCACGCTCATGACGGACAGGGGCAGGGCTGTCGCGACGGCAGCAGCCGTCACGCGTGCGATGGCGCGCTTGTTCATTCGGTCCTCAAGAAGTCAGTGGGGTCAGACCTCGACAGCTTAGCCGGTGGACGTGCACCGTGTAACCCTGAAGCCTGATTTCCCAAACGAAAACGCGCCGGGCGGGGGTACCGTTACCCGTTCCGGTGACCGGATCCCCGTCGGACGTAGCGCAACCGGACCTCCCACCGTTTATGCTGGTGTCCGAAACCGTCCCCGGGCACCGGCCCGGGGCGTCCCCACGTGAAAGAGGAACCACCGTGAATCTCGCCCCCATCGACCAGTTCATCGTCAGCTCCAACGAGGTCCTCGGCGGAAACATCAACAACTTCCTGTCCATGGTCACCGACTTCGTCGTCCGCTTCCTGTAGGTCCGGTGACCTCCCTGACCTGTTGTTTCGTCGGGGAACAGTCCCTTCGGTGCCCCTGGTCTGCACGTCCCGCCCGAAAAGTCGTATCCTTGACCACGTGGCTGAACATTATGACGTAGTAGTAATCGGTGCGGGCCCCGGCGGATATGTCTCCGCCATCCGTGCGGCACAGCTGGGCCTGAAGACCGCAGTGATCGAGAAGCAGTACTGGGGCGGCGTCTGTCTGAACGTCGGCTGCATCCCCTCCAAGGCGCTGATCCGTAACGCGGACATCTCGCACATCCTCACCCACGACGCCAAGACCTTCGGCATCTCCGGTGACAACATCAGCATGGACTACTCCGTGGCGCACCAGCGCTCGCGGAAGGTGTCCGCGGGCATCGTCAAGGGTGTCCACTACCTGATGAAGAAGAACAAGATCACCGAGATCAACGGTCTCGGCTCGTTCACCGACGAGCACACCGTGGAGGTCACCGACGGCGACGACGCCGGCAAGACCATCACCTTCGACAACGCCATCATCGCCTCCGGCTCCGTGGTGAAGTCCCTGCCGGGTGTCGAGATCGGCGGCAACATCGTCTCCTACGAGGAGCAGATCCTCGACGAGAACGCCCCGAAGTCCATGGTCGTCATCGGCGCCGGCGCGATCGGCATGGAGTTCGCCTACGTGCTGGCCAACTTCGGCGTCGACATCACCGTCGTGGAGTTCATGGACCGCGTCCTGCCCAACGAGGACAAGGACGTCTCCAAGGAGATCGCCAAGCAGTACAAGAAGCTCGGTGTGAACCTGAAGACCGGTCACAAGACCACCGCCGTGCGCGACCTCGGTGGCGACGCCGGCGTCGAGGTCGACATCGAGACCGCCGACGGCTCCAAGTCCGAGACCATCAAGGCCGACCGGGTCATGGTCTCGATCGGCTTCGCCCCCCGCGTGGAGGGCTTCGGCCTGGAGAACACCGGTGTGAAGCTCACCGAGCGTGGCGCCATCGACATCGACGAGCGCATGCGCACCAACGTCGACGGCATCTACGCCATCGGCGACGTCACCGCCAAGCTGCAGCTCGCCCACGTGGCCGAGGCGCAGGGCGTGGTGGCCGCCGAGACCATCGCGGACGTGGAGACCCAGGAACTGGGCGACTACATGAACATGCCGCGCGCGACGTTCTGCTCCCCGCAGGTCGCGTCCTTCGGTTACACGGAGGAGGCCGCCCGCAAGATGGCCGAGGAGAACGGTCGCGAGATCAAGGTCGCGTCCTTCCCCTACAGCGCCAACGGCAAGGCCATGGGACTCAACGAGGGTGTCGGCTTCGTGAAGATCGTCGTCGACGCCGAGTACGGTGAGCTCATCGGCGGGCACATGGTCGGCCCGGACGTCTCCGAGCTGCTGCCCGAGCTGACGCTGGCGCAGCGCTTCGACCTCACAGCCGAGGAGATCGGACGCAACGTCCACACCCACCCGACGCTGTCGGAGGCCATCAAGGAGGCCGCCGAGGGCACGATGGGTCACATGATCAACCTGTAGTTCCCCCTCCCGCACCTACCAGGTGCAGGATCCTCACCCTCCCAGGCAGCGTTTCACCGCGAACGCCTACCTGGGAGGGTGTTTTCCATGACGGGGTGGCCACGGGCATGCGGGTCGGCTGAGCGATACGAAGTCATCACCCTTCCAGGCAGGGTTTCGGCCCGGAAGCCTGCCTGGGAGGGTGACGAGGCTGCACGGGGTCGTCGGTGCACACGCCTGCCACGCGGGCGGTCGCGGACAGGTACGATTCACGCCAATACGTCGGGACGTTCGGAGGCAGGAGAAACAGGCCGATCATGGAGCATGTGCTGGGGCAGGTACGGAGCCAGGCAGGGGGCCGGGCATGGGCAAGGTGATGACCGTCGGTGTGATGGTCGACCGGGGGCTGCCGGAGAAACGCGTGCGCAAGGTGCTCGAGAAGCTCGGGGTGGACCCGGACGAGACCCATCTCACCGACGACGACCTCGCCGCGCTCGGACTGCCGCGGGTCGAGGTACGCACCAGCACCCTGCCCATGGGCCTGGACGGTAGCGTCCGGTTGGCCGACAGCTCCACCGGCATCATGGAGAGCCACGGCTGGGACCGGATGGTCTACGTCACCGACCTGCCGCTGACCACGCGGCGTCCGGTCATCAGCCAGACGGTGAACCGGGGCCGTGTCACCATGCTCTGCCTGCCGGCCTTCGGTCTGCTGCGCGCCCAGGAGGGCCTGCGGCAGGAGCTCAGCCGTCTGCTCAAGGGCAAATCCGCCGGCGCCGGCATCCTCGAGGACGTCACCGACACCAGCGACATCGAGGGTGGTGACGCCGAGGCGGACTCCACCCGCGTCATCGACGGGTGGGGGAGGTCCCTGCGGCTTCTGCTGGGGATGGTCGCGGGCAACCGTCCGGCGGTGCTCTACCGCGTGCTCACCGGCTGCCTGGCCATCGGTGTCGCCACCGGCGCCTACGGCATCTTCTACGGGTCGATGTGGCAGATGTCCCACACGATCTCGTTGCTGCGCATGTTCGTCATCAGCATCTTCGCGGTGGGCGCGCTGACGTTCTGGCTGGTCTACCACAACGGCCTCTGGAACCGGTGGCCCGACCGTGAGGCGGACAGCGTGGCCGCGTGGCGTGCACGCATGGACAACCGTGCCACGTTGTGCACGGTGCTCATCGCCGCGGCGATGATCTACACCACCGTGTTCATCGCACTGCTCGTGCTCTCGGTGGTCATCGTGGACACGAACTACTTCCGCGCCCAGGTGAGCGACGAACCCTTCCCGTGGGGCTACGCGAAGCTGGCCTGGCTGACGGCGTCGCTGGGCACGATGGCCGGGGCGATCGGTTCCAGCTTCGATGACGACGAGGCAATCCGCGAGGCCACCTACAACCGGCGTGAGCACATCCGACGTCAGATCACCGGCCTCTACGAGGACAAGCCCCCGACACGATTCCGCAGGAAGAACAGGTAGCGAGGCATGGCCGGTGACCTTCCTCTGGGTCAGGTTCTCGCGAAGCGACGCCTGTAGCTGCTCGGCGTCGTCCCCGTCTCTGCCCGCAGACGTGCACGGAGGGTGGCCCCGGTGCCGAACCCGACGCGTTGGGCGATCGTGTCGACCGTGAGGTCGGTGGATTCCAGCAGTTCCTGGCACCGACGGACCCGTTCCCGTGCGAGCCACCGGGCAGGAGAGGCCCCGGTTTCTTCTGTGAAACGGCGGGCGAACGTCCGGGAACTCATCTGGGCATGCCCGGCGAGCTGTTGCACAGTCAACGGTTCGCTGAGGCGACCCCGCGCCCATTCCTGAGTTGCGGTCGTTCCGGTATTCCCTTGTGGGGGAACCGGCCACTTGATGAACTGAGATTGGTCCCCGTCGCGGTGGGGTGGGGTGACGCAGTGACGCGCGACATCGTTGGCAGTCTTCCATCCGGCATCGCTGCGAATGACGTGAAGGCAGAGATCAAGGCCTGCGGACAGTCCCGCCGAGGTCATGACCATTCCCTCGTCGAGAAAGAGTGCAGACTCCTCGAGGTGGACCTGTGGGTAGAGGCGACGGAACTGAGCCACCGTCTGCCAGTGTGTTGTTGCCCGTCGTCCATCCAGGAGGCCTGCGGCGGCCAGCCCGAAGGCACCGGTGCACAGCGAGATCACGCGCGCGTCGCCCGGAATGAGGTCGAATGCGGCACGGGCAGCGGCATCAAGTCGTCCATCCTTGCGTACGCTGCTGCGCATCGTGCCGGGAACCACGACGGTGTCCGCGGTCTTCAGCGCGTCGGTCTCGGATCCTGGGGTCAGAGCGAATCCATCTGCGCATGTGGCGGGGCCGGGGTCCGCGGAGCACACGGAAACCCGATAGAGCTTCTCACCGGCCTCGTTCCGGGCGTTGCCGAAGACGAGCGGGGGAATGGTTGCGTCGAACCCGATGACAGGAGGCAGAAGTAGGACTACGACATGGTGGCGCGGTGTCATGGCCAAAACCTTACACATATTGGCCTTCCTGCCAATAGGCAGAAGGGTTTCACATCGAAAGAATGGGCTCATGGCTCAACGACACTCCTTCTGGTTCCCGCTGACCGTCGTGGTCGCATTCGTGGCGCTGCTCGCGGCCGCGGGTTTTCGCTCGGCACCCGGCGTACTCATGGATCCGCTCCACAGCGAATTCGGCTGGTCCCACGGCACCATCAGTGGTGCGGTGTCACTCAATCTCCTGCTCTTCGGACTCTTCTCGCCCTTCGCCACGTCCCTGATGGAACGGTTCGGTGTTCACCGTGTTGCTGCTGTCGCTCTGGCTGTGGTCGGAATCGGAAGCGCGCTGTCGGTGTTCGTCAGCGAACCCTGGCAGCTGTGGGTCCTGTGGGGTCTTCTCATTGGGGCAGGCACCGGTGCGGTGTCCATGCCCTTCGCCGCGTTGGTATCCGGACGGTGGTTCACGCAGCGTCGTGGCCTGGTCTCAGGTGTTCTCACCGCGGCAAGCTCGACCGGGCAACTCGTCTTCCTGCCTCTGCTGGCGCACCTGGCGAATAGGCACAGTTGGCAGGCAGCCTCCCTGGTAATCGCTGCTGCAGCAGTGTTGGCGGCGCCGGTCGTGTTCCTGCTGCTCAAGGACCGACCGCAGGACGTGGGGCTTGTCAGCTATGGCCAGAACCCCGATTCTTCCCGAGACGCCGTCGCTGCGGCCCGTCCCGCATTGACGGCGCTGGGGAGTCTGCGGCTCGCGGGCAAGAGTAGGGAGTTCTGGCTGCTCGCCGGGACGTTCGCGGTCTGCGGGGCGACCACGGTAGGCCTGGTCGGCACTCATTTCGTCCCGTCCGCCCACGACCACGGCATGCCTGCCACGACTGCGGCCAGCCTGCTTGCCCTGGTCGGGATATTCGACATCATCGGCACGCTGGCCTCCGGGTGGTTGACCGACAGGATTGATCCTCGGATACTTCTCGTCGCCTACTACGGGCTGCGCGGAATATCGTTGTTGTTGCTGCCGATGATGATGGGGCCGGTCGTGGAACCGCCGCTATGGGCATTCATCGTGTTCTACGGCCTCGACTGGGTGGCGACCGTGCCACCGACGATGGCTCTGTGTCGGGAGCACTTCGGCGACTCTGGCCCTGTGGTGTTTGGCTGGGTCTTCGCCAGTCACCAGGTCGGTGCAGGAGTCGCGGCAGCAGGTGCCGGGATGATTCGGGATACTACCGGGAGCTACGACGGCGCATGGTTCAGCGCCGCGGCGCTCTGCGGCGTTGGGGCGCTTCTGTGTCTGTGTATTCGACGCAGCAGGGTGGGGCGTGAGGTCGTGGGAGCGCAGAGCTGAAGCCTCCCCGCACACAACGACACCGGCCGGTCAGCATCTCTGCTGACCGGCCGGTGTCGTGTGGCCTACCGTTCCCGTCCGTCAGGACGGGGAACCAGTTACTAGAACTGGGTCTCCTCGGTGGAGCCCTTCAGGGCGGTGGTGGAGGAGTTGGGGTCCACGGTGGTGGCGACGCGGTCGAAGTAACCGGCGCCGACCTCGCGCTGGTGCTTGACGGCGGTGAAGCCACGCTCGTCGGCTGCCTTGAACTCGCGGTTCTGCAGGTCGACGAAGGCGCTCATCTGGTTGCGGGCGTAGCCGTGGGCCAGATCGAACATGGAGTAGTTCAGGGCGTGGAAGCCGGCCAGGGTGATGAACTGGAACTTGAAGCCCATCGCGCCCAGCTCGTTCTGGAACTTGGCGATCTCGTCGTCGTCCAGGTGGGCGGACCACTTGAAGGACGGGGAGCAGTTGTAGCTCAGCAGCTGGTCCGGGTGCTCTTCGCGGACGCCCTCGGCGAACTTCTTGGCGAGCTCGAGGTCCGGGGTACCGGTCTCCATCCAGATCATGTCCGCGTAGGGAGCGTAGGACTTCGCACGGGCGATGCAGGGCTCGATGCCGTTCTGCACGTAGTAGTAGCCCTCGGCGGAGCGCTCACCGGTGAGGAACTTGGCGTCGCGCTCGTCGACGTCGGAGGTCAGCAGCGTGGCGGCCTCGGCGTCGGTACGGGCGATGACGACGGTCGGGGTGTCCGCGACGTCGGCAGCCAGGCGGGCCGAGTTCAGGGTGCGGACGTGCTGCTGGGTGGGGATCAGCACCTTGCCACCGAGGTGGCCGCACTTCTTCTCGGAGGCCAGCTGGTCCTCCCAGTGGGTACCGGCGGCGCCGGCCTTGATCATGGCCTTCTGCAGCTCGTAGACGTTGAGGGCGCCACCGAAGCCGGCCTCACCGTCGGCGACGATCGGGACGAGCCAGTTGTCGACGGAGTCGTCACCCTCGACACGGGAGATCTCGTCGGAACGCAGCAGAGCGTTGTTGATGCGCGAGACCACGGCCGGAACGGAGTTGGCCGGGTACAGCGACTGGTCCGGGTAGGTGTGGCCGGAGAGGTTCGCGTCACCGGCGACCTGCCAACCGGAGAGGTAGACGGCCTTCAGGCCGGCGCGGACCTGCTGGACGGCCTGGTTACCGGTGAGGGCACCGAGGGCGTTGATGTAGGAGTCGCCACCCTGGTTGACGCCCTCCCACAGGATCTCGGCACCGCGGCGGGCGAGGGTGTGCTCCTCGACGACGGTGCCCTGGAGCTCGGCGACCTGCTCGGCGGTGTAATCGCGGGTGATCCCCTTCCAGCGGGGGTTCTCGTCCCAGTCCTTCTGGATTTCGGCGGCGGTACGTGCCTGTCCGACGTTCGACATGTAAGTAGTCACTCCCTTTAAGTGGTGAGAGATTGGCGGTAACGGCGCTGCACCCGGCTGGCGATCTCCCGGGTCGGCTGCATTTGAGGATACCGATGGAAAAGGGCACGTCAAAGGGTTTGGGTGTTCCAGGTAACACCGGGGGTAGCGCGAAAACCACTTCACCCCTGTTCTCTATATGCGGGACAAAACTTCTCACGATGTGGGCGACATGGTCCACTTGCAGGGGTTACGTGCGACCTTCATCACGTAAGGGGTACCTACGTAGCGGTCATCGCTCCCGCCGACCCTCTCCGGATATTCCCACCTGTGGGGGTGACGGTCCCGCCGGTACCCGTGGTTGCTCGTCGCCGGTGACGTGGCTCACCTAGTGTGGTTCGTACAGCGACGGGCGTCCCACCGGCGTCCGTCATGCGAGTCCCATCTTTACGAAGGAGCAGTCAATGACGTCACAGTCCCAGCAGACGGAACGGGTCACGGCCGGAGGCCTCCAGGTTTCCGCGACCCTCTACAACTTCGTGACCGACACGGTTCTGCCCCGCATCGGCGTCGACGCGGAGACGTTCTGGGCCGGTTTCGGCGACATCGTCGCCAAGCACACGCCGCGCAACCGCGAGCTGCTCGCCGTGCGTGACGAGCTGCAGACCAAGCTCGACCAGTGGTACACCGAGCACCCCGGGGAGCAGGACGCCGAGCAGTACACGGACTTCCTCAAGGAGATCGGTTACCTCGTCGACGAGCCCGGCGACTTCGAGATCACCACGCAGAACGTGGACACGGAGATCTCCGAGACCGCCGGCCCGCAGCTGGTCGTGCCGATCCTGAACGCCCGCTTCGCACTCAACGCGGCGAACGCACGCTGGGGTTCGCTCTACGACGCGCTCTACGGCACCGACGTCATCTCCGAGGAGAACGGCGCGGAGAAGGGCAAGGGCTACAACAAGGTCCGCGGCGACAAGGTCATCGCCTGGGGACGCGACTTCCTCGACCAGGCCGTCCCCCTGGAGTCCGGCTCTCACGCCGACGTCGAGAAGTACGACGTGGCGTCCGGCCGTTTCGTCGCCGTCATCGACGGCAAGGACGTCCACCTGCGCGAGCCCGAGGTCTACGCGGGCTTCTCCGGTGAGAAGGACGCGCCGACCGGCGTCCTGCTGCGCCACAACGGCCTCTACTTCGAGATCCAGATCGACCCGTCCCACCCGGTGGGGTCGGACGACAAGGCCGGGGTCAAGGACATCCTCATGGAGTCCGCCGTCTCCACGATCATGGACTTCGAGGACTCCGTCGCCGCCGTCGACGCCACCGACAAGACCCTCGGCTACACCAACTGGTTCGGCCTGAACACCGGTGAGCTCAGCGTGGAGGTCGCCAAGGGCGACAAGACCTTCACCCGTACCCTCAACGACGACCGCACCTACACCGGCCGCGACGGCGAGGAGCTGCGCCTGCACGGCCGCTCCCTGCTCTTCGTCCGCAACGTCGGCCACCTGATGCAGAACCCCGCCATCCTCGACGCCGACGGCGAGGAGATCTTCGAGGGCATCATGGACGCGGTCATCACCTCCGCCTGCGCCGTGCCCGGCACCGACCTGGACAACCAGCGCCGCAACTCCCGCAAGGGCTCGATCTACATCGTGAAGCCGAAGCAGCACGGCCCGGAGGAGGTCGCCTTCACCGGTGAGCTCTTCTCCGACGTCGAGGACCTGCTCGGCCTGCCGCGCAACACCCTGAAGGTCGGCGTGATGGACGAGGAGCGCCGCACCACCGCCAACCTCGACGCCTGCATCGCGGCGTCCTCCGAGCGACTGGCCTTCATCAACACCGGCTTCCTCGACCGCACCGGCGACGAGATCCACACCTCCATGCTCGCCGGCCCCGTGGTCCGCAAGCCGGAGCTGCAGACCGCCGCCTGGAAGATCGCCTACGAGGACAACAACGTCGACGCCGGACTGGCCCACGGCCTGCCCGGCAAGGCACAGATCGGCAAGGGCATGTGGGCCAAGACCGAGCTGATGGCCGACATGATCAAGGAGAAGATCGGCCAGCCGAAGGAGGGCGCCACCACCGCGTGGGTCCCGTCCCCGACCGGCGCCAGCCTGCACGCCACCCACTACCACCTGGTCGATGTCTTCGCCGTCCAGGAGAAGCTGCTCACCGACGGCCGCCGCGACACCCTCGGCGACATCCTCACCCTGCCGGTCCACCCCGCGGCCGACTGGACCGAGGAGCAGATCAAGCAGGAGGTCGACAACGACTGCCAGTCGCTGCTGGGCTACGTGGTCCGCTGGGTCGAGCAGGGTGTGGGCTGCTCCAAGGTCCCCGACATCCACGACGTCGACCTGATGGAGGACCGCGCCACGCTGCGCATCAACTCCCAGATCCTGGCGAACTGGCTCAAGCACGGTGTCGTCAGCGAGCAGGAGGTCACCGACGCCCTGCAGCGCATGGCGAAGATCGTCGACGGCCAGAACGCCGGTGACCCGGAGTACAACAACATGGCCGACGACTTCGAGGCCTCCGTCGCCTTCCAGGCCGCCAAGGACCTGGTGTTCAAGGGCACCGAGTCCCCGGCCGGCTACACCGAGCCGATCCTGCACGCGCGTCGTCGCGAGTACAAGGAGAAGAACGGCATCGCCTGACAGGCCTGAAACTCCTGACAGGCGCGACAGCCTGACCTGATCACCCCAGGGTGGTTCCCCTTCACGAAAGGGGGAGCCACCCTGGGGTGTTCCCGTCCTCTGCGCAGGTCGTGGGTGGTGCACATCGTTGTCCGGCGGCGGGCCCGCGGGGGCACTAGGATAGGCCACCCGAGTACACGCTGTGCACCAGCCGAGCACCACAACCAACCCACCGAGGAGTCTGCCCAGGATGCCTGACCTGAGAACCTACGACGCGGTCCTCTTCGACCTCGACGGCGTCATCACACCCACCGCGGAGATCCACCGCGCGGCGTGGAGGACGATGTTCACCGAGTACCTCGACGCCCGGGACGCCGAGCCGTACACGGAGAAGGACTACTACGGGTACCTGGACGGACGCTCCCGCGTGGAGGGGGTGCAGAGCCTGCTGGCCTCCCGCGACATCGAACTTCCCCTCGGCGACGACGACACCGCCACCGCCTCGGACGAGAGCGTCACCGGCCTGGGCCTGCGCAAGAACGAGGACTTCCTGCGCGCCCTCGACCGCGGCATCGACGCCTACCCCGGGTCCGTCTCACTGCTGGACGCCCTGGCGGCGCCGGAGGCCCCGCAGATCGCCATCGTCAGCTCGTCGAAGAACGCCCGCCAGGTCCTCACCGCCGCCGGGCTGATCGACCGCTTCGGGCTCATCGTCGACGGCAACGTCGCCGCGGAGGAGGGCCTGGCCGGCAAGCCCGCGCCCGACACCTACGCCTTCGCCGCGTCCTCCCTGGGCGTGGACCCGTCGCGCGCCGTCGTCGTGGAGGACGCCACGTCCGGCGTAGCCTCGGGACGCGCCGGGGACTTCGGCCTCGTCGTGGGCGTCGACCGTGGTGCCGGACGCGCCGCGCTGCTCGACGCTGGCGCGGACACCGTCGTGTCCGACCTCGCCGAACTCGTCCCGCGTTAATCCTGCGCTGACCCCACGCTGACCCCACGCTGAACACCTGACCACCTGACATGCAAGGAAACCGGAGACAAGCAACGATGAGCGGAAACGACGCGACCGACGGCAGCGGAACCAACGGGGGCACGGACACGGCCCTCGAGCGGTTCTTCGACCAACGCCGACGGGTGGCATCCGTCGTCAACCGTCCGATCGACACCGCGGACAGCGCCAGCGCGGCGAGCGCAGTCGGTGAGATCGACGGTGAGGGCCTGTTCCCGTCGGGCTACCGCGCCGACCAGCACCACCACGACACCGACCCCACCACCGGGCTCGACCGCGAGAACAACCCCGTCGACGAGTGGGGCTGGTACGAGAAGCGTCCCGAGCGCACGTCCCTGGGGCTCACGGAGAGCCACTTCGCGCTGAGCAACGGTTACCTCGGCGTGCGCGGCACCCCGCCGGAGGGCCGGGACTCCGACGAACACGGCACGTTCATCAACGGGGTGCACGAGACCTGGCCGATCTCCCATGCGGAGGACGCCTACGGACTGGCCCGAGAGGGCCAGGCGATCGTGCAGGTGCCGGACGCCAAGACGGTGCGCATCTACGTCGACGACGAGCCGTTGCGCCTGTCGCAGAACGAGATCGAGGACTACTCGCGCGGCCTGGACTTCCGCGACGGCGTGCTGCGCCGCAGCTTCGTGTGGCGCACGCCGTCCGGCAAGCGGGTGCGGGTCACCAACGAGCGCATGGTGAGCTTCACCGAGCGTCACCTCATGGTGACCAGCACCGAGATCGAGCTGCTGGACGCCCCGGCGGCCGTCGTGGTGTCGTCGCAGATCCTCAACCGGCAGGACGGGGAGGACGAGTACTCCACCGTCATCGACCACACCGGCACCACCGCCGACGGGCCGGTCGGTAACGGTGGCGGGGCAGTCGGCGACGGTGCGGACCCGCGCAAGGCAGAGCAGTTCAAGGAGCGGGTCTTCATCCCGACCTACCAGGCGCAGCCGGAGGACGAGCGGGTCACGCTGGGCTACCGCATCAACCACTCCGGCATGACCGTGGCGGTCAGCATGGACCACAAGATGCAGCTCAGCGGTACCGACGACGCCGGCGACCACCCGGTCGACGGGGTGGAGGTGCAGACCGAACTGCGCGAGGACGTCGCCCGGGTCGTCTACCACATGGCCGGACGCAAGGGCATGAAGCTGCGGCTGGAGAAGTTCATCTCCTACCACTCCTCGCGCCACGTCGCCGCCGATGAACTGGCGTTCCGTTGTGCGCGCACGATCAACCGGGCCAAGGCGGTGGGGCTGGAGCGTTTGCAGGAGGACCAGAAGAACTGGCTCGCCGACTTCTGGGAGCGGTCGGACGTGCGCATCCCCGGTCAGCCGGAGCTCCAGCAGGCGGTGCGCTGGAACATCTACCAGCTCATCCAGGCCTCGGCGCGGGCGGAGACCCAGGGTGTGCCGGCCAAGGGGCTGACCGGTTCGGGCTACGGCGGGCACTACTTCTGGGACACGGAGATCTACGTGATGCCGTTCCTGACCTACACCAACCCGCAGTTCGCGCGGAACGCGATGCGCTTCCGCTACAAGATGCTCCCCGCCGCGCGTGCGCGTGCGCTGGAGCTCTCGCACGACGGCGTCCTGTTCCCGTGGCGCACGATCAACGGCCACGAGTCCAGCGCCTACTACGCCGCCGGCACCGCGCAGTACCACATCGACGCCGACGTGAGCTACGCGCTGATGAAGTACATCTACGCCAGCGGCGACACCGACTTCCTGCTGGACGAGGGCATCCACATCCTGGTCGGCACGGCCCGGTTCTTCATGTCGCTGGGGTTCTTCAACAACTCCGGTACCCGCTTCGAGATCCACTCGGTGACCGGCCCCGACGAGTACACCACCGTGGTGAACAACAACCTGTATACGAACGTCATGGCGCAGTACAACCTGCGTGTGGCCGCCGAGGTGGTGCGCCAGATGCGCTCCGACCGGCCCGGTGCCTACCGTGACATGCTACGGCGCACCGGACTCAGCGAGGACGAGCTGGACCTGTGGGACCAGGCGGCCAACGCCATGTACATCCCCTTCAACGAGACCACCGGGGTGAACCCGCAGGACGACCAGTTCATGCAGCGCCAGCTGTGGAGCCTGGACGATCCGGAGGTCGGGCCGAAGCGTCCGCTGCTGCTGCACTACCACCCGCTGACGATCTACCGGTACCAGATCCTCAAGCAGGCGGACGTGGTGCTGGCCCTGTTCCTGCAGGGCTCCCAGTTCGATGCGGAGACCAAGCTGCGCGACTACGACTACTACGACCGGCTGACCACGGGCGACTCCTCGTTGTCGGCGGTGGTGCAGTCGATCATGGCCGCCGAGCTGGGCCTGCACGACAAGGCGATGGACTTCTTCCACCGCGGCCTGTTCATCGACCTCAACAACCTGCACGGCAACACCCCCGACGGCGTGCACATCGCCTCGTGCGGCGGGGTGTGGAGCTGCCTGGTCTACGGCTTCGGCGGTTTCCGCGACAACTACGGGCAGTACAGCATCGACCCGCGTGTACCCGAGGAGTGGGGCGCCCTGGAGTACCGCATCACCCTGCGTGGGCGGATCATCCAGGTGACGGTCGCCGACGGGGAGGTCACCCTGCACACCACCGACGAGGATCCCGAGGTCGTGGGCCCGATCACGGTGTGCGGCCAGGAGACCATGGTCGGCCCCGAGCCGGTCACGGTCACCGGGGAGACGCTGCTGCGCGCGTGAGCCGCGCGTGAGTTGCGCGTAGTCTGCGCAGTTCAGGCAGGACGGTAGTGCGCGGCGACGGCGCCGGAGGCGAACTCCTCGCGCGCCACCGGGGTGAGCCTCAGGTGCCCGGGTAGACCGTCGAGCAACCTCGGCCCGTGCCCGGCGAGGACGGGCTGCACCACGAACACGTACTCGTCGACCAGCCCCGCCGCCACGAGCGCGGTGGGCAGGGTCACGCCGCCGAGGAGGATCCCGTCACCGGGCTGTTCCTTGAGCCTGCGTACCGCCGCCACCGGGTCGCCGTGCAGCAGTTCGGCGTTCCAGTCCACGTGGTCCAGCGTGGCGGACACCACGTATTTCCTGGCCTGGTCGATCGCTTCGGCGAAGGGGATCTCCCAGGTGTCCATCCACTGTGGCCAGGTGCCGTCCGGCGGCCTGCGCCAGGCGTCCTCCATCATCCGGTAGGTCGTGCGTCCGAGGAGCATGGCGTCCGCGCGGGCGGTCTCGCGGGCCCAGAAGGCCATGGTCTCCTCGTCCGGGGGCGTCCCGGCCTCATGGTGGCAGCAGCCGTCGAGGGTCACGTTGATCGCGTACCGAAGGGGCCTCATGGTGGACCTTCTCTCGTGTCGCAGGGGGTGCGCGCAGGAACCCCGATGCTACCGCCGTCCCTCCTGCGACAGCCGTCCGTCGTGCATCTGCGCCACCCGGTCGGCCCGGTCAAGCTGGTTGCGGTCGTGGGTGACCAGCACGGTGGCCAGCGAGTGCTCGTCGGTCAGTTCGCGCAGCAGGTCCACGACCTGGAGCGACAGCCGCTCGTCCAGGGCGGACGTCGGCTCGTCGGCGAGCAGCAGGCCGGGCCCGGGCATCAGCGCCCGGGCGATGTTCACCCGCTGGCGCTGGCCGCCGGAGAGCTGGGCGACGCGGCGTGCGCCGAAACCGTCCAGCCCCACGCGGGCCAGCAGCTCGTCGGCACGGCGCCGACGTGCGGCGGTGATGCGGCGTCCGGCGATGTGGTCGGTGACCAGCAGCTGCTCGCGCACGTCCAGGGCGTCCAGCAGGTTGGGGGACTGGAAGACCACGGAGGTGGTGCCGGTCGTGGACACCGTCCCGGAGTCCGGGGTGGTCAGCCCGGCGGCGACGGAGAGCAGCGTGGACTTGCCGGAGCCGGACTCGCCGACCACGGCGACGAGTTCGCCGGGGTGCACGTCGAGGCTCACGTGGTCCAGGGCGGTCACGGTGGACCCGCCGTCCGGGTAGGTCAGGCAGATGTCCTGCATGCGGAAGGTGTCGGTGATCGTTTCGGTGCTGCTGGTGCTGCTGGTGCTGGTTGTCATGCTGATGCTCCTAGTGCGAGGTGGGGGTCGACGGTGGACACCCGGCGCATGGCGACGAGGGCGCCGCCCATGCCGAGCACGAACACGCCGACGGGTGGGAGGAGGAAGGTCGCGGCCGACACGGCGAAGGGCACCGTCCCGGCGGCGAGGGCGCCGAGGACCCCGCCGAGTGCGGCGCCGCCGACCACGCCGACGGCGAGGATCACCGCGGCCTGCACCGCGGCATCGGCGACCACGTAGCCGGTGGACGCCCCGAGGGCGCGCAGCACGGCGATGTCGCGGGTGCGCTGGATCGTCCACACGCTGAGGAAGGCGACGACGACCAGCGCGGAGATGCCGTAGAGCAGCCCCTGGATGGCGAGCAGGGAGCCGCGTTCGGACTGGTAGGCGGGCAGTCCGGCGAAGGAGTCCTCCACGCCGACGGCGGTGGTGCCGGTGGCCTCGGCGACGGCGTCGAACCGGTCATCGTCCACTGCACCGCCCGGTCCGTCACCGCTGACCATCAGGACGGTGGGGGAGGACGGCCCGTCCGCCCCGGTCATCCGCGCCCAGGTGTCCATGTCGGCCCAGGCGACGGGCTGGTGGTTCAGGTGCACGGTGTCGGCCGTGCCGCCGAGCTCGTCGGGCAGCAGGACGCCGCGGGCGGGCACCTCGCCGCCGGGCACGGCCGTGCCGGACGGCAGCCCCATCAGCGTGACGGACGCCAGGGCGTCCTGCCCGTCGCCGGGGACCTGCAGGCGGGTGGAGGCCACACCCAAGGGCACCACCGAGGAGGCGCCGAGGGCGTCCTGCCAGGCCTTCTCGTCCTGTGGGGTGATGCTGGAGGAGGTGAACGACACCTCGCCGCCGAACACGAACCGGTCCGGGCCCAGGGCCTTGAGCGCGGAGGTGTTCTGGTCGGCCAGCCCTCCGGTCAGCCCGGTGAGCATGACCAGCAGCAGCGTGATCAGGGCGACGACCGAGGTGATCAACGAGAAGCGGCCCCGTGCCGCGGCGATGTCTCTGAGGCCCAGGTACATGGGTGTCCTCCTGTGGTTGTGGGGTGGAGTCGATGTGCTCATCGTCGCCGGGCGGCGGGGTGCGGGACATCGACCGGAGAACTGAACTTCGGATCAACCGATCGGTCGATGTCCCCGCCGTGGCGCCTCGCCTAGGCTCGGGACACGTGAACCCCCGAACCTCCCTGCCGCAGATCCTCGGCACCCTGCGTGTGACGCTTCACGTGGTCTTCGTCGCCCTGGCGTTGTTCGCGCTGGTGCGCGTGGTCGTCGACGTGGTCTCCGGCGCGCCGACGTTGCGCGGCTGTGCGGCGGTGGTGGTGATCCTGCTGCTCGTGGCGGTGTACGCGGCGGGCACGGTGACGGCGCTTCCGCGCTGGTGGTCACCGTGGTGGCTGGCGGTCCTGCTGGTGGCGTGGACGGCGGCGACGGCGCTGAGCCACCATGCGGTGTGGCTGCTGTTCCCGTTGGCGTTCCTGATCCTCGCCGTGCTCGACGGGCGCCCCGCAGGCCACCGCACGGTGCAGGTAACTGTGCAGGTGGCGGTGCTGACGGCGGCGTGGGCGGTCGGTGCGTTCGTGCCGATGCTGACCGGGCAGGGCGGGGGAGTGCCCGCCGCGGTCGGTCCGGGCATCGGCGTGCTGTTCGCCGCCGGCGCCTACCGCACCTACCGGTTGCTGGCGGCGGAGGCGGAGCGGCAGCTGGCCACGGTGCGGGAACTGCACGCCACCCGCGACCGTCTGATGGCCACGGAGAAGAACGCCGGACGCCTGGAGGAGCGCGAGCGGATCTCCCGGGACATCCACGACACGCTCGCCCAGGGCTTCAACGCGGTGGTGCTGCTCTCGCGCGCGGCGTCGACGGCGGTGCGTCAGGACCGGACGCAGGACGCGCTCGGGCAGTTGTCGCTGATCGAGGACACCGCCGCCGACAACCTCGGGGAGGCGCGCAACCTGATCCGCGACCTCGCCGCAGGCGGGCGGGTACGCGACACCTCCACGGTGCTGCGCCGCATCGTCGACGACGTCGTCGCACGTCAACGCGCCCTCGGCGATCTCCTCGACGTCGATCTCGTGGTGCCCGAGGAGTTCGGGTCGGCCGCGGGGCTGCCCTCTGCGGTGCAGGACGCGGTGGTGCACATCGTGCGCGAGTCGCTGACCAACGTGGTCCGTCACGCCGACGCCACGCGGGCGCGCGTCGAGTTGGGCCGCGCCGGTGACCGGCTCACCCTGAGCGTGCAGGACGACGGGCGTGGCTGGGCCGAGGCGCCGGACGCCCCGGAGTCGGAGGACGCGACGCACCCACCGCAGGACGGTGGCTTCGGCCTGGTGGGCATGCGTCTCCGTGCCGCCGACCTGGGCGGTCGTCTCCAGGTGACCGCCGCGCCGGGGGAGGGCACCCGGGTGTGTGTCGACCTGCCCGCCGACCTGGCCGGCGACCTGCCCGCCGACCTGCCAGACGTGGAGGCGGGCCGGTGAGCGGAAACGTCACAGTGATGCTCGTCGACGACCACCCGGTGGTGCGCGCCGGGCTGCGCGCGATCCTGGACGCCTTCGATGACGTCCGCGTCATCGCCGAGGGGTCCGACGGTGCCGACGTCGCGCAGGTGGGTGAGCTCGACCCCGTCCCGGACGTCCTGGTCGTCGACATCCAGATGCCCGGGGTGGACGGTATCGAGGCCACCCGGCGCAACACCGCCGCCGGCGGCCCGCCGGTCCTGGTGCTCACCACCTATGACACCGGACACCACATCATGGACGCCTTGCAGGCCGGGGCGTTGGGCTACCTGCTCAAGGACGCCCCGGAGGAGGTCCTGCACCGGGCCGTCCTCGACACCGCCGCCGGACGCCGGACGCTTCCCCCGGAGATCGCCGCCCGTCTGGCCGAGCAGGTCAGCCGGGCCACCACGTCCGGCGGGTCGGGGGAGGCGTTGTCGCAGCGGGAGCTGGAGATCCTGGCGGGGTTGGCGACGGGGGCGAGCAACCGGGAGCTGTCCTCGCGCTTCGTGATCTCATTGGCCACGGTGAAGACGCATCTGATACATATTTATCAGAAGTTGGGTGTCGAGAATCGGACCGCCGCGGTGGCCGAGGCCCGCTCACGGGGGCTTCTCGGGGGAGGATGAGGAGGTCAACTGTGATCTTCTTCACGAGGGCGGGGGTCGGTTGGTACTTGCCACTATGAGGGTCGTACAGTGTCTATGACACTGGAGGTGCCATGACTGTTAAATACGACGATCCCGCGGCAATCGAGCACGGGAAAATTTCCATCAAACCGCTGAGGGAGAAGCCGGGCTTCCCCTCCTGGGCGATGAAGCTGACGATGGCCGTGACTGGCATCATCTTCGGCCTCTTCGTCCTCGTCCACATGGTCGGAAACCTGAAGGTCTACACGGGTGCCGACCACTTCAACGAGTACGCCCACTTCCTGCGTGAGGTCGGCGAGCCGCTCATCCCGCGCGAGGGTCTCCTCTGGATCGCCCGCGTGGTCCTGCTGGTCGCCCTGGTCCTGCACGTGTGGTGTGCTTTCGCGCTGAAGAAGCGCTCGCGGGAGTCCCGCGGCGCCTTCAAGCGCACCGGCAAGGTCGGTGGCCTGAACACCTTCACCGCCAGCTCCATGCTGGGTACCGGTATGGTGCTGCTGCTGTTCATCATCTTCCACATCCTCGACCTGACCATCGGGGCGGAACCGGCGGCGTCGAACGTCTTCGAGCACGGTGAGGCCTACGCGAACCTGGTGGCCTCGTTCGAGCGTCCCGTCGTCGCGATCTTCTACATCCTGTGCATGCTCGTCCTCTTCCTGCACCTGAGCCACGGTATCTGGACCGCGTCCTCCGACCTGGGGATCACCGGCCACCGCACGCGTCAGGTCATGCTGTGGATCGCCTACCTGCTCCCCGCCGTCGTGATGATCGGCAACATCTCCATCCCGCTGATGGTGATGTTCGGCGTCGTGAGTTAGTCCGGGAACTAGGAAGAGAGAAGAGACTATGGGAACCAGTAAGCCCCACCCCCACAACCAGACCCCGGACTTCGACTACGACGAGGCCCTGCAGGCCTTCACCTCGCCGAAGTCCTCGGTCGACGGTGTGGCCGTCGGCAAGACCATCGGCGACAACGCGCCGCACGAGGTCGGCCAGCAGCAGCAGTGGCAGTTCGACAAGGAGCACTTCAAGCTCGTCTCGCCGCTGAACCGTGCGAAGTTCCGCATCCTGATCGTCGGCACCGGCCTGGCCGGTGGCGCCGCCGCAGCCGCCCTCGGTGAGCTCGGCTACGACGTGAAGGTGTTCACCTACCACGACAGCCCCCGCCGCGCGCACTCCATCGCCGCGCAGGGTGGCGTGAACTCCTCGCGGTCCAAGAAGCTGGACAACGACTCCACGTACAACCACACCAAGGACACCGTCAAGGGCGGTGACTACCGGTGCCGCGAGAACGACTGCTGGCGCCTGGCCATGGAGTCCGGCAAGGTCATCGACCACATGAACGCCATCGGTGCCCCGTTCTCCCGCGAGTACGGCGGAACCCTGGCCACCCGTTCCTTCGGTGGTGTGCAGGTGTCCCGCACCTACTACACCCGTGGACAGACCGGTCAGCAGCTGCAGCTGGCGACCACCGCCGCGCTGTACCGTCAGATCGGTGCCGGCAACGTGGAGATCTTCACCCACTCCGACGTCCAGGACATCATCGTCGACGACGGCGTGTGCAAGGGCATCGTGACCCGAAACATCATCACCGGCGAGCTGTCCACCCACACCGGGCACGCCACGGTGCTGGCCACCGGCGGTTACGGCAACGTGTACCACATGTCCACGCTGGCCAAGAACTCCAACGCCAGCGCGATCATGCGTGCCTACGACCAGGGCGCCTACATGGCGTCCCCGTCCTTCGTGCAGTTCCACCCGACCGGCCTGCCGGTCAACTCGGACTGGCAGTCGAAGACGATCCTGATGTCGGAGTCGCTGCGTAACGACGGCCGCATCTGGACCCCCACCACCAAGGGCGACGAGCGCCACCCCAACGACATCCCCGAGGACGAGCGCGACTACTTCCTCGAGCGCCGTTACCCCGCGTTCGGCAACCTGGTGCCCCGTGACATCGCCTCGCGTGCGAACGCGCAGCAGATCAACGGCGGTTACGGTGTGGGCCCGAAGAAGAACTCGGTGTACCTGGACCTCACCCACGCCATCAAGAAGCTGGGCGAGGACACCATCCGCGAGCGCTACTCCAACCTCATCCAGATGTACGAGGAGGCGATCGGTGACGACGCCTACAAGGAGCCGATGCGCATCGCCCCGACCTGCCACTACACCATGGGTGGCCTGTGGACGGACTTCCACGAGATGACCTCGATCCCGGGGCTGTTCTGCTCCGGTGAGTCGTCCTGGATGTACCACGGCGCGAACCGCCTGGGTGCGAACTCGCTGCTGTCGTCGTCGGTGGAGGGCTGGTTCACCCTGCCGTTCACCGTCCCGAACTACATCGCCCCGCTGCTGGGCCAGGACGTGCCGGACGCCGAGTCGGACGCAGCGAAGGACGCGCTCAAGCGCGCCGACGAGCGTATCGACAAGATCCTCAACATCCGTGGCTCCGACCCGCACGGCGCGGAGTACTACCACCGCCAGCTCGGTGAGATCCTCTACCGCTGCTGCGGCGTGGCCCGCACCGTCGAGGGCATGCAGTCCGGCATCGAGGAGATCCGCAAGGTCCGCGCCGACTTCTGGGAGAACGTCTTCGTCCCCGGTGGTCGCGACGAGATGAACCAGCAGTTGGAGAACGCCCTGCGTGTCGCCGACTACCTGGACCTCGGTGAGCTCATGTGCGTCGACGCCCTGGACCGTGACGAGTCCTGTGGCGCCCACTACCGCGAGGACCACCTCGACGAGGACGGCGAGGCCGAGCGTAACGACGACGAATGGTGCTTCGTCTCCGCCTGGGAGCCGGGCGAGAAGCCGGAGACCTTCGTGCGTCACGCGGAGCCCCTGTACTTCGACCGCATCCCGCTGATGACAAGGAACTACAAGTAATGAAACTGCATCTTGAGATCTGGCGTCAGGCGGACCACACCTCGGAGGGACACTTCGAGTCGGTGGAGGTCCCCGATGCCGAACAGGCAATGTCCATCCTGGAGTTGCTCGACCACGTGAACTCCAAGTACGTCGAGGCCGGCAAGGAGCCCTTCGCCTTCGCCTCCGACTGCCGTGAGGGTATCTGCGGCACCTGCGGCCTGCAGGTCAACGGTCGTCCCCACGGCCCCGACAAGAACAAGCCGGCCTGCCAGCAGCGGCTGAACAGCTTCACCGACGGTGACACCCTCAAGCTGGAGCCCCTGCGCTCCGCGGCGTACCCGGTGATCAAGGACATGGTCGTCGACCGGTCCGCCCTGGACCGCGTCATGGAGAAGGGCGGCTTCGTCTCGATGGCCGCCGGTACCGCACCGGACGCCGACAGCCTCCTGGTCAACCACGAGGACGCCGAGCTCGCCCTCGACCACGCCGCCTGCATCGGCTGCGGTGCCTGCGTGGCAGCCTGCCCGAACGGTGCCTCGCACCTGTTCACCGGCGCGAAGCTGGTGCACATGACGCTGTCCCCGCTGGGTCGCACCGAGCGTGGCCGTCGTGCCAAGAACATGGTCGACGAGGCCGAGGGAACCTTCGGCCCGTGCTCGCTCTACGGCGAGTGCGCCGACGTGTGCCCGGCGGGTATCCCGCTGACCGCCGTCGCAGCGATCACCAAGGAGCGTGCCCGCGCCGCCATCCGCGGCAAGGCCGACTAGCACCCCGGGGGATTCCCCCCGGGCATCGGGAGTAGGCACCCGCCGACACCCGTGCGCTAGAATCATCACGTCACCCGGGCAGAAAAGGGCGCCGGGCACACCGAAAGACGAAAGAGGATGACGATGTCCGCAGATCTCGACACCAAGGGCAAGTTCTCGGCCTCGCCGGACTACCTCGACGGCTACGTGCCGTCCAGCTGGGATGCACCGCACTCCTCGCTGCAGCGTGCCACGACCTGGCTGTCCATGGCACTGCTGATGCTGGCTGTCTCCCTGATGGGCGTCGGCATCTTCGGTTTCGCCGCGGCCAGCGTGGACGCGCAGGAGAACGGCGTGACCATCGGCATCGTCGGCTGGGCCGTCGGTTTCGTCCTGCTCATCGCCTCCTTCATCGGCATTCACATCGGCCGTACCGGTACCCGCAACTACCGCAAGGAGACCGGCCGCGTCTTCTGACGCACCAGCCTCCTCCCGCACCTCCAGCGGGCCTCCGACCCCCGTTTTCCGCCAGCTGCCAGACAGTGCCGGCGGGACGGGGGTCGAGCCATGTCCGTACCGTCTCCGAGCCGTCTCTGAGCCGTCTCCGAGCCATGTCCGTCACGGGTGGAATAATGGGGCGGGTGACGACACCTGAGAACACCAGCACCGCCGACGGACGACTCGCCGTCCCCGGCCCGTCCCCCGAGTCCGAGGCCGAACGGCGCCGCGACCTGCGACGGCACAAGGCCTTCGCCACCAGCCTGCTGGTCATCGCCACGCTGATCTACCTCGTGTGCCGCTGGCTGGAGGCGACCGGACGCGACGGCGGCTGGACCGGCTACGTCCGCGCCGCCAGCGAGGCCGGCATGGTCGGCGCCCTGGCGGACTGGTTCGCCGTGACCGCCCTGTTCCGCCACCCGCTGGGCATCCCGATCCCGCACACCGCGATCATCAAACGCAAGAAGGACCAGGTCGGCCACGCCCTGAGCTCCTTCGTGGGCGAGAACTTCCTCAATGCCGCGCTGATCACCGAGAAACTCGGACAGGCGCGCATCCCCGAGCGGGCGGCGGACTGGGTGCTGGACGGGGGAGGTGCCGAACGTACCGGTGCCGAGGCATGCCGCCTCGTGGACCTGGTGGTCAACGGGGTGGACCCGGCGGAGGCCGAACAGCTGATCCGCACCCTGGTGATCGACAAGGTCTCCGAACCGACCTGGGGCCCGCCGCTGGGCCGTGGGCTTGAACAGCTCATCAGCGAGGGACGCACCGAACCCGTCGTTGACGCGGTGGTGGTGTGGCTGGACGACAAGGCCCGCGACAGCGAGGACCTCATCGTCCGTCTGCTGGACGAGAGGACACCGAGCTGGGCGCCCCGGTTCGTCCGCGACCTCGTCGGTGACCGGGTGTACCGCGAGGTCGTGCAGTTCACCGGCGACGTGCGCGAGAACCCCGAGCACGAGGCCCGCCACGCCATCCGCCGGTTCATCGGCCAGCTCGCCCAGGACCTGCAGCACGACCCGGCGATGATCACCCGGGTGGAGAACCTCAAGGGCGACATCATGAACTCGCCGACCGTGCAGGCCCTGCCGGGCACCCTGTGGGAGTCGGTGCGCTCCACCCTGACGACCATGGCCCGCGACGAGGACTCGCTGCTACGCACGAAGATCGTCACCTGGGTCACCGACTTCGCCACCCGGGTGCGCACCGAGCAGGAGCTGCGGGACTCCCTGGAGACGCGCATCGTGCGCGCGGCGTCCTACCTGGCGGAGAACTACGCCGGCGAGGTCACCGGCATCATCGGCGAGACCGTGGAACGCTGGGACGCCGACGAGGCCAGTGACCGTATCGAGCTGATGGTGGGCAAGGATCTCCAGTTCATCCGGGTCAACGGCACCGTGGTGGGGTCCCTGGCGGGTCTGACGATCTACACGGTCTCCGAGCTGCTGTTCACGGTCATGTGAGGTCGGATAGACTCGGTAGCCATGATTGAACTTGTGAACATGGCGTTCAAGGGCCTGGCCTATCTCCAGGTCGGCTTCCTGGTCCTCGTGGTCGTCGGGGCGGTCTGGGGTGCGATCCAGGTCGCCATGACCCGGGACGACGCCTTCACCGTGATCGACCGGTCGAAGCAGAACTGGCTCCTGCTGCTCGGCGGGACCGCCGTGGGCGTGCTGGTGCTCGGGCCGTTCATCAGCTTCATCTGGATCGCTGGCGCGGTGATCGTGGGCATCTACTGGCAGGACATCCGCCCGTCGATCCGCGACGTGCTCGGTAACGCACAGTGACCGACGGTTTCGAGGCCTCCCACGTCGACCCCTCCCGGGTCGAGCTGGTGATGCTCGACCCCGCGTCCACCCGGCAGGACGCCGCCCGGGTCACCGGGCAGGCCACGGCCCACGGCTGTGCGGCCGTGTGCCTGCCGCCGACGTTGTTCCCGCTGCGCGACGTCCCGGAGGACCTGCGCCTGGTCGCCGTCGCCGGGTACCCCAGCGGCAAACACCACCCGTTGGTCAAGGGCAGTGAAGCGCACATGTCGATCGTCAACGGCGCCCACGAGGTCCACGCCGTCGTGGACGCCGCGAACGTGGTCGCCGCAGACGTGAACGCACTGATCAGCGAGATCGTCACCCTGCGTGAGGCCGTGCCGTACCCGGCCACGCTCCAGGTCGCGGTGGGGGGACCGGACACCGACCTGGCCCTGGACGACGACAGGATCCTGGCCTTCTGCCGCGCCGCAGCCACCGCCGGGGCGGACATGGTAGCCGTGCCCCACGGATGGACGGCCGCGGCGGCACAGGGTGCTGTGCCCGTGAAGGCCACCGGCGTGCGCACCGCCGCCGACGCGGCCTGCGCGCTGGGCGCCGGAGCCCGACGGGTCGCCGTGGCGTCCGACGCGCTCGGTGACGTGCTCGGGGAGACCCCTCAGGCGTAGTTCGCCGCCACCTGCTCCGGGAAGTTGCGCTCCACGGGCTTGCGGCGAAGCTTCAACGACGGGGTGAGTTCGGCGTCCTCCACGGTGAGGTCACGCGGCAGGATCTGGAAGCGTTTGACCTGCTCCCACCTGTTCAACGAGGAATTCAGCTCGTCCACGTAGTCCTGCACCATCTCGTGGGTGCGGGGGTCGGCGGCGACCTGCGCGTAGCCGCCGGGTACCCCCTCGCGCTGTGCCCAGGCCAGCAGCGGGTCCTCGTCCAACGCCACCAGGGCACTCACGTAGGGGCGTCCCTCGCCGATGACCACGAGGTTCGACGCCACGGGGCACAGCCCCTTGAACGTGGCCTCCATCAACGCCGGTGCGGCGTATTTGCCGTTGGAGGTCTTGAACAGCTCCTTCTTGCGGTCGGTGATGCGGATGTAGCCGTCGGCGTCGAGGTCACCGATGTCGCCGGTGTGCATCCACCCGTCGTCGTCGAGCGCCTCGGCGGTGGCCTCCGGGTTGTTGTGGTAGCCGTCCATCACCCCGGCGCAGCGGAAGAGGATCTCGCCGTCGTCGGCGATGCACAGCTCCACGCCGTCCAGCGGACGCCCGATGCGTCCGGTGCGGTAGGCCTCCGGCATGCCCAGGCAGGAGCCGCCGCCGGACTCGGTCATGCCGTAGGCCTCGAGGATCATCATCCCGGTCGCCCCGAACCACCGGGAGATGTCGGTGTTCAACGCGGCGGACCCGGAGATGAAGTAGCGGACGCGTCCGCCGAAGCGTTCGCGGATGGTGGAGAACACCAGACGGTCGGCGATCCTGGCCTGGATCCGGTCGAGGCGGGAGGCGGTCGTGGAACCGTCGCCGTGGTCGGCCTCGAAGACCTTCGAGCCCACACGGCTGGCCCAGTGGAAGAGGCGCTCCCTGATGCGCAGCGGGCCCGGGTCGTCGGCCATCATGGTGACGATGCCGTTGTAGGCCTTCTCGAAGATGCGCGGTGCCGAGCCCATGAACGTGGGCTGCACCACGGGGAGGTTCTGCACGATCCAGTCGACGCGGCCGTCGATGGCCGACTCGAACCCGATGTAGAGCGGCATGGTGAGCAGCAGCTTGCCCATCACGTGCGACAGCGGCAACCACAGGAACTGCTTGTCGTCGATGGTGAGGTTCGTGCCCGGGGAGGTGCGTTCCAGTGTGCCCGCCATCGCCAGGACCTCGAAGACCAGCACCCGGTGCGGCAGCAGCACGCCCTTGGGGCGGCCGGTGGTCCCGGAGGTGTAGATCAGGGTGGCGAGGTTGTGGAGGTCGGTGGAGTCGATGCGCCCGTCGATCTCGCCGGGATCGGTGACGAGCCGGTCACGTCCGCGGGCGCGCAGGTCGTCCATGGTGATCACCCAGGATTCGTCGCCGGACAGTTCCCCGGGCAGATTCCCGGGCACCTCGCCCTCCAGCAGGACCACCGTGCGTATCTTCGGCAGGCGGTCGCGCAGGCCCGTGAGTTTGGCGAGCTGTGCGGCGTCCTCCACGAAGACGATCTCGCTGTCGGAGTCGTCGAGGATGAAGCAGACGTCGTCGGCCAGGGTGGTGGGGTAGACGGTGACGGTCGCGGCGGCGGCGTAGACGATGCCGTAGTCGGCGAGCGCCCACTCGTAGCGGGTGGTGCAGGCGATCGCGACGCGGTCCTCGGGCTGCACGCCCAGGGAGATCAGTCCGGCGGCCACCTCGACCGCCTGTCGGCCGACCTCGCCCCAGGTCAGGGTCACCCACTTGTCTGGGTCGGTCGTATCAGGATTGGCGGGGTCGGGGAATGAGAAGGCGCGACGCTCGGGCGTCGCGGCCACGCGGTCGCGCAGCAGGTGGCCGGTGGAACGGATCGCGGGGTCGAAGGTGGTGAGGTCGGTGGTGGTCACGGTCGGACTCCTTCACGTGGTGGGGTAGAGGGCGGTGATGTCGGCGGCGAAGTGCTCCATCACGGGGCGGCGCCGCAGCTTCAGTGACGGGGTGAGCTCCTGGTCGTCCACCGAGAGCTCGCGGTCCAGGATCCGGAAGCGCTTGACCTGCTCCCAGGGGTTGAGGGTGGTGTTCAGTTTGTCGACGTAGTCCTGCACCATCGCGTGGGTCCGCGGGTCGGCGGTGACGCCCGCGTAGTCGCCCGGCACGCCGGTGCGCTGTGCCCAGGCGGCGAGTGCGGCCTCGTCCAGGGCGATCAGGGCGGTCACGTAGGGACGGGACTCGCCGACGACCACGATCTGCGAGGCCACCGGGCACAGGCCCTTGAACCGGGCCTCCGTGGGGGCCGGGGCGACGTACTTGCCGTTGGACGTCTTGAACAGCTCCTTCTTGCGGTCGGTGACCTGCAGCCGGCCGTGTGGGTCGAGGGTGCCGATGTCCCCGGTGTGCAGCCAGCCGTCGTCGGTGAGTGTCTCGGCGGTCTGCGTCGGGTTGTCGTGGTAACCGGCCATGACCCCGGGGCCGCGCACCAGGATCTCGCCGTCGTCGGCGATGTCCACCTCGAAGCCGTCCAATGCGGCGCCGACGGTGCCGGGCCGGTTGGTGTGCGGCAGACCGAGGGTGGCCACGTTGGTCTCGGTCATCCCGTAGCCCTCCAGGATCGACAGTCCGGCGGCACCGAACCAGCGGGCGACGTCGGAGTTCAGCGCCGCCGAGCCGGAGATGAAGTAGCGGATCCGCCCGCCGAACCGGGCCCGGACCTTGGCGAAGACCAGGCGGTCGGCGAGCCGGGCCTGAAGCCGCTGCCACCGTGTGGTCGAGGCGGCGTTCCCGTCCCCGGCCCCGTCCCCGCCGGCGGCGTGGACCTCGACCGCCACCCGGGACGCCCACTGGAACAGCCGCTCCCTGACCCGCCACGGTCCGGGGGCCTCCGCGGTCATCGTGGTGATGCCGGTGTAGGCGTTCTCGAAGATCCTCGGCACGGAGGCCATGAACGTCGGACGGCTCGCCCCGATGTTGTCCACGATGCGGTCGATGCGCCCGTCCACCGTGGTCTCGAAGCCGATGTGCACCGGCAGCAGGATCATCAGCTTGCCCATGACGTGGGCCAGGGGAAGCCAGAGGAACTGCTTGTCGTCGATGCCCAACAGCGTGTCCCCGCTGTTCACGGTCCTGTCGATGCTGCGGACCTGCCCCGTCCACACCCGGTGGGGTAGGAGCACGCCCTTGGGCGTGCCGGTGGTGCCGGAGGTGTAGATCAGCGTGGCCAGGTCGTCCGGGCCGGTGGCGTCGGTACGTGCGGCGACGGCGTCCGGGTGCTCCCGCAGGTGCCCGCGCCCGCGGCGGGCGAGTTCGTCGAGCGTCACCACCCAGTCGTCGGGACGGTCCGGGATGTCGTTGTCGAAGACGACCACGGTGTGGACGTCCGGCAGCTCGTCGCGCAGGGCGGTGAGCTTGGCCAGTTGGCAGGCGTCCTCGGCGAAGACGACGCAGCTCCCGGAGTCGCCGATGATGTGCCGGACGTCGCGGGCCACGGTGGTGGGGTAGACCGCCACCGTGGCCGCGCCGGCGCACATCGTGGCGTAGGTGGCCACCACCCAGTCGTAGCGGGTGGTGCTGGCGATGGCGACGCGGTCGCCGGCGTCGACGCCCAGGGTGATGAGCCCGGCGGCGAGTTCGTCGGTGTGCCGGCCGACCTGCGACCAGGTCACGGAGGTCCAGCCGAGGTCGGTGCCGGTGGCACCGGTGGTGGTGGTCGTAGGGTGGGTGAAGGCGCGGCGGTGCGGGGTGTCGGCGATTCGTCGGCGCAGCATGCGTCCGACGGTGTCGTCCTCCGTGCTCGTGGTCATGGGTGGTCCTCCGGTAGACCTATTGTTGTAAAACCTAAGTACGTCGGGACGGACGTGTCCCGTGGTGCCGGTGCGACGGGAAAAGGGGGGAGGGGAGGAGCGTCAGTCGTTGCGCTTGATGTCGGCGAGGATCGCCGACCAGGTCTCCAGTGCGCTGCGCTGGTGCGAGCGGGTGTCCACCAGCACCGAGCCGAGCCCCAGTCCGCGGGCCACGTCCAGGGTCAGTCCCAGCAGACGCCGGGTGCGCTGGTCGGACAGGTCGGCGTTCAGGGCCAGGCCGGTGAGCTGGTAGACCTCACGGCCGTAGCGTGCCTCCGCGGGGATGATGAGTTCCCGCAGGCTGGCATCCGTGCTCGCCGCTGCCCAGATGTGCAGGGCGGCGTGGAACGGGCGGTTGCTGAAGAACCCGAAGACCAGCTCCAGGACCTCCGTGACGGGGGCGCCGTTGCTGCCGGTCGACAGGTCGGCGACGCTGCGACGCAACTGCTGGGTGCGCTCGGAGAAGAACTCCTCGAGTGCGGCCTCGACGAGGGAGTCGCGGGTGGGGAAGTGGTGCTGTGCGGCACCACGGGAGACCCCGGCCCGGGCGGCGACGGCGCTCACCGTCGTCGCGGGGAAACCGTCGTCCGACAGGGTGTCCAGCGCAGCCTCGAGCAGGCGACGTCGCGTCACCCTGCTGCGCTCCTGCTGGGCCACCCTGCTCGGCACCGGTCTCCCACTCTCCTCGGTCATTGGTCAGTCACTCTAACACCGTCGTCACGGCGGTCGGACCTCACGCGGCCCAGTTCGGCGGGCGCTTCTGCAGGAACGCGGTGATCCCCTCGAGCGCCTCCGGCGTGGCGAAGAGCTCGGCGGACTTCTCCGCCAGCGCCGCGGCACCGGTGTCGAACCCGTCGACGACATCCCGGTTGATGATCGCCTTGGTCTCCCTCAGCCCCTGCGGCGAGCAGCGCACCAGGTTCTCCGCGGTGTCGCGGGCCTGCTGGTGCGGGTCGTCGACCACCGCGGTGATGAATCCGTGGTGTTCGGCGGTCTCGGCGTCGAAGCGCTCCCCGGTGAGCAGGTAGCGCGACGCGGCGCGGGACGCCAGGCGGGGCAGGACGGTCAGGGCGATCATCGCCGGCGCGACGCCGATGCGCGTCTCGGTCGTCGCGAAGGACGACCCGGGCGAGGCGAACACCATGTCGCAGGCGGCGGCCAGGCCCACGCCACCGGCCCGGACGTTGCCGTCCACCACCGCGGTGACCGGCTTCGGCAACTCCACGATGGTGCGCAGCAGCGCGATGAAGTTGGCGGTGACCTGCTCCGGCGGGGTGTCGCCGACGGCGGCGAGGTCCGCGCCGGAGCAGAACGTGGTCCCGGTGTGGTCCAGGATCACGCTGCGCACCGCGTCGTCCCGCGCCGCGGCCCCCAGTGCCTCGGCGAGGTCGCTGATGAGCTGTGGTGACAGTGCGTTACGACGGTCCGGCGCGTCGATGGTGATGCGCGCGGTGTTGTTCTCCGTGCTGGTGGTGATGGCCATGGTCGGCCTCCTTTCGGGGTGGACGTGGGGCGGTCAGTAGCTCTTCGGCAGGCCCATGACGGTCTGCGCGACGTAGTTCAGCAGCATCTCGCGGCTGACCGGTGCGATGCGCGGCAGGCGGGAGGCGGCGTACATGCGGGCCAGGCCGTACTCCGAGGTGAGGCCGTTGCCGCCGAGGGTCTGCACGGCCTGGTCGATGGAGCGCGCGGAGACCTCGCCGGCGGCGTACTTGGCCATGTTCGCCGCGGTGGCCGCACCGTCGAGGTCGCCCTGGTCGAAGCGGGCGGCGGCGTTGCGGCACATCAGGCGTGCCTGCTCCAGCTCGATGCGGCACTGGGCCAGCGGGTGGGACAGACCCTGGTGGGCACCGATGGGGGTCTTCCAGATGACGCGCTCGTTGGCGTACTTCACGGCGGTGTCCAGGGCGTAGCGGGCCATGCCGGTGGCCATCGCGGTGGCGATGATGCGTTCCGGGTTAAGGCCGACGAAGAGCTGGAAGATGCCGGCGTCGCTGTCGCCGACGAGGTCCTCGTCCTTGAGTCGGACGTCGTCCATGAACAGGGTGTACTGCGACTCCGGCAGCATCACCTCGGTGGGGATGTGGGACTTGGAGAAGCCCTCGGCGTCGGTGGGCACCATGAACAGGGCGGGCTTGAGCTTGCCGGTGCGCTCGTCGTGGGCGCGGGCGACGATGAGCACGGCGTCGGCCTGGTCCACACCGGAGATGAAGGTCTTCGACCCGTTGAGCACCCACTCGTCACCGTCCTTCTTGGCGGTGGTGGTGATGTTGTGGCTGTTGGTGCCGGCGTCGGCCTCGGTGATGCCGAAGGCGCTGATGAACTCGCCGGAGGCGATGCCCGGCAGCCACCGCTGCTTCTGGTCGGGGGTGCCGAAGGCGGCGATGATCGACCCGCAGATCGCGGGGGAGACGACGAGCATCAGCAGTCCGCAGCCCTCGGAGGAGAGCTCCTCCTGGACGATGGACAGCTCGAGCAGGCCGGCTCCGCCGCCGCCGAACTCCTCCGGCAGGCTGACACCGACGAAGCCGAGCTCGCCGGCCTCCTTCCACAGTTCGGTGGGGTACTCGTCGGCGTCGGCCTTCTTGACCATGTACTCGTAGCCGTACTTCTTGGCGAGGGCGCGCACGGTCTTGCGCAGCTCCTCCTGCTCGGGGGTGTCGTTGAGGGGCATGCTGACCTGGGGCTGTGACATGGGTTTTCTCCTTGGAAAGTGGTGGTTAGTCGTCTGATTCGGGGGTGTCGATGACCGCCAGCAGGGTGCCGGTCTCGATGTGGTCGCCGGCGGCCGCGGCGAGTTCGGCCACGGTGCCGTCGGAGGTGGCCGAGATGGTGTGCTCCATCTTCATGGCCTCGATCGTCATGAGTTTCTGGCCGGTGGTGACCGTGTCGCCCACGGCGACGGACACGCTGGTGACCGTCCCGGGCATGGGGGCGACCAGCGCGCCCTCGGCGACGATGTCGGCCGGGTCGTCGTAACGGGGCCGCTCGGTGAGGGTGACCGGGCCCAGGGCGGAGTCCACGCCGACACCGCCACCGGGGTAGCGGTGCACGGTGAGGGTGCGGCGGATGCCGTCCACCTCGACGACGACGGTCGCCGGGGTGCCCGTGTCGCGGGTGACGCCGTCGCCCGGGGTGACCTCCACCAGCCGGACGTCCGGCTCGCCGCCGAGCGTGACGGTCTCTGCGCCGGTGGAGCGCGAGGACCGCACGATCTCGACCTGCACCGCGTCGTCGTCCTGGCCACCGTCCTCGTTCTGCGCCTGGTCGCTGAGGAAGCGGTGGGTGGTGCGGGCGTCGCCGAAGAGGCGGAAACCACTGCGCACGTGCCTGGTGGGGCGCGTGGCGGCGGTGGCCGCCTCGACGACGGCGGCGGCGGCGAAGGCGGAGACCGCCACCGCCGCGCCGTCGGCGAGCGTGATGGCCGAGACCTCGGGGTGGGTCTTCTCCAGGAAGGCGGTGTTGATGTCGCCGGCGCGGAAGTCCGCGTCGTCCAGGATGGAGACCAGCTGGTCACGGTTGGTGCCCAGGCCGTGGATGCGCGCGCGGCGCAACGTGCCGCTGAGCCGTCCCACCGCCTCGGCACGCGTCGGTGCCCAGGAGATGACCTTGGCGAGCATGGCGTCGTAGTTCACGCCGACCACGGCAGGACGCCCCGGGCGGGCCTCCGGGCCGGCGTCCAGCCGGATGCCGGGCACGTGCGGCCCGGCGAAGGACGAGACCACGTCGTCGAAGTCGAAGCGCAGGACCTCGCCGGACATCGGCCGGTAGTCGTGGCGGGGATCCTCGGCGTAGACGCGGGCCTCCACGGCCCAACCGTTCAGCTCCGGCGGGTTCTCCGCCGGCAGGGGCAGTCCGGCGGCGACGTCGAACTGCAGGCCCACCAGGTCCAGCCCGGTGGTGGCCTCGGTGACGGGGTGCTCGACCTGCAGGCGGGTGTTGACCTCCAGGAAGAAGAACTCGCCCTTGTCGTTGGCCAGGAACTCCACGGTGCCCGCACCGCTGTAGTCGATGGCGTGGGCGGCGGCGCGGGCCGCCTCGAACAGCCGCTCGCGCATCCCGTCGACCCGCTCGACCAGCGGTGACGGCGCCTCCTCGATGACCTTCTGGTGACGGCGCTGGATCGAGCACTCGCGCTCGCCCACCGCCCACACGCCACCGTGGTTGTCGGCCATGAGCTGGACCTCGATGTGGCGGCCGGACTCGATGTAGCGCTCGATGAACACCGTGCCGTCGCCGAAGGCGCTCTCGGCCTCGCGGACGGCGGCGGCGGTCTCGGACTCCAGCTCGTCCATGGTGCGCACCACGCGCATACCGCGGCCACCACCACCGGCGGAGGCCTTGACCAGCACCGGGAGCATGTCCTCGGTGATCTCGGAGGTCTCCAGGTTGGTGAGCACCGGCACGCCGGCGGCCTCCATGAGCTTCTTGGCCTCGGTCTTGGAACCCATCGCGTCGATGGCGGCGGGGGAGGGGCCGATCCAGGTCAGCCCGGCGTCGATGACGGCGCGGGCGAAGCCGGCGTTCTCCGACAGGAAACCGTAACCGGGGTGGACGGCGTCGGCGCCGGTGCGCTTCTCGGCGTCCAGCACGGCCTCGGCGTTGAGGTAGGTCTCCGCCGGAGCGTTGCCGGGCAGCCGGACGGCGGCGTCGGCCTCCAGGGCGAAGGGTTCGTTGGCGTCGGCGTCGGAGTAGACGGCGACGGTGGACAGGCCGCGGTTGCGTGCGGTGGTGAACACGCGTCGGGCGATCTCGCCGCGGTTGGCGACGAGGATGGTCGTCGGTGCAGAGTGTGTCATTTCTTCCTTCATCTGGTTGTCGCCCGTCACATCCGGAAGACGCCGAAGCCGTCGGCGCCCTCCACCGGTCCGGAGTGGATGGCGGACAGTGCCGTACCCACCACGGCACGGGTGTCGCGGGGGTCGATGACACCGTCGTCGTAGAGCATCCCGGACATCTTCAGCGGGGCGGACTCGGCGTCGGCCTGGGTCTTGAGCATGTCGTAGAGCTGCTTCTCGGCGTCCTCGGAGTAGTCCAGGCCACGGCCACGGGCCGACTGGGCGCTGATGCTGCTGATCACGGAGGCGAGCTGCTCGGAACCCATCACCGCCGAGCGGGCCGACGGCCAGGCGAACACGAAGCGCGGGTCGAAGGCGCGTCCGCACATCCCGTAGTGGCCGGCGCCGTAGCTGGCCGCGGTGATCAGGGAGATGTGGGGGACCGTGGAGTTGGACACCGCGTTGATCATCATCGCGCCGTGCTTGATGATGCCCTGCTGCTCGTACTCCTTGCCGACCATGTAGCCGGTGGTGTTGTGCATGAAGATCAGCGGGGTGTCGGTCTGGTTCGCCAGCTGGATGAACTGGGTGGCCTTCTGCGCCTCCTCGCTGAACAGCACGCCGCGGGAGTTGGCGAGGATGCCCACCGGGTAGCCGTGGACCTGCGCCCAGCCGGTGACCAGACCGGAGCCGTAGCGGGGCTTGAACTCGTCGAACTCGCTGGCGTCGACGAAGCGTCCGATGATCTCGTAGGGGTCGTAGGGGACCTTGAGCCCGTCGGGGACGATGCTGAGCAGGTCCTCCTCGTCGAGCACCGGGGCGGCGACGTCCGGCGACGGGGTCTGGCCCTTGCGGCGCCAGTTCAGGCGCCGGACGATGGAGCGTCCGATGCGTGCGGCGTCCAGCTCGTCGACGGCGAGGTAGTCGCCGAGACCGGAGACGTCGGTGTGCATCTGCGCACCACCGAGGCTCTCGTCGTCGGTGACCTCACCGGTGGCCGCCTTCACCAGCGGCGGGCCGGCGAGGAAGACCTTGGAACGCTCCTTGATCATCACCACGTGGTCGGACATGCCGGGGATGTAGGCACCGCCGGCGGTGCAGTTGCCGTACACGATGGCGATGGTGGGGATGCCCTCCTTCGACAGCTGGGTGATGTCGCGGAACATGGCGCCGCCGGGGACGAACACCTCCTTCTGGCTGCGCAGGTCCGCACCGCCGGACTCCACCAGGGTGAGCACGGGCAGACGGTTCTTGCGGGCGATCTCCTGCAGACGGTTGCACTTGCGCAGCGTCCACTCGTTGGAGGCGCCGCCCTTGACCGTGGGGTCGTTGGCCACGATGAGGCAGTCCACGCCCTCGACGGTGCCGATGCCGCCGACGACCGAACCGCCGACGGCGAAGTCGGTGCCGAAGCCCGCCATGGTGCACAGCTCGAGGAAGGGCGACCCCTGGTCGAGCAGGGAGTCGATGCGCTCGCGCGGGGTCATCTTGTCTCGGCTACGGAGCCTCTCCAGGGACTTCTCGCCGCCGCCAGAGAAGGCGGACTCGTAGGCCTCCCGGATCTCGCCGAGCTTGTCCTCCATGGACTGCCGGTTGGCCTGGTACTCCTCGGAGCCCGGGACCACCGCTGTCGATGCGGTCATGATGCGTCCTCACTGTCGTTGCTGGTGTTGAGCAGGGAGACGGGCACGTCGACGTGGCGCGAACGCAGCCATTCACCGAGCCCCTTGCCCTGCGGGTCGAAGCGGGCACCGTGGGCCACGCCCTGGCCGAGGATGTCCTGGACCACCACGTTCACCGCGTTGAGGTGCGGCAGGGCGAAGACCTCCACGTCGAGTTCCGCGGTCTCCGGCAGCAGCCGCCGGACCGACTCGGGGGTGACGGTCTCGACGAGCCACGGGTAGGCGGCGTCGTCGCGGGTCCACAGTCCGATGTTGGCGCTGCCGCCCTTGTCGCCGCTGCGCGCGTCGGCGAGCAGGCCGATCGGTGCGCGCCGGGTCTCTCCGGACGCATCCGGGCCCGGGACGGGCTCGTCGGTGTAGGACGACCCGAGCTCGGCGGTCACCTGCGGCGGTGCGACGGTCACGGTGGAGCCGTCGGCGAGGTTGGCGGTGTGCACCGGCACGTCGTTGTCGACGTAGGCGGGCGAGAAGGTGCCGTACATGCCGGGCTTCGGCGGAACCCCGTCGAAGAAGGTTCCCGGCGGGGACGCCAGGGCGGTGCCGACCACGCCGCGGCCCCACTCGGCGATGAGGTCCTGGTTGGGGTCCCACACCACGCACACCAGACGGGCGGACGCCGCGGCCTGGGTGTCCGCGTCCGGGTGGTCGGTACGCTCCAGGCGGTACTCCACGGTGCGCGGGCGCGGCTCGAGGGTGTCGAGCTGGCGGGTGAACAGGTCCGCCTTGTCCTCCACGTCGAGCCCGGAGAACAGGACCTGGACCTCGTTGCGGAACCCGCCGAGCTTGTTCACGCTGACCTTGGTGGTGGGCGGGGGAGCCTCACCGGTGGCGCCGCTGATGCGCACCCGGTCGTCGCCGAGGTCCTCCACACGGAGGTGGTCGAGACGCAGGACGGCGTCCGGCCCGGCGTAGCGGGCACCGGTGACCTCGTAGAGCAGCTGGGCGGTCACGGTGCCGGCGGTGACCGCACCACCGGTGCCCTCGTGCTTGGTGATCACCGAGGAGCCGTCGGCGTGGACCTCGGCGAGGGGGAAGCCGGGCATCACGGGGCGGCCGTCGAGGACGCCGCGGTTGAAGCCGGAGTAGTTGCCGCCGGTGGCCTGGGTGCCGCACTCGATGACGTGCCCGGCGGCCATGGCGCCGGCGATCTGGTCGTGGTCGCCGGGGCCCCAGCCGAAGTGGTGGGCGGCGGGGCCCACGACCACCGAGGCGTCGGTGACGCGTCCGGTGACCACGATGTCGGCGCCGGCGGCGAGGCACTCGACGATGCCGAACGCCCCGAGGTAGGCGTTCGCGCACAGGGCGTCAGGAACAGTCGGTCGTAATGGTTCCCGGACGTCGTCGCCGTCGACGTAGGCGACGGTGAGGTCCAGTCCACGCTCCTCGACCTTCTTGCGCAGTGCGTCCGCCAGGCCGGACGGGTTGAGTCCGCCGGCGTTGGTCACGACCTTCACGCCGCGCTCGGCGATGCTGTCCAGGCAGGAGTCCAGGTGGTCGATGAACCGCCTGGCGTAGCCGAGGGTGGGGTCCTTCATCATCCCCTTGGCGAGGATGAGCATGGTGAGTTCTGCGAGGTAGTCGCCGGTGAGGTAGTCGATCTCACCGCCGTCGAGCATCTCTTTCATCGCGCTGTCGCGGTCACCGTAGAAGCCGGAGAAGTTGGCGATTCTCACGGGTGGGGTGTCACTCACGGAAAGCCTCCGAGTGTTGTCTGTGCAGTGGAATGCTTCCGACGGCTAATACTGTGGTTCGCCTACGGAAATCATGCTGCCAGTTGTAGCACCCGGAAACAATCACGCGTGACCGATTGGAACATTCGTGTCATGTGCGCTACATCACACCCCCATGTGGGGGAGGGGGATGTCGATCCTGCCGCGGCGCACCCTCCCCGACGCAGAGAGCAACCCCACGGGTCGGTCGCACCAACCTGTGGGGTTGCTCTTTCGGGATGCCCGCGCGCGGCGGGGAGGTCGGGGAGGGGATCAGCCCTCCTGGGTGGTCTGCCCCGAGTCCTGCCCCGAGTCCTCCGAGAAGCTGGAGGTGGACGAAGAGACGTCGTCGAGGCTCACGTCGGTGCCGTGCAGTTGGACCTTCAGGCCGTCCTCGGTGATCGTCGCGTCCTGGATCTGCAGGCCCTCCACGTCGTTGACGGTCTCCTGCAGGGAGTCGGTCAGTGACTGCACCATCGACTCCGGCAGGTCCATGCCCAGGATCTGGAGGTTCTGCACCTCGAAGTTCAGTGCGCCGTCCTCGACGACCGGGGTCATGCTCAGCGTCGCCAGGCCGCCGGTGATCTCCAGGTCCATGGTGTTGTCGGCGGTGTTCATCTGCACACCGGTGACCTCGATGAGGCCCTCGAGCAGGCCGCCGGCGCCCTCGGCGTCGTCACCGGAACCCTCCGCCTGCGACTTCTGGATCTCCGAGAGAAGCAGGTCCGGCGGCAGGGTGGTGTCCACGGTGATCTCACCGGCGGTGGGGTTGTCGGTGTCGGTGGACATGTCCTTGGCGTTGATCGTCATCGCCGGCTGGCCGGAGACGACCGGGCGCGACTGGTCGGAGTCCTCGTAGGACACGTCCAGGCTGGAGGGCAGGTCCGCCTCGAAGGAGGGGATCTTGCCCTGCAGCAGCCCGAGCAGGAGGGGAGACGTGCCGAAGCTCACCGAGGGGTCCTCGGTGAGCGCGGTGCCGCGTTCCTCGGCCGAGGAACGGATCTCGTCGACGACCGTGTTCTTCGCGTAGGCACGCAGTCCGAACTCGGCCACCGCCGCCAGGACGGCGAGGACGATGACGACGACGAGGAGAATCTTCCACCACCGGCCCGACCGCTTCTTGCCGGCGTTGCCGCCGTCCTGCGGTGATTGGGCCCCCCAGCCCTGCGGGCCGGTGGCGGATGGTCCGGTGCTGTTTGAAGTGCTCACCGGACCAGTGTGAACCATGACCACCCACCGGCGCCAGGTATACGGCGATTACCCGGTGGATTGTGCGGTGATCCGCAGGTTCACGGGGTGGATCAGAGGTTCTCCTTGATCCAGGTGTCGATGAGGGTGTTCTCGTTGTTGATGATGTCGCGGACGGCGTCGGCGACCTTGGGCTCGATGACCGGGCCGACCATGGGGATGGTGACGTCGATGTCGGCCTCGGCGGACAGGGTGGTGGAGTCGCCCTCACCGGTGAGGGTGAGCTCGGCGCCGAACTTCACCGGGGCGCCCTTGACCTCGGCGGCCATGTCGCCGTTGACGACGCCGTCCTTCTCGTCGCCGAAGGTGACGGTGCGCTTGAGCTTCAGGTTCTGGGAGACCATGGAGCGCACGGCCTCGGGCAGTGCGTCGGTGGGCAGGACCTCGAAGAGGACGACCTCGATGGGCTCGGCGGTGAAGGAGTTGACTTCGCCGGGGACCTCGGAGAGGTTCTGGGCCTCGTACTCCCAGTACTCCTTGGAGCTCAGGGCCTTGATGACCTTGTCCAGCGGGTGGTTGACGGTCGTGGAGGACTCGATGTGTGTTGTCATGCAGAAAGGCTAACATCATAAGTGTGCCACGTCCTGATTTTACGTTCCAGCCGAGAACAGTTTCCGTTCCCTCCGCAACGTTACAGCGTCTGACCAGGAGGAATGACGTCGAAACGTCGTCGCGCAGCTTCGCTGACCTGACCACCCTGCGGGTCGGCGGTGCCCCCGCCCACACCCTGTGCTGTCGTTCGGCGGACGCCGTCGCCGAGGTCGTACGCAGCCTCGACGAGGCCGGCGTCCCCCTGCTCGTCGTCGGTGGCGGCTCCAACCTCGTCGTCGGCGAGGACGTCGCGGGCCTGGTCGCCGTCGTGCTCGAGAGTGAGGGCGAGGACGGCAAGGACGCGGCGGACGTCGCGATCGACGCGGCGTCCGGCGTGGTCAGGGCCTTCGCCGGGGTGGTGTGGGACGACCTCGTCGCCGCCACGGTCGACGCCGGCCTCGGTGGCCTGGAGTGCCTGTCCGGCATCCCCGGCTCCGTCGGTGCGACCCCGGTGCAGAACGTCGGCGCCTACGGTGCGGAGGTCTCCCAGACCCTGCACCGCGTGCAGCTGTTCGACCGCTCCACGGGGGAGACCTCGTGGGTGTCGCCGGAGTCCCTGGAACTGGGCTACCGCTACTCCAACCTGAAGTTCACCTCGCGTGCGGTGGTCACCGCCGTGGAGTTCGCCCTGTCCACCGACGGGCTCAGCGCCCCGCTGCGTTTCGGGGAGCTGGCACGCCGACTCGGCGTGACCGCGCAGGACGGGACGTCGCGTCGTCCTGCCGCCGAGGTCCGTGACATGGTGCTCGAGCTGCGTCGCGGCAAGGGCATGGTGCTCGACGCCGCCGACCACGACACGTGGTCGGCCGGGTCGTTCTTCACCAACCCCGTCGTCGACACGGCGACGGCCGACGAGGTGCAGCGCCTGGTGGCGTCGTCGCGTGGGGAACAGGACGCCGCGGCGATGCCGCGGTTCCCGGCCGGTGACGCCGCCGGTGAGAACACGGAGAAGCTCTCGGCGGCCTGGCTGATCGAGCGCGCCGGTTTCGACCGGGGCTGGCACGTCCCCGGTCACGCCCGTGCGGGCCTCTCGGGCAAGCACACCCTGGCGCTGACGAACCGGGGGCAGGCGTCCTCGGCGGACGTCGTGGAGCTCGCCCGTGCGGTGCGTGACGGGGTGCGTGACACCTTCGGGGTGACGCTGGTGCCCGAGCCGGTGTGGATCGGCGTGACGCTCGACCCCGAGTAGCACGCGGTCGCAGCCCGGCATATTCTGGGACGTTATGCGCGTCGCCATGATCTCCATGCACACATCGCCGCTGGAACAACCCGGGATCGGGGACGCCGGCGGGATGAACGTCTACGTCCGTAACGTCGCCGAGCATCTCGCCGGCCACGGCGTGGAGGTCGACGTCTTCACCCGCGCCACGCGTGCCTCCCAGGGGGAGGTCGTTCAGGTCGCGCCGGGGTTGCGGGTGATCAACTGCGTGGCCGGGCCGTTCGAGGGGCTGCCCAAGGAGTCGCTGCCCACGCAGCTCGCCGCATTCACCGGCTCGGTGCTGTCCTTCGTGCGTCGCGAGGCGGGTGCGGCCGGCACCTCCGGGGCCGGCGACCGCACCGGTGCGGGACGTTACGACCTGATCCACTCGCACTACTGGCTGTCCGGCCAGGTCGGCTGGCTGCTGCGCGACCTGTGGGGGGTGCCGCTGGTGCACACCGCGCACACCTGGGCTGCGGTGAAGAACCTCGGGCTGGCCGAGGGCGACACCCCGGAGCCGGAGTCCCGCCGGATCTGCGAGCAGCAGATCATCGACAACGCCGACCGCATCATCGTCAACACGCAGGACGAGGCGGACGCCCTGGTGACCGCCTACGACGCCGACACCGCCGACCTCACGGTCGTCTCGCCGGGCGTGGACGTCGACCGGTTCACCCCCGGCTCCGACCGGGCCACCGAGCGGGCCCGCCGCGAGCTCGGCATCCCGCTGCGCGCCAAGGTCATCGCCTTCATCGGACGCCTGCAGGTGCTCAAGGGGCCGCACATCCTGCTGCGCGCCGCCGCCGACCTGATCCGGCGGCACCCGGAGCAGAACATCCGCGTGGTGATCTGCGGCGGGCCGTCCGGCACGGGTATGGAACGACCCGATGAACTGCACGAACTCGCCGCCGAGCTCGGGGTGTCCGGCTACGTCCGCTTCCTGTCGCCGCGTCCGCCGGAGGAACTGGTCAGCGTGTACCAGGCCGCCGACATCATCGCCGTGCCCAGCTACAACGAGTCCTTCGGCCTGGTGGCGCTGGAGGCGCAGGCATCCGGCACCCCGGTGGTCGCCGCCCGCGTCGGCGGTCTGCCGCTGACCGTGACGGAGGGGGAGAGCGGCGTGCTCGTCGACGGGCACGACCCCGCCGACTGGGCCAGTGCGCTGGAGAACCTGATCATGGACGACGACCTGCGTAACTCCATGTCCGACCTCGCCCCGTCCCACGCCGCCGAGTACTCCTGGGACGTGACCGTGGACCGGATGGTCGCCGAGTACTCCTCGCTCGTGGAGCGCTGGCGTTCCCACGGATGCTCGGAACCCGGTGTGGCGCTGAGTTCCCTGGCCTCCCGTGACCCCAGCGGTACCACGGGCGGGTAGGTTCGGTCCCATGGAACTACAGCAGCTGCAAGAGCTTCTTCACGCCGCGGAGGTCGACTTCGAGGTCTCCAACGACGTGGCCGTGGTCGTGCTGCCCGGTGAGCGCCGGCTGAAGACCAACGCCCTGTTCATCCCGCAGGACGGCATGCTGCGCGTCGAGGCGTTCGTGTGCCGCGCCGTCGAGGAGGCCCACGCCGAGGTCTACCGCCTGCTGCTGCAGCACAACCGCAAGGCCTACGGCGTGCACTACACGCTGGACAACAACAACGACATCTACCTCGCCGGCCAGTTCCCCGACACCACCACCGCCGAGGACGTGCAGCGCATCCTCGGCCAGGTCCTGGAGCTCGCCGACGGGGACTTCAACCACATCCTGGAGCTGGGCTTCGAGACGTCGATCAGGCGTGAATGGGAGTGGCGTCTGGACCGCGGGGAGTCGACCCACAACCTGGAGGCGTTCCAGCGGCTGCGTCCCGGCTACGAGGACGAACGCGCCGCCGAGCGCAAGGACCGTGCAGAACGCGCAGGACGCACCCCGTCGGCGCCGCCGACGCCGTAACGTCCTGTCGCGTCCCCCTGTGCGGTGCGCCGATGCGTGGCACAATGAGGACCATGAGTGAAAACAACCATGGCACGCTGATCCTCCTCCGCCACGGGCAGAGCGAGTGGAACGCTTCCAACCAGTTCACCGGCTGGGTCGACGTCGACCTCACCGACCAGGGACGGGAGGAGGCCGTGCGCGGCGGCAAGATGATCGCCGAGGCCGGCCTGGAGCCCACCGTCCTGTACACCTCCCTGCTGCGCCGGGCGATCACCACCGCCAACCTGGCGCTGGACGCCGCCGACCGCCACTGGATCCCCGTGGTGCGTGACTGGCGCCTGAACGAGCGCCACTACGGTGCGCTGCAGGGCCTGAACAAGGCCGAGACCAAGGAGAAGTACGGCGAGGACCAGTTCATGGCCTGGCGTCGCAGCTACGACACCCCGCCGCCGGAGCTGGAGGACGGCACCGAGTACTCCCAGTCGGACGACCCCCGCTACGCCAACCTCGCCGAGGTCCCGAAGACCGAGTGCCTGCTCGACGTGGTCAAGCGCTTCATCCCCTACTACGAGACCTCCATCCTGCCCCGCCTGGAGGCGGGGGAGACCGTGGTCGTCGCCGCGCACGGCAACTCGCTGCGTGCGCTGGTCAAGCACCTCGACAAGATCTCCGACGAGGACATCGCCGGGCTGAACATCCCGACCGGCATCCCGCTGGTCTACCGCCTCGACGAGAAGGGTTCGGTGCTCAACCCGGGCGGCGAGTACCTCGACCCGGAGGCCGCCGAGGCGGGGGCCGCCGCGGTCGCCGCCCAGGGCGGCAAGTAGGCCTCGGAGCAGGACGGGACGGGTAGGACGCAACGGACGTGGAATCAGAGATCGTCCTGCCGTTGGCCGGGGGAGTCCTGCTGGGGCTCGTCGTGGGGGTCGCCGTCACCCTGGTGGTGACGGTGCTCCGCCGCCGGGCGGAACGGCGTGAGAAGGAACGGATCCGCCGGGAGACCCAGCACAACCGTGTGTCGACCATCGCCCAGGTGATGCACTTCGCCCTGGAGTCGTCCCCGCTGGGGGTCGCGGTGGTCGACCTGCGCGAGGACCTCGTGTTCTCGAACCGCAGCGTGCAGGACCTCGGGGTGGTGGAGGGCCGCCATCTCGTCCCGGAGGTCCACCGCCTGGCCCAGCGGGTCTTCGACGACGGGGAGCCGCGCGACGGCGTGCTGCACCCCGGCACCGGGGCGGTCGGCCCGGTGTTCTCCGTGGCGGTGACCGTACGGCAGCTGACCTCGGTCGACAGCCGTTTCGTGGTGGTCTACGCCAACGACGACTCCGAGAACGTGCGTATGGAGGCCGCGCGCCGCGACTTCGTGGCCAACGTCTCCCACGAGTTGAAGACCCCGGTCGGGGCGATCTCCCTGCTGGTGGAGACCATGCTGGAGGCCAGCGACGACCCGGACATGGTCGAGTACTTCGGTGACAAGCTCCAGATGGAGACCCGACGGGTCTCCACGATGATCTCCGAGTTGATCGGACTGTCGAAGCTGCAGGGGGCCGAGTCGCTGCCGGACGTGCGCCCCGTGAGCGTGGACCGGGTCATCGACAAGGCCGTGGAACGCTCCCGCGTCGCCGCGGAGGTGGAGAACATCGACCTGATCACGGACTCCCCGGGAGACGCCTGGCTCACCGGCGACGAGGAACTCCTCGTCACCGCCGTGACGAACCTGATCGCCAACGCCATCAACTACTCGCCGGACGACACCCCGGTCAGCATCAGCCGTGCGGTCCGTGGATCCTCGGTGGTCATCCGGGTGACCGACCGGGGCATCGGCATCGCCCCGGACCAGCAGAAGCGGGTGTTCGAACGCTTCTTCCGCGTGGACAAGGCCCGGTCCCGGGCAACCGGCGGTACCGGTCTGGGACTCGCGGTGGTCAAGCACACCGTGATCAACCACGGCGGCAACGTCTCGCTGTGGTCGCAGCCGGGCACGGGGTCGACCTTCTCCCTGGAGTTCCCGGTGCTGGACCGTTCCGCCGTCCCCGAGGAGCACGTGCCGGACCAGGAGCGTTTCACCGCCGAGCAACTGCTCGCCGGTGGTGAATGACGCCGTTCACCCGGCAGGATCGACGTGCGGAGTTTACAATGACGTCGTCTCCCAGCAACCTCGCCGGGAATCGTCAGTTCCGTCCGAAGTTCCGTCCCATCCGGCCGTACAACGGCCGTCGCACATGTGTGAGGACCTTTTCACCCTATGTCCAGTGACCGTCCCACCGTCCTGCTCGTCGAGGACGAGGAATCACTCGCCGAACCGTTGGCCTTCCTCCTCCAGAAGGAGGGGTTCGGGGTCTACACCGCCGCCGACGGGCCGACCGCACTGAAGCTCTTCGACGCGCACGGCATCGACCTCGTCCTGCTGGACGTGATGCTGCCGGGCATGTCCGGCACGGAGGTCTGCACGCAGTTGCGCGCGGTGTCCTCGGTGCCGGTGATCATGGTCACCGCCCGCGACAGTGAGATCGACAAGGTCGTGGGACTGGAGATCGGGGCCGACGACTACGTCACCAAGCCCTACTCCGCCCGCGAACTCATCGCCCGCATCCGCGCGGTGCTGCGCCGCGGGGGCGAGAACGCGCTGGACGAGGGGGAGGGCGACGACAGCCTGGTGCTGCGCAGCCCTCGGGTGGTGCTCGACGTGGAACGCCACACCGTCGCGGTGGACGGCGACCCGGTGGCCCTGCCGCTCAAGGAGTTCGACCTGCTCGAGTACCTGATGCGCAACGAGGGGCGCGTGCTCACCCGCGGCCAGCTGATCGACCGGGTGTGGGGCATCGACTACGTCGGTGACACCAAGACCCTCGACGTGCACGTCAAGCGGCTGCGTTCCAAGATCGAGGAGACCCCGTCCTCCCCGTCGATCCTGGTCACCGTGCGGGGGCTGGGCTACAAGTTCGAGGGGTAGTGGCCGCTGTGTCCGGGCGCCGTCAGCGGTGCGCCGCGGCGGTCGCCGGGTGGATCGAGAGCAGGGGGAAGCCGGACGGCGCCAGGCGCGCCATCTCCTCGCGCTGCCGGCAGTGTTCGGCCACCACCTCGTAGGCCTCGGCGCCGATGAGTTCACACAGTTCATCGGCGTGGGTGGACCACAGGGCGTCGTCGCCGGTGTGGCAGCCCGGGTCCGAGGTGCAGTACCAGTCGAAGTCCTCCCCGCCGGCGCCCCATCCGCGCCGCGTGTACTCGGTCACCGTCGTGCGCAGCACCTCCGCGCCGTCCGACCTGGTCTCCCAGTCCTCCAGGCGGCGCAACGGCAGCTGCCAGCAGACCTCCGGCTTGGCCACGGTGAGGGCGACGTCGTTCTTCAGCGCCCACCCGTGCAGGGCGCAGCCGGCGCCGGCGGGGTGGTCGGCACGGTTGGCGAACACGCAGGCACCCTCGTGCACCCGGGTCTTGAGGGCTGGCTCCGGTTCCCCGGAGTCGGTGTCGTCGCCGTCGAGCTCGTCCCAGACCAGCCACGGCTCGATGCCGTCGGCGTCCCCGTCCGCGTTACCGTCGGTGTTCCGGGCACCGTCCATCACCATCGACCGGAACTGCCAGTCCTCGTCGGTCAGGTGGGGCACGATCTCGGCGAGGGCACCACGGTCGTCATCGTCGGTGAGGAAGGCGCCGTGGACGCAACAACCCACGTCAGGGTGCTCCGCGTCGATTCCGTGGCAGGCGTCCGTGCCGAAGCGGCACCGGTAGGTCGACAGGAGCCACGTAAGATCGACCGAGACGATGTGTTCGGAATCCGCCGGGTCGGTGAACTCCAGGTACTCGCGCTGATGGTCGGCGGGAGTCTCCTGTCCTGAACGCACCGCGAGGTCGGCCGGGGTCCCGTCCGGGTAGCCGCTGGTGATGTTGGAAAGAACAGAATGGGTCACGGTCAACACCGTAGACCGGATAGGGTTGAAACCGTGCGACTAGGTGTCTTGGATGTGGGGAGCAACACGGTCCACCTCGTGGTGGTGGACATGGCCCCGGGTGGTCCGCCGACCCCCATGAGCAACTGGAAGACGCCGATGCGGCTCGTCGAGTACCTCGACGAGGACGGCGCCATCACCGCGAAGGGCGTCCGCAAGCTGATCAAGGGGGTCGGGCTCGCCGCGGAGATGTCGGATCAGTTCCACTGCGACGAGATGCTGCCGTTCGCGACCTCGGCGTTGCGCTCGGCGACGAACTCCGAGGCCGTGCTGGCCGAGGTCGAGGAGCAGACCGGTGTGCAGCTGCGCATCCTGTCCGGCACGGCCGAGGCGGAGCTGACCTTCCTGGCGGTGCGCCGCTGGTTCGGCTGGTCTGCCGGACGTATCTGCGACCTGGACATCGGCGGTGGGTCGTTGGAGATGTCGGTGGGGGTCAACGAGCTGCCGGACGTGGCGCTGTCGGTGAACCTGGGTGCAGGGCGCCTGACCCACGACTGGTTCCGGACGGATCCGCCCAGCCGTAAGGAGATCAAGGCGCTGGCCGCCCACATCGACGAAACGCTCGAGGAACCGGTCAAGCAGCTCAAGGAGGCGGGTCCGGTCGACCTGGCGGTGGGTACGTCGAAGACGTTCCGGATGCTCGCGCGCCTCACCGGTGCGGCACCGTCCTCGGCGGGCCCACGGGTGCGCCGGGTGCTGACCCGCCCCGGTGTGCGGCAGTTGACCTCGTTCATCTCCAGGATGACCGCGGCGGACCGTGCGGAGTTGGAGGGTGTGTCGGTGGACCGCTCGGCGCAGGTCGTGGCAGGCGCCCTAGTGGCTGAGGCCACGATGCGCCACCTGGGTATCGAGCAGCTGCAGCTGTGCCCGTGGGCGTTGCGTGAGGGTGTGATCCTGCGTCGGGCGGACGCCGCCGACGCGGCGGACTTCGACCCGAACGTCGAGGTCGACAAGAGCAGCTGACCGGCGGGACGTCCGCCCCGGACACCGGTGTTCCCCGGGGAGGGGGCTACGCCGGTGGGGTAGCGGGGCCCGATGAAACCACAGGTGGACGCACGGTTCACGCGGATTTCGTGGGCCCGTCGTTGCGCCGATGTGGGCTGTACACGTGATAACTGTAAACTGTCACCTGATAATTGAGACATGGGTGACGGTCGTCGGGTAAGTTCGGCGGTCACGAAGGTGTCTCGGGCCTGCCGACCGGTCCGGCAGGTGATGACCGATGATGGGAACGACGGATGAGTGAGAAGCTGACTGTTGCGGAGCTTATGGCCCGCAACGCCAAGGACGGTGCTCGCAGAGCAGACCGTCCTCGGCGTCGACGCAACCTCGATGACGGTGGAGTCTCCGTCTCCGAGCTGACCGGTTCCATTCCCGTCGTCAACGATGAGGACCTCGACGCCGCCGGCGACGGCAGTGACAGCACTGCCCGGGCCGACCGCGCCGATGCCGCGCCGGTCGCCGACGAGCACCCCCACCGCGGTGGCCACGAACTCGAGGACGACCCGGCCGGGGACGTCACCGAGGAGAAGGTCGACGAGGTAGACGTCGTCGACGGGGAGGTCGTCGACGAGGAGCTCCACGACGAGCCGGTGGAGGAGCCTGCCGCTGAACCGGCCGCCGAGCCGGCACGTGGTGGCCTGTTCAGCGCCGGCGAGACCACGGTCATTCCCCGCGTCGACCCGTCCGCCGGTGATGCGGCTGAGGAACCTGCCGAGGACTCTGCCGAGGACTCGGTTGAGAACTCCACCGACGAGGTGGCGCAGGACGATGAGCACGTCGACGAGAGCGTTGACGAGAGCGCCGACGAGGCCGCCGTCGCACCGGAGCAGGCCCACGAGCCCGCCGCCGAGGCCGAGGAGCACGACCCCGACAAGATCGTCGAGTACGAGGACGACGCCATCTCCTGGCCCGCACTGCTGGGCCAGACCGCGATCGCCCTGGTGGTCGGTGTCGTCATCTTCTTCGGCTTCACCCTGCTGTGGGACAAGCTGCCCACCGCGCTGGTCCTGGCCATGGCCGGCGTGGTCACGCTGGTGTGCGTCGGCGTCGTCCACGCCCTGCTGCGCCACCGGCACACGCTCGTGCTGATCCTGGCGTTCATCGTCGGCCTGGTCATCACACTCGGACCACGCCTGATCATGTCCGTCTGACACCCCGCAAGTGGCGTGCTTCACCCTCGCCTGGCACGCTGGTGGGTATGACACGTATTGCATTTATCGGCGGAGGAAACATCGGTGAGGCCCTGATCTCGGGTCTCGTGGCTGACGGGGGGTCGGCCGACAAGCCCGACGTCGTCGTCTTCGACCCGAGTTCCGACCGCCTCGACTTCCTCCACGAGAAGTACGGGATCACCGGCGCCGACGACGCCGCCACCGCGGCCGCGGAGGCCGACTTCGTGGTCATCGCCGTGAAGCCCCACATCGTCGTCTCCGTCCTGGAGGACATCTCCTCGACGCTGGACAACAACGACGCCGAGACCGTCGTCGTCTCCGTCGCCGCAGGCGTGAGCCTGGGCACCATGGAATCCGCCCTTGCCGCCGGTGTGCCGGCCGTGCGGGTCATGCCGAACACTCCGATGCTCGTCGGCAAGGGCATGAGCGCCGTCGCCGGTGGACGGTTCACCTCCGCCGATCAGGTCGAGGCAGTGAAGGACCTCTTCGCCACCGTCGGCCAGGCCGTCGCCGTGGCAGAGAAGGACATCGACGCCGTCACCGCCGTCTCCGGCTCCGGGCCCGCCTACATCTTCATGGTCGCCGAGGCCATGACGGACGCCGGCGTGCAGCTCGGCCTGGCCCGTCCCGTCGCCCAGCAGCTCGCGATCGCCACGGTCGAGGGTGCGGCCACGATGATGGCCCAGGGGGACAAGAACCCCGTGGATCTCCGCGCCAACGTCACGAGCCCCGGCGGGACGACCGCCGCGGCGACCCGCGGTCTCGAGGAGAACGGTCTGCGGACCGCGTTCTTCCGGGCGATGCAGGCCTGTGTGGACCGCTCCGTGGAGCTCGGCCGCCCGGCCGACGAGAAGTAGGCTTCAACCCCCCGCTTCCCCCGTCCGGGGGTGGGGGTAACGGTGCAACACCCCCTGCGTCACTCTCGTCACAGCCGTGTCACCAGTGCCTCCCGTCTCCCCGGTCTCCAGCCGTCAACTTTTGTCATTCTCGTCGCAATATTCACAAGATTAACGATAGGATGGGGCGAGCGCCCGACGTGTCGAAGTTCTGCAGGAGGGGAAGCCTGCAGCGCGTGCGTGCGTCGTAAGGATTGGAAATTATGGCAAACAATGACAGTGGTACGTTCCTGACGGTCGCAGAGGTCGCCGAGCTGATGCGGGTGTCCAAGATGACCGTCTACCGCCTGGTTCACTCCGGTGAACTGCCGGCGGTGCGTGTCGGACGTTCCTTCCGCGTGCATGAGCAGGCGGTGCAGGAATACCTGGGTGCCTCGATCTACGAGGCGGGCCAGACCGGCTAGCCGGGACTCCAGACCCCTCCCTCGCGTCGACCCTGAGTCGGTGTGAGGGAGGGGTCTTTTGCCGTTGCAACGCTCCGCCAGTTAAACTGGACCGCATTCGTGTCGGATCGGTCCCGATCGGTGAGGTTATCCTGCCGTTTGCCGTCCGCCTGCGGTGCCGTCGCGTACCGTGCGGGAACCGACCAGCAGCATGATCCTTAACCGAAGACCTACCACGAGGGAGGACCCATGGGTTCTGTCATCAAGAAGCGTCGCAAGCGCATGTCGAAGAAGAAGCACCGCAAGATGCTCCGCCGTACCCGCGTTCAGCGACGGAAGCTCGGTAAATAGGCCGATGCCAGCCAAGGCGCGGCTCCGCCTCCCCTTCTTCGGGGAACGGGGCCGCGCCTTCGTTGTGTCCCGGCATGGCCCGTCGTGTCCGCCGGGAGGCTGTTCTAGGGTGGGGGACATGGACCAGAGCAGTGGGTACAGCCCGACGGTGACGATCATGGTCCGCGAGACCTGCGGGTCCTGCGGACGTGTCCGCCGGCAGATCGAGCCGGTGTGCGCCGGGCAGGGCGTCGTCCTGCAGGTCGTCGACGTCGACACCGACCGCGCTCTCGCCGTGGAGTTCGGCGACCGGGTGCCGGTCGTCCTCGTCGACGACGAGGAGGTGGCGTGCTGGGAGATCGACGACGACGAGCTGCTGGAGGCCCTCTCCACGGCCCGTCCGGAGGCGCCCCCGGCCGCTCCCTCAGCCCGCTCCCGTTAACCGGGGGTCGGTAGGAGTGCTCTCCGGTGCTTTTGTTATTGGGGACCATAAGGGGATACCGTAGGTACCCGGTAACGCTGGACGGCGTCGCCCGCCGCGCGTCGGTGGGTGGGACCGTCGCAGCGAAAGAGTAACCACTGACGATTTCGCGGGAGGCTGTGCAGCCATGGCAGGACTCGGGATCACCGGACCGGCGGCCGTCCTCCTGGTCGGCTTGTCCTTCCGGTCGGCACCTGTGCCGGTTCTCGAGAAGGCGTCGGTCTCCCCGGCGGAACTCAACCGGTTGGAGCGCGACCTGGTCGCCGGCGACTGCGTCACCGAGGCCTTGATCCTCTCGACGTGCAACCGCATGGAGTTCTACGTCGCGACCTCCGCCTTCCACCCCGCACTCGACCACGTCGTGGAGACGATCGCCGCCCACGCCGACATGGAGGCCGTGGAGCTGGAGCCCTACCTCTACGTCCGCTACGCCGACGCCGCCGCGGAGCACATGCTCACCGTGGCCGCCGGTCTGGACTCGATGGTGGTGGGGGAGCAGCAGGTCATCGGTCAGCTGCGCAACGCCTACACCTCCGCCTCGGACAACGGCGCGGTGGGCACCACGCTGCACGACCTCACCCAGCGCGCACTGCGCACGGGCAAGCGGGTGCACACCGAGACCGCCGTCGACGAGGCCGGCTCCTCGATGGTCAGCTTCGCGCTGGACCACGCGCTCGCCGAGCTCGGCGTGGCGGACATGGAGGGACGCGACGCGGTGGTCATCGGCGCCGGGGCAATGGCCTCGCTGGCGTCGACCTACCTCGGACGCTCCGGCGTCCGCCACGTCACCGTGGTCAACCGCACGGTGGCGCGTGCGGAGAACCTCGCCGCCCACGCCCGGGAGGCCGGGGTGGACGCCGCGGCGAGCGGCTTCGACGGACTGCAGGACGCGCTGGACGGCGCGGCGGTCGTCGTCTCCGCCACCGGTGCCGTGGGCACGGTGCTGGGGCCGGACGACCTGGCGCAGGCACAGCGCAACAGCCCGCACCGCATGGTGCTGGTCGACCTGTCGATGCCGCGTGACATCGACGACGCGGTGACGGACGTCGCCGACGTGCGGCTGCTCAACATCGAGGAGCTCACCGCCCTGGCCGGTGACGGGGCCCGTGACGAGTCCGCGGCCCGCAACATCGTGGCCACGGAGCTCTCGGAGTACCTGGAGCAGGTGCGCGTGCAGTCGGTGGTGCCGACGGTGAAGGCGCTGCGCCGCCGTGCCGCCGACGTCGTCGACGACGAGCTGGGCCAGCTGGTCCGACGGACCCCGGGCATGGCCGACGAGGACCGTGCCGAGGTCGCCCGCACCGTGCGCCGCGTGGTGGACAAGCTGCTCCACACCCCGACGGTGCAGGTCAAGAAGCTGAGTTCGCAGGACGGGACGGTGAACTACGCCGAGGCGCTGGCCACACTGTTCAACCTGCCGGCCGGCTCCACGTCCTCGGTGTCCCAGGCCATCGAGCCGGGTGACGCGGGCAAGGCCCGCATCGGCAACGTGCTGCAACCCCCGGCGCAGGACGCCACCACACCAGCGCCAGCAGGGGATGAGTCGGAGAACGGACAGAACATCGAGGAGGCTTCGTGAGCAGTCAGTCCGCTGAGGCGCGCGACCTCCTCGTCGGGACGCGGGCCAGCAACCTGGCACGCACCCAGGCCGGCACCGTACGCGACGCCCTCACCGGCGTCCTGAAGGACATGCTCGGGGACGCCGCCGGTGTCGCCGAACTGCATTTCGTGCACACCCCGGGCGACGCCTCGCAGAAGGCGCAGACGCCGGTGAACCGGATCGGCGTCGGTGTGTTCACCGAGACCCTGCGCAATGCGCTGGCCGACGGCGAGTGCGATGTCGCGGTGCACTCCTTCAAGGACCTGCCTACCGCGCCGGACGACCGGTTCATCGCCGTCGTGCCGCCGCGGGTGGACCCGCGTGAGGTTCTCGTCAGCGTCGACGGACTGTCCCTGCGCGAGCTGCCCGAGGGTGCCAAGGTCGGCACCGGTGCACCGCGACGGGTCTCCCAGATCCGCGCCCTGCGCCCGGACCTCGAGGTCTGCCCGCTGCGCGGCAACATCGACACCCGCATGGGACGCGTCAGCGACGACGACCTCGCCGCCGTCGTCCTCGCCCGTGCCGGGCTGGAGCGCGTCGGCGTGCTCGACCGGGCCTCGGAGACGGTGTCGGTGGACGACATCCTGCCCGCACCCGCCCAGGGTGCGTTGTGTGTGGAGGTCCGCGCCGACGACGAGGAGGCCGTCGCCGCCGTGCTCGGGCTGGACGACCCGGTCGCCCACGCCACCGCCGTCGCCGAACGTGCCGTGCTGGCGGAACTCCAGGCCGGGTGCACCGCCCCGGTCGGTGCCTGGTCGACCTACGTCGACGGCACCCTGACCCTGCGTGGAGGCGTCTTCGCCCTCGACGGGTCAAGACAGCTGCTCCGGGAGCGGTCCGTCGACCTGGAGATACCGCAGGGCCCGTGGCTGTCCACCGCCGCCGACCTCGGCCATGCCGTGGGACGCGAGCTCATCGACGGCGGGGCCGCCGAGATCATCACCGACATCGTCGGTGCACGTTGACCTGGTATTGACCGGTCCGTCGCACCACGTCCACACAGCACAGCCTGACCTACCTGAGAAAGTCACCTCCATGACGAATGCCGGAATCCCCCAGACGGGACCCACGAACAGTCCCCTGACTGGCCGCGGACGCGTCCTGTTCGTCGGCGCCGGCCCCGGAAACCCGGAGCTGCTGACTGTCCGTGCCCGCGAGATCCTCGAGAACACCTCGAGGGTGTGGGTCGACCCCGCCGTCACCGCCGCCGTGCGCGGCATCATCGCCGACCGGCTGCCCGTCCCCGAGGACAAGCGCGCCGCCGCGGAGAGGGAGTGGGAGGCCGAGCTGGAGGCGGCGAAGGCCGCCGGCGCCCGCCGCCGCCCGCGCCGTCCCGCCGAGGTCACCGCCGCCGAGATCGTCTTCGCCGCGCCCCACACCGCCGAGGCGGTGGCCGTGCACGCCGCCGCCGAGGAGGCCGCCCGCGACGCCGAGGCGTCCGGCTACGCCGCCTACCCCGACAGCCCGGACCCGGACGAGATCCGTCCCGTCGAGGCCGCCGAGGTCGCCCACTCCATGGTCGATCACGTGCACCACGGCCACAGCGTGGTCCGCCTGGTCGCCGGCAACCCGGTGAGCAACCCCGCGGTGCTCATGGAGCTGCAGGAGGTCGCCGCCCTCGGCGTGGAGTTCGAGGTCGTCCCCGGTATGACCGGGGCCTCGGCACTGCCCGCCTACACCGGCATCGCCACCGGCGACGGCTACACGGCGGTGGACCTGACCACCGACACCGGCTCCGGGCCCGACTGGGACGGCATCGCCGCGGCACCCAAGCCGCTGATCCTCACCGCCGCACCGTCCGACCTGCCGGTGATCACCAGCGAACTCAAGAAGCGCGACGTGGTGGGCAGCACCCAGGTCACCGTGACCACCCACGCCACCACCCGGCGTCAGCGTTCCTACGACGTCACCCTGGACACCCTCAAGTCCGTCGTCGCCGCCTCCGGGCCGCTGGCGAAGGAGGGGGAGATGCCCCAGGAGCTCGTCGTCACGGTGGGCACCCAGGCCAGCCGGCGCAGCAAGTACTCCTGGTGGGAGAACCGCTCGCTGTACGGGTGGACCGTGCTGGTGCCGCGCGCCAAGGACCAGGCCGGTCCGATGAGCGCGCGCCTGGCCTCCCACGGTGCGATCCCCATCGAGGTGCCCACGATCTCCGTGGAGCCGCCGCGCAGCCCCGCCCAGATGGAACGTGCGATCAAGGGGCTGGTGGACGGCCGCTACCACTGGATCGTGTTCACCTCCGTCAACGCCGTGAAGGCCGTGTGGGAGAAGCTGGCCGAGTTCGGTCTGGACGCCCGGGCACTCGCCGGCGTGCGCGTCGCCGCCGTCGGCGCGAAGACCGCCCAGGCGGTCCGCGACCTCGGCATCACTCCGGAGCTGCTGCCGAAGTCCAATGCGCGCAACGCCTCGGGCCTGGTGGACGTCTTCCCGGCGTACGACGCCGACCTCGACCCGGTGGACCGGGTCCTGCTGCCGCGAGCCGACATCGCCACCGACACCCTCGTCGACGGCCTGGTGGAGCTCGGCTGGTCCGTGGAGGACGTGGTGGCCTACCGCACGGTGCGCGCCGCCCCGCCCAGCCAGGAGGTGCGCGACATGATCAAGTCGGGCGGCTTCGACGCGGTGTGCTTCACCTCCTCGTCGACGGTGAAGAACCTGGTCGGCATCGCCGGCAAGCCGCACACCCGCACCATCATCGCCTGCATCGGCCCGATGGCCGCGCAGACCGCCCGCGAGCACGGCCTGCGTGTGGACGTGATGCCGGAGGTCGCCGGGGTCCCCGAGCTCATCGACGCCCTGGCGCACCACGTCGCCGAGCTGCGCACCGCCGGCCAGCTCCCGCCGCCGCGCAAGCGCCGTCGCCGGCGTCGTCCGACCACCGGGCAGTAACCCGCGCGGCGCCCGGCGTACGATCAGCACCATGACTGATCACGCTCACCCCGTCCGCCGTCCCCGCCGCCTGCGCACCACCCCGGCGATGCGAAACTTCGTCGCCGAGACCCACCTGGAACCCAACCAGCTGGTCCTGCCGATGTTCATCGCCGACGGGCTGGACGAGGCACGCGAGATCTCCGCGATGCCCGGGGTGTACCAGCACACCGACTCCTCGCTGCTGCGCGCCGCCGAGGAGGCGCTGAACGCCGGGGTCGGCTCCGTCGACCTGTTCGGCGTCCCCCTCCCGGAGGCGAAGGACGCCGAGGGCTCGCAGGCCTGGGCCCGCGACGGCGCCCTGAACCGGGGCCTGGCCGCCCTGCGCCGCGAGTTCGGCGACGACCTCATCGTCATGGCGGACACCTGCCTCGACGAGTTCACCGACCACGGCCACTGCGGCGTGCTCACCGTGGACCGTTTCGGGGCCACCGTCGTGGACAACGACGCCACCCTCCCGCTCTACGCGCGCATGGCCGTGGCCCAGGCCGAGGCCGGGGCGCACGTCGTGAGCCCGTCGGGCATGATGGACGGCCAGATCGCCGTCATCCGCGAGGCGCTGGACGACGCCGGCTTCCAGGACGTCTCCATCCTCGCCTACTCCGCGAAGTACGCCGGCGCCTTCTACGGTCCCTTCCGTGAGGCCGTCGGCTCCTCGCTGCAGGGCGACCGCAAGACCTACCAGCAGGACCCCCGCAACGCCCGCGAGTCACTGATGGAGGTCGAGCTCGACATCGCCGAGGGCGCGGACATGGTGATGGTCAAGCCCGCCATGCCGCACCTGGACATCCTGCGCCAGGTCGCCGACTTCTCCACCGTGCCGGTGGCCGCCTACCAGGTGTCGGGGGAGTACTCGATGATCACCGCCGCCGCGCAGAAGGGCTGGATCGACCGCGAGGCCGCCATCATGGACTCGCTGACCGGCATCCGCCGCGCCGGCGCCGACATCATCCTGACCTACTGGGCCACCGAGGCGGCCCACCTCCTGCGCGGCTGACTGCCCGTTGGCTAAGCTGGGCGTCGATATGACACAGCAGACACCCCCGAACAAGCAGCAGGGACTGCCGGGCATGCCGGACGGCCCGAAGGACCCCGGCAGGTCCGACAGGCCGCAACCGCCGAAGGTCGGACGCCCGGGCGGGCTCGCGTCCTCGTCGAAGGATGCACCGGAGAACGTCCGCGACGGTGCGCGTGCCTGGTACATCGTCGGTGCCGTGCAGGCTCTCACCGCGGTCCTGCAGCTGGTCATGACCTTGCAGGACCCCCGCCAGCTGACCAGTCAGGTCCGTGAGCAGGTCAGCTCCGGCTCGATCCCCGACGGGGTGTCGGAGACCACGCTGGTCACCGGCACCGCCATCCTGAACCTGCTGTTCAACCTCGTGGCGGTGGCGGTCTGCGTGTACCTGACCTCCCGGGTCGCCCGGGGTGGGGTGCGCAGCCGGCTGTTCCTCTGCGTCGGTTCGGTGTACCTGGCGCTCATGGCGCTGCTGCAGGTGTTCTCGTCCCCGCCGGACACGGGCGCGACGCCGCTGGTGCTGCTCGTCGGAGCGGGCACGATCATCTCCGGTGTCGTCGCCGCCGTCGGCATCTGGCTGATCACCCGCCCGGACAACGCCGACTGGTTCGGCCTGCCGGACAAGCAGGAGGTCGAGGAGTACGCCGACAAGATGGCCAGGCGCAACGAGGAACTCGACAAGGAACGCGCCGAGAAGAAGAAGCGTAAGGCCGAGAAGAAGAACAGGGGACGCTGAACCGTGCCCAGCATGTTCCCGGTCTCCCACAACTCCGACCCCGGTGACCGCAACCGTGCGATCCGCTACTGGACCCCGGGTGACGGAATCCCCGGCTCGGTGAAGGTCGCCGTGGTGCTGTTCGTGGCAGCCGGCATCGGCCTGCTGCTCAGCGGGGTGATGATGTGGGTGGTCGAGCGCCCGGTCGTCGACGACGCCGAGCAGATGGCCTACGTCGAGACCCTCTCGGCGAATATGCGCTGGGTCGGTACGGTCCAGGTCATCGCCGCCGTGGCGGTGGGGGTGCTGGTGCCGGGGCTGCTGAAGGGCGACGCCCGTCGGCGCCGACGGCTGATGATCGCCGCCGCGGTGGCCATGGGCTTCACCCTGGTCGGCTGGGTCTTCAACGTCGGCGGCCTGGAGCAGCCGCTCGTGGCCCTGTTCCTCGCGGTGGCCTGCCTGGCGATGTACCGCCCGGCGGTGCGGACCTACTTCGGCGGGTCCCCGGGCGAACTGCAGGACCGGGAGGGCTGAGCCGTGGAACCGGAGGTATCGGACGAGGTGTCCGACGCGGTGTCGCGGGCCATCGCCGAGGCACGCAAGGCCGCCCGCGCGGCCGGACTCGCCCCCGACGACCCCGATGACCCCGAGGACGCCGAGGCGTTCGAGCACTCCTTACGGCAGGGCCGGCAGGGTCGGCAGGGTCGCGGCGGGATGCGGCTCACGTCCTTCACCTTCCACCTGGAGGGGCTGGAGTCCGCCGCGCATGCAGGACGCGTCGAGGGCGCGCTCAACGTGCTGCCCGGCGTGCAGGCCCGCGTCGTGTACTCCACATCCATGGCGTGGGTGACGGCGCCGGAGTCGCTGAAACCGGACGTGCTGCGCAACGTCATGACCGACGCGGGCGTGGAGTCCTGGTTGACCGTCGCCTCGCTGCGACGCCGCGCCGAACGCCTGGCCCGGCCCCGTCCGGCGAGTTTCTACGCGCACCGGCACAGGGAGAACCGTGCCCGCATGGCGTTGGAGGGGGAGTCCTTCCACCAGCTCGGCCAGGGCCGTCGACGCCACCAGGTCGGCACCGAGGTGCTCTACACCGCCCGCAACCTGATCACCGGGGCGCGCCTGCTCGTCGCGCTGCTCTTCGGCCTGCCCGTGGTGGTGCTGCAGCTCGTGCCGTCGTGGCAGTTCGACCACTGGCAGTGGCTGTGCCTGGGCTTGGCCACGCCCGTGGTGCTGTGGAGCGCGTGGCCGTTCCACCGCGCGATGCTCGGCGGGCTGCGCCGTGGCATGCCCGCCCTCGACGCGGCGTCCTCCGCCGCCATCCTGCTGGCCTACCTGTACTCCCTGGTGGAACTGCTCACCGGCCCCGCCGGTGACCCGGGCTGGCGGGCCGGCAACATCCTGATCTCCTGGGGCTACCAGACCGACGCGCTGTTCTTCGACGTCGCCTGCGGCTGCACGATCCTGCTGCTGTTCGGCAGGCTCGCCTCGCGCCGTACCCGGCTGCGCTCCCTGCTGGCGCTGAACATGCTGTCGGTGGAGCGCGGCGGCGACGTGACCGTGGTGCGCAAGTCCCGCGGCGGCCAACCCACCAAGTCGGTCATCCCCGCCACCGAGATCCGCGTCGGTGACGACGTGCTCGTCGGCACCGGCCAGGTCATCCCGTGCGACGGTGAGGTCGTGGGAGGACGCTCCGTCGTCGACGTCGGCCCCTTCAGTGGCGGACGCGGCGACGTGCCCGTCGAGGTCGGCGCCACGGTCTTCGCCGGGTCCACCAACTCCGGCGACCCGTTGAAGGTGCGGGTGAACCGCACCGGGTCACGGACCAGGGTCGCGGCCGTGCGTCGCTGGATCGCCGCCGCCGAGCGCGAGGAGAACCGCCTGGAGCAACTCGCCACGCGCACCGCCTCGCTGCTGGTGCCCTGGGCCGCGGTGATCGCGGTGATCGCCGGGATCGCCTGGTGGACGGCCTCGTCCAGCATGACCGCGGCGGTCTCCACCACGCTGACCGTGCTCGTCGCCGTCGCCCCCGTCGCCCTGGCCCTGTCGACCACCCTGGCGCTGCGCCTGGGGCTGGCGCGCGCGGCGTCCGACGGGATGCTGCTGCGTGACACCGGCACCGTCCACCGACTCGCCGCAGTGGACACGATCATCTTCAACCGCGCCGGCACGCTGACGAAGGGTCCGATGAACGTCGTCGGCGTGACCCCGGCCAAGGGCGAGGTCGGTGAACTGGTGCTGCGCGTCGCCGGCGTGCTGAGCCTGGAGAGCCCCCACGGGGTCTCGCGCGCGATCGTGCGCGCCGACCGGGAATCGCGTGACAGCGGCGCCGGGGGAGCGGACGTGCCGCACTGGCTGGAGGCCGGCCCGGTGGAGGTCGACGGCAAGGGCGTGTTCACCGCCACCGTCGACCTGCCCGTCGCCGACCCCCAGACCGGGGAGAAGGCGCTGCGCCCGGTCCAGGCCCAGCTGTGGCGTCCACGCGACCTCTCCGAACTCACCGACCCCACCCTGGCCAACGCCGTGCTCAGCGGCGGGACCCCGCTGGTGGTCAGCTGGCGGGGCAGGACGCGCGGGGTGATCAACGTGGCCGACGCGGTGAAGCCGGACGCCGAGTCCTCCGTCCACTGGCTCGAGGACGCCGGGGTCGAGACCTACATGCTCTCCCGCGACACCTACCCGGTGGCACGGAGGATGGCGGACTCCATCGGCATCTCCAAGGTGCTCGCCGGCATCATCCCCTCCCAGAAGGCCCCGGCGGTGCGCAACGTGCACGCCCACGGTGCCACCGTGGCCATGGTCGGCGACCAGGACGTGCTCGACTGCCTCGAGGTCGCCGACGTGGGCATCCTCATGGGGTCGGCCGACCGGCTCGACAACATCGGCGGGGAGCACGGGGAGGTCCGTGGGCTGGACTCCGCGGGCAGCGACGTGGTGATCATCCGCGACGACGTGTCCGTGGTGGCGGAGTCGGTGAACCTCGCCCGGCACGTGCGTGCCACCGTGGACTGGAACCTGTGGCTGGCCTGGGGCTACAACATCCTCGCCCTGGTGCTGGCGGTCTCCGGCCTGCTGAACCCGCTGCTGGCCACGGCCCTGATGCTGGGGTCCTCGCTGCTCATCGAGTGGCGGTCGGCGCGCATCAGCCACCGTGACTTCAGCATCGGCGACCCGCTGGGCAGGGACGGTGCGGAGGTGCCGGGCAGCAACGGCGACTCGCGCCTGGCCCGGCTGCGCGCCTGGGCGGGGGAGAACCTGAGCCCCTGGCAGTCGCGCTGAGCGCTTCCCCCGCGCACCCGGGACCGCAGCCCACTCATTATGCTGGGGCACGTCAGTAAGACACGCGAACCAGCAGGACGACGAAGGAGCGGCAGATGAGTGGACGGACGAACAGTTCGCAGGCGATGGACCAGGCCAGGGCGGTCACCCCGGGTGGGGTGAACTCCCCGGTGCGGGCCTTCGGCTCGGTCGGCGGCACCGCCCCCTTCATCGCCTCGGCGGCCGGTTCGCGTCTGACCGACATCGACGGCAACGACTACGTCGACCTCATCTGCTCCTGGGGCCCGATGCTGCACGGCAACGCCCACCCGGCGGTCGTCGAGGCGGTCCGTGAGGCCGCGGGCAAGGGACTGTCCTTCGGCGCGCCGACGTTGGCCGAGATCGATCTGGCCCAGGAGATCATCGACCGCACCAGCGTGGAGCAGGTGCGCCTGGTCAACTCCGGGACGGAGGCGACGATGTCGGCCGTGCGCCTGGCGCGTGGTTTCACCGGACGCGACAAGATCCTGAAGTTCAACGGCTGCTACCACGGCCACGTGGACTCGCTGCTGGTCGCCGCCGGTTCCGGTGTGGCGACCCTGGGCCTGCCGGACTCCCCGGGGATCACCGCCTCCGCCGCGGCGGAGACCATCGTGGTGGACTACAACGACCTCGACGCCGTGCGCGCGGCCTTCGCCGAGAACCCCGGCCAGATCGCCGCGGTCATCGCCGAGGCCAGCGCGGGCAACATGGGTACCGTGCACCCGCAGGACGGCTTCAACGCCGCACTCAAGGAGATCACCCACGCCGACGGCGCGCTGCTGATCCTCGACGAGGTCATGACGGGTTTCCGTACCTCGCGCTCCGGCTGGTTCGGGGTGGACGGCGTGGCGGGCGACCTGACGACCTTCGGCAAGGTCGTCTCCGGCGGTATGCCGGCCGCGGCCTTCGGCGGACGCGCCGACATCATGGGCATGCTCGCCCCGGAGGGGCCCGTCTACCAGGCGGGCACGCTGTCGGGGAACCCGGTGGCCACGGCCTCGGGGCTGGCGTCGCTGCGTCTGGCCGACGAGTCGACCTACACCACCCTGCAGGCCAACGCCGACCGGTTGTCCGACCTGGTCAGCGAGGCGCTGTCGCGGGAGGGAGTGGCGCACCACATGCAGCGGGCCACGACGATGCTGTCCGTGCGTTTCGCCGAGGGGCAGGGCCACAACTTCGGCGAGATGCAGGCGGCGGACACCTTCCGCTACGCGCCGTTCTTCCACTCGCTGCTGGACAACGGGGTCTTCGCCCCGCCGAGCGTCTTCGAGACCTGGTTCGTCTCCACCGCGTTGACGGACGCCGACTTCGAGCGGATCGAGTCGGCGCTGGTGCCCGCGGCGAAGGCGGCGGCTGCCGCGCGCCCGGCGTCCGACTGACCCGTCACCCTGACCCGTTACTCTGCGTCGAGCGCCTCGGTGATCATCGGGACGTAGCGCTCCAGGGCCCAGGGGACGGTCAGGGGGTTGATCATCGAGGACCCGGTCACGAAGGACTGGTCGGTGGGGGCGACCTCCCGGCCGTCCCGGATGGCGCTGATGTTGCCGTAGACCGGGTTGTCGTGCATCTCCTCGCGGTTGGTCTCGTCGGAGTAGAAGGTGAAGATCAGGTCCACGTCGTTGAGCCGGTCGGCGTCCTCGAGGCTGAACTGGGCGGAGTCGGTGCCCACGACCTCGTCCTCCTTCATCTCCTCCACGACCGGTGCGACCTTCAGGCCCATGTTCGCGACCATCGCGGCGCGCTGCTCGGTGGGCAGGAAGACGCCCATGTTCTCCGCGGGGCCCTGGTTGTAGATGAAGGCGAAGTCGTGCTCGGAGAACTCGGGGTGCTCCTCACGCACGGCGGCGAAGTCGTCCTCGATACCGGTGATGAGGTCCTCGGCCTGGTCGGACTCACCCAGCGCGGTGGCGATGGTGGTGATCTGGTCCTTCCAGTCGATCGTCCACGGGCTCTCGGGGTAGGCCACGGTGGGGGCCACCTCGGAGATCTGGTCGTACTGGTCCTGGGTGAGTCCGGACCACGGTGCCAGGACGAGGTCGGGGTCCAGGGCGGCGATCTCCTCGGCGCTGACGTCGTCACCACCGGTGATGAGTTCGGGCAGGTCGCCGTCCTGCTCCTCGACGGCCTCGCGGACCCAGGGGAGCTGGCCGGAGTCGTCCGCGCCCCACTCGTAGCTCTCGGTGGCCACCGGGGTCACGCCCAGGGCGATGGCGGTCTCGGCGGAACCCTGGCCGAGTGTGACGATCCTCTCGGGCTTCGAGGTGATCTCGGCTTCACCGAGCGCGTGGGTGATGGTCACGGGCTCGAAGTCCCCTGACCCGGAGCCGTCGGAGGATCCGTCGGTGGACTCTGAGGTGCAGGCGACCAGGGTGGCCGAGGTCAGGAGGGTTGCCGCCATGGTGGCGACGACGCGGCGCAGGCCGCGTCCAGAGGTTTTCCGGGGGATAGAATGCATGAGGGCAGGCTAGCATGACACCAGCGGGTGATCGTCGTTCACCGAGTGGTCTGCTTGGCGTGGTTCGCTTATGACCTGAGCACCATGCGAGGTAGTGTCGGGACCCATGACAACGATCGTCCACCTCGTCCGTCACGGGGAGGTCCACAACCCCGACCGCATCCTCTACGGTCGTCTGCCCGACTGGCACCTCAGTGTCCGCGGTCGGCAGATGGCCGCCGCGGTGGCCGCGGACCTCGCCGACCACGATATCCGGTACGTCGTCTCCTCCCCGCTGGAGCGCGCGCGCGAGACCGTCGCGCCGCTGGCGGAGTCGCTCGACGTGGCCCCGGGTGTGGACGAGGACCTGCTGGAGGCCGGTAATGACCTGCAGGGTCTGCACATCAAGGGTGTGCGCTCGGCGCTGTGGAACCCGAAGCGCTGGCCCATGCTGAAGAACCCGACGGTCCCGAGCTGGGGCGAGCCCTACTCCGAGATCCTCGACCGCATGTGGCGGGCCGTCGACCGCGCCCGCAAGGGTGCCGAGGGCGGGGAAGCGGTGTGCGTGACGCACCAGCTGCCCATCGTCTGCGTGCAGCGCGACGTGCAGGGGCTGCCGCTGAGCCACAACCCGGCGGCACGCCGGTGTGAGCTGGCCTCGGTGACCTCGCTGGTCTTCGAGGGCGACGACCTCGTGGACATGGTCTACTCGGAGCCGGCACAGGAGATCTGATCTGATGGGCAACGTGGGACAGCAGGGACGACGGATCGCGGCGGCGCTGGTCACCGCGTCGCTGGCGCTCACCGTGGCCGCGTGCGGCGAGAGCAACACCGCCGGCACCGATGCCGTGGCCAGTGGTGGCACCTTCGAGTTCGTCTCCCCGGGCGGGCAGACGGAGATCAGCTACGACGAGGACGACCGCGACCCGGTCGGCAACCTCCAGGGCGAGTCGCTCATGGAGCCGGGCGAGACGATCGAGCTCGACGACTTCGAGGACCAGGTCGTGGTCCTGAACTCCTGGGGCCAGTGGTGTGGACCCTGCCGCAGCGAGGCGGACGATCTGCAGCGCGTCCAGGAGAAGCTCGAGGACGACGGGCGTGGCACCATCCTGGGCATCAACGTGCGTGACTCGGTGGCGGACAAGGCCCGCGACTTCGTCACGGACAACGGGATCAGCTACCCGTCGATCTACGATCCGCCGTTCAAGTCGGCGTTGGCCCTGGGTGGCCTGCCCGCCTCGGTCATCCCGACGACGATCGTGCTGGACAAGCAGCACCGTCCGGCGAAGGTCTTCCTGCGGGAGGTCAACGACGACGAGCTGTGGGCGGCCGTGGAGCCGCTGCTGAACGATGAGTGACCTCGGTACCGCGTTCTCGGAGGCGGTGACGACCGGGCCGATCCTGCTCGCGTTGCTCGCCGCCGCCGTCGCCGGTCTGGTGTCCTTCGCCTCCCCGTGCGTGATCCCGCTGGTGCCGGGCTACGTCTCCTACCTCGCCGGTGTCGTCGGCGCGGACACCGAGTACACGAAGGACGGCACGGTCGTCACGGGCAGGCGGGGCCGCGCCGGTGGCGCGGCGCTGCTCTTCGTCGCCGGTTTCACCGTCGTCTTCGTCCTGGCCACCGCCACGGTCTTCGGCGCGATCAGTGCGCTGAAGATCAATCAGGAGACGCTGATGCGCGTCGGCGGTGTGGTGACGATCCTCATGGGTGTCGTCTTCATGGGCTTCATCCGCCCGCTGCAGAACGACACCCGCATGGCCCCGAAGCGCTGGTCCACCCTCGCCGGCGCGCCGCTGCTCGGCGGCGTCTTCGCCCTGGGCTGGACGCCGTGCCTGGGGCCGACGCTGGGCGCGATCATCTCGGTGTCCGCGGGCACCGGAGGCATGACCGCGGCGCGCGGCGTCATCCTCATCATTTCGTACTGCCTGGGCCTGGGACTACCGTTCATTCTGGTCGCCCTGGGTTCCGCCAGGGCACTGCGCGGCGTCGGATGGCTGCGGAAGCACTCCCGCACCATCCAGATCATCGGCGGCGCGTTGCTGATCATCGTCGGCATCCTGCTGGTCACCGGCCAGTGGGCGGTGTTCGTCGACTGGCTCCGACAGGGCCTGGTCTCCGACACCACTCAGCCGATCTAGGCCGTTCTAGGTTTCACCCGAGTTCCCCTCCCGAAAGGTTTCCATGATCCGCTGGCTCCTGCGTCTGCCGAAACGGGCCTGGCAATGGCTGACCCGTATGCGGACGGCACTGGTCCTGCTGTTCCTGCTCGCCCTCGGCGCCCTTCCCGGTGCCATACTTCCGCAGCGGTCGCTGAACGAGGGCAACGTCACGGAGTACATCGAGAACAACGGTCGGGTCGGCGAGATCTACGACAAGCTGGGACTGTTCGACGTCTTCAGCTCGCCGTGGTTCGCCGCCATCTACGTCCTGCTGTTCCTGTCGCTGATCGGCTGCATCCTGCCGCGCACGTGGGACCACTACAAGGCGCTGAAGACGCGCCCGCCGTCGGCGCCGAAGCGGCTGACCCGGATGCCCAACTTCGTGGAGGGTACGGTCGACGCCCCGGCGGAGGACGTGGAGAAGCAGGTGTCCCGTCGTTTCGCGAAATGGCGTGGCGGGGCGACCGAGGCCTCCGAGGACCGGGCGGGGAAGTGGTCCTTCGCCGCCGAGCGTGGTTACATGCGCGAGGCCTCGAACCTCGTCTTCCACCTCTCCCTGGTCGGGATCCTCATCACCGTGCTGCTGGGGCGCATGGTCTACTACGAGGGCCAGGTCATCGTGATCGCCGGCACCGACTCGCCGAGCTCGGAGTTCTGCAACTCCGCGGTCGCGAACTTCGACTCGATGCGTTACGGCCCCCTGTTCGACGGCACCACGCTGACCCCGTTCTGCGTGAACGTGAAGAACTTCGAGGCGGAGTACGAGGCCACCGGACAGGCCACCAGCTTCTCCTCGGACATCGACTTCGCCGAGGGCGAGGACGCGATGCTGCCCACCGACGAGTGGGACAAGGAGCAGTTGCGGGTCAACCACCCGCTCAACGTGGACGGCGACCTGGTCTACCTCCAGGGACACGGCTACGCGCCGACGTTCACCGTGAAGTGGCCGAACGGTGAGACCCGTACCGAGACCATCCAGTTCCGTCCGGACGACCTGACGTACTTCCTGTCCTCCGGTGCGATCAAGATGGACCCGCCGGCCGGGATGTACGACGACCTCTACGACCGCCGCCAGAACCAGTTGGCGATCCAGGGTCTGTTCGCCCCGACCGCAGAGTTCTCCGGTGAGAACGACGCCCTGCTGACCTCCAGCTTCCCGGCCATGAACGATCCGGCGGTCGCCATCGACATCTACCGTGGCGACACGGGGCTGGACGCCGGTACCGGCCAGGACATCTTCTCGCTCGACTCCACGCAGATGCACAGCGGTGCCCTGCAGAAGCTGGACCGCGTCAACCTCATGGAGGGCGAGTCGGTCACCCTGGACGACGGCACGGAGATCAGCTTCGACGGTGCCCAGGAGTTCGTGAACCTCCAGGTCAGTCGCGATCCCACGACCCCGTTTGTTCTGGGCTTCGCCCTGCTGATGCTGATCAGCCTGGTCGGTTCACTCACGATCAAGCGCCGCCGCTTCTGGGTGCGGGTCACCGACAACCAGGACGGCACCACGTCGCTGCAGATCGCCGGGCTGGCCCGTACGGACTCCGCCGGCTGGGGCCGTGAGTTCAACCGTGTCGCCGAGGAGCTGCTGCACCTCGAGGACGAGGAGCTGGACGAGGAGTTCGACCAGACGGACAGCGAGTGGGAGGACTGGGAGGACGAGCTCGATCGCGAACTCGCCCGCGAGAAGGCCGAGGGTGAGCTCGCCGACCCGGCCGAGCCCACTGAGACCGGGGACACAGAAGACCGTCCTGAGGAACGCTAAACCCCAGTTCACTTTTGGTTTTGGCTAGTAGAGCGCAGTAACGTGGGCCGAGATACGGTCCAGTGACTATCGACGGAGGAAACGACGGATGGACATCCATGACGTCAACGAGGGCTTGGCGAATTTTTCCGACCTGGCCTATGCCACGACGGCAGGGCTGTACCTGGTCGGTCTCGCCATCTCCCTCATCTTCTACGGGATGCTCCGTTCCGCCACCGAAGCCAGGCGTGAGCGGGCGCGGATCCTGGGCGAGGGCAAGGCGGAGAAGCAGAAGGTCGCCGTCTCCGCCGGGGCCGGTAGCGCCAGCGACGAGGCGGGCGCGGGCACCGACAAGGACGCCGCTGACGGCGGATCCCACGACGTCTCCGGAATCGCGACGGGTTCTCTGTCGGAGGACGAGCTGCCGCCGCGGTTCCAGGTCGAGTCCATCCGGGCAGGGTTCCGCCGTGCGGACCGTTGGGGTGGCATGGCCCAGGCCGTCATCTGGCTCGGTGTGGCGATGCACATTCTCTTCCTCGTGATGCGCGGGCTTGCCGCGGAACGCTTCCCGTGGGGCAACCTCTTCGAGTACGTCTCCGTGGTCTCGGGTGTCTCGATGGTCATCGCCTGCTACGTCCTTCGCCGCAAGGCGATGCGTGTGCTGTGGCCGTGGATCCTCACCCCGATCCTGGTCCTGATGTTCTACGCGGGCACCGAGCTCTACGCCGACGTCGCGCCGCTGGTTCCGTCGCTGAACTCCTACTGGTTCGTCATCCACGTGTCCACGGTGTCGATCGGTGGCGGCATCGGTCTGGTCTCCGGTATGGCCTCGCTGCTCTACCTGCTGCGTCGTGCTCAGCCGAAGGGCCAGGAGAAGGGGTTCTTCGGCGCCATCGCGACCCCGCTGCCGGACGCCTCCAAGCTGGACGCCCTGGCCTACCGGGCGGCGATCTGGACGCTGCCGGTGTTCGGCCTCGGTGTCATCTTCGGCGCCACATGGGCACACTTCGCCTGGGGCCGCTTCTGGGGCTGGGACCCCAAGGAGACCGTCTCGCTGATCACCTGGCTGCTCTACGCCGCCTACCTGCACGCCCGCGCGACGCCGGGCATGCGCGGCAAGCCCGCGGCGTGGATCAACGTCCTGGCGTTCGCCACGATGGTGTTCAACCTGTTCTTCATCAACATCGTCATCTCGGGTCTGCACTCCTACGCCGGACTGAACTGACATGACGCGAACCCCCGACCGCCGGATCACCAGACTGCTGGTGACCGGCGGTGCCGGTTTCATCGGCTCCAACTTCGTCCGGCTCACCCGCCTCACCCGGCCGGACGTGCAGGTCACCGTCCTGGACTCGATGACCTACGCGGCGAAACCGGCCAACCTCGCCGGCCTGGACGGTGTGCGCCTCGTCGAGGGTGACGTGTGCGACGCCGCCCTGGTCGACGAGCTGGTCGCCGGACTGGCCATTCCCGGTCAGGAGGCGGGCGGGGCCGCGGTGGTGCACTTCGCCGCGGAGAGCCACAACGACAACGCCCTGCGGGACCCGCTGCGTTTCGTGCGCACCAACACCGAGGGCACCGGTGTGCTCGCCGAGTCGTGCGTGCGCCACGGTGTGCACCTGCACCACATCTCCACCGACGAGGTGTTCGGCGACCTGCCGTTGGACGGCGACGACCGCTTCACCGTGGACACCCCGTACGCACCGTCGTCGGTATACTCGGCGTCCAAGGCGTCCGCCGACCACCTGGTCCGCGCCTTCGTGCGCAGTCACGGCCTGAGCGCGACGATCTCGAACTGCTCGAACAACTACGGTCCGCGCCAGCACCCGGAGAAGTTCCTGCCGAGGCAGATCACCGGGCTGATCGAGGGGGAGACCCCGCGCCTGTACGGCGCCGGCGACAACGTGCGCGACTGGATCCACGTCGACGACCACAACCATGCGGTGTGGGCGATCCTGGACCGTGGGGTGTCGGGGGAGACCTACCTGATCGGTGCGGACGGGGAACGCTCGAACCGGCAGTGTGTCGAGGCGTTGCTCGAACTCTTCGGGCGGGACGCCGGGGACGTGGTCCACGTGACCGACCGTCCCGGGCACGACCGCCGCTACGCGATCGACCCCTCGTCGATGAGGTCACTGGGCTGGGAGCCTCGCTACACCGACTTCTCGGCGGGACTGGCGGCCACCGTGCAGTGGTACCGGGACAACCGGTCGTGGTGGGAGGTCAGCCGCAAGGACGCCGAGGTCACCTACCGGGAGGCCGAGGAGATCCTCGACTGATCTGCCGACAGTCGGCGGTACGGGGGTGGCGTCCGGGGGGATCGGAAGTGTGCTGTGAGCTGGGACACTCTTGTGGTGGGGGATTGTTCCGGAGCAATTGCTCCAGAGTGTCCTTTCGTGAAAACAAATAAGGGTAGGTTGACCGATGTAAGCCTCCACATGCCCCCACCCGGCGCCACACCGGGGAAAGGACCACCAGCATGACCACGTCACGAGTCGTCACCGTCCCCTCCGCCCGCCGTACCTGGCGCACGATGCTCAACACCGGCGCTACGGTGCCCCGTCTGGCCTGCGCCAAGCCCTGCGACGGCTACCAGGTCGGCGACGAGGCGGTCGTCCTGCCGGGCCCGCCGGCCGACTTCGAACTCACCCTGCCGGACTCCACGCTGACCCACGGTCAGACCGCCGAGGTGCTCACCCGGCTGCCCCACGGCCCCACGCTCTACTGGGAGATCGCCACCGGCTGCTCCCGCACCGTCCCGCCGGAGGACCTCGACCTCGGCCGCAGTTTCGCCGTCGGGGTGAACCCCGCGCCGGAGGAGGTCGACCACTACATCCTGACCCCCTACGAGATCACCTTCCTCGGTGACGGAGGAGACGGCAACCCGGTCGTCCAGCCCGCCGTCGCCGTTCCGGTGCTGATCGCCACCGACGCCGACGGCAACGCTGTGGAGCCGCTGCTCTACTCGGCGGAGCTGCACTGCGGTGTCGAACCGTCCGGCATGGTCCCCGGCGTCCTCGACGAGCTGGTCGAGGGTAGGACGTACCGTGGTGCGGTGCTGGGTTGCGTGCGCAAGGACGGTTCCGGCGCCGCGCGCAAGCCTGTCGGCGTGCGCTTCCTGTTCCAGGCCGAGGGCTCCGACCTGGACCCCCTGCACGGCAGGCGCGTCGTCTGGCGCTGAGGCGGCGCCGTCCTCCCGCGGTGCCGCCGGGCCGTCAGAACTTGTCGACGTCCACGACCACGCGTCCGCGCACCTTGCCCTCCAGGAGCCGCTCGGCGGCGGGGACGGCCTCGTCCAGGCCGACGTCCTCGGTGATCATCGCCAGCTTCTCCGGGTCCAGGTCCTCGCCCAACCGGCGCCAGGCCTCCAGCCGGTCCTCGATCGGGCACATCACGCTGTCGATGCCGGCCAAGGTCACGCCGCGCAGGATGAACGGTGCCACCGATGCGGGCAGGTCCATGCCCGCGGCCAGGCCGCAGGCGGTGACGACGCCGCGGTACTTCGTCCCCGCCAGCACGTTCGCCAAGGTGTGGCTCCCGGCCACGTCGACGGCGCCGGCCCAGCGTGCCTTCTGCAGCGGCTTTCCGGCCCCGGAGAAGTCCGACCGGTCGAGGATCTCCGATGCGCCGAGGTCCTTAAGGTACCGGTTCTCGTCGGGTCGGCCGGTGATCGCCACCACGGTGTACCCCAACTTCGCCAACACGGCGACAGCGACGCTGCCGACACCGCCGGAGGCCCCGGTCACGGCGATCTCGCCCTGGTCGGGCGTGACACCGTGGCGCTCCAGGGCCATCACGCACAGCATGGCGGTGTAGCCGGCGGTGCCGATGGACATGGCCTGGGCGGGAGTGAAGTTGTCGGGGAGGGGCACGAGCCAGTCGCCGTTGACCCGGGCCTTCTGGGCCAGTCCGCCCCACCGGCGTTCCCCGACGCCCCAACCGTTGAGGACGACCCAGTCGCCCTCCGCGTAGTCGGCACCGCCGTCAGTGTGCTCGACCTGGCCGACGAAGTCGATGCCGGGCACCATCGGGAAGTCGCGCACGATCTTGCCGTTTCCGGTGATCGCCAGGGCGTCCTTGTAGTTCATGCCCGAGTGGCTCACGCGGACCGTGACGTCGCCGTCGGGCAACTGCTGTTCGTCGAGTTCGGCCAGTCGTGCGCGGTAGCCGGCGTCGTCGTTCTCGATCAGTACACCTGTGAACATGGCGGGTGCTCCTTGCTGGGCGGGGAAGGGTTCGCCCGCCAATATTAGACCGATCGTCTATGAAATTCGACGGTTGGTGCGAAACCTATGCATCCTCCGGCGGTACGCGCAGGCCAGCGAGGTAGAAGCGCCGGAAGATCCTCAACGGCTCCGCACTACGGTGGAGCTTGGCGTGCAGTACCGCGCCCTCCCAGCCGATCCAGAAGGCCTCCGCCGCCTGACGGCAGTCGACCCCGTCGGGGATCTCACCGTTGTCCTTGGCGGACGTCAGACATGCGGCGACCCGGGCCTGCCATCCGGCGAGGACATCGACGATCTGCGCGCGGTAGGCCTCGGGAAGTGCGTTCATCTCCTGGCCGAGGTTGCCGATCACGCAGCCGCGCCGGTAGGAGTGGCGTTGCATGCCTGCCTCGGCATCCGCGCAGAAGGCGTCGATGCGGTCGAGGGCGGGGACGGACCCGTCACCCAGGTGGCGGTCGAGCTTGCGGGTGAAGTAGCGGTCGTATTCGACGATGACCGCCGCCCCGAAGGCTTCCTTGCTGTCGAAGTAGGCGTAGAAGGAACCCTTCGGTACCCCGGCGGAGGTGAGGATCTCCTCGATGCCGGTCGCGCAGTAGCCTTTCTCGGTCAGGGCGGCGACACCTGTACGGCACAGGAGCTCGCGGGTGTCCTGACGTGCGCTCTCCGACTTCCGCGGACGGCCACGTTTCCGGGGTCGGGTGCTGGTAGGCGGGGTCTCGGTCATGGGGGTGCGTGCTCCGTCGGATGAGAGGTGGGTCGAGGTCGCAGGGGCTACGAGGGGGTCACCTCAGGCTAGGCGACGCCGCCGTCTCGGTGGGTACCCCCTGCACTATCCTCGGGAGTATGACTGTTTCGCTGCCACCGATGGTGCCGTCGACCTGGAAAAGAGTGCTGGTCACCGCGCTCACCGTCCCTGTTCTTGCCGTCACCGGATGCTCCATCGGTGAGGACGGCGGCGACAGCGACGAGGCGGCGACCTCCGACGTCGTCGAGGAGGACACCGACGAGAGCGAACTCATAGCGGGCCTGGATCTCGGGGACGCACCGAAGGGCTTCCGTCCGACGGAGCCGGGCACGGAGCTCGATCTCGACGAGCCGGCCTACGTGGTCACCCGCCAGGCCGCTGGCGACGGTGGTGGTGAGACGGACGTCGCGTCGGACGCACCGCTGCAGTTCTGGAAGGTCACCGCGCTGAGGTCCAGTGTGCTGGACGCCGACGAGGTCGCGGTGGGCGACGGGGCAGACGACGTCGACCATTTCCTGTGCCTGCCCTACGAGGTGGAGTTCCTCGGGGCAGGGGAGGGCGCCGACCTCGTCGCCCCGGTGCCGTACCCCTCCGATGACGCGGGGACCGCGGCCAACCTCGTCGAACGCGCTGAGCCGTCGGTGTGCGGTGTCGACGAGGAGGATATGCTGCCCGGCGACATGAACGACGTCGAGGTCGGCACCACCTACTCGGGGTTCGGCCTGAGCTACGTCGACAAGGAGCGCACCCGCGGCATCAACCCGACCGGGATGGCGTTCGCCTACGACCTCGGCGAGACCGCGGAGACCGTCGGCGGCAACGAGAACACTGCGAATACCGAGAACACCGAGACCACCGGGAGCTCTGCGGTCACCGACGTCGAGGACCTCGACGGCACCGAGCCGATCCGCTGGAGCTGACCACCGGGACCGTCCGTGACGGTCCGGGAGGGCGACCTACGCCAGGAACTTCGGGCGGGCCTTCTTCAGCAGTTTGAGGCCCTTGCTCAGTTCCTTGTGTCCGGTCTGCTCGGCGATGTCCGGGTTGGAGCTGAATGCGGCGTCCGACCGGACCTCCGGGGCGTTGGAGGCGTCCGCACGCAGCATGGAGTTCGGCAGGGAGAGCTTCATCAGCGTGCGCTGCACCTGCAGGAGCTGCTTGGGGAAGCTGTCGGTGTTGTAGGGCAGCCCGTACTCGTTGGCGATGGTCTCCACCTCCTTGCTGATCTCGGCGAGGTGGTTGGACGGCATGTCGGGGAAGAGGTGGTGCTCGATCTGGTAGTTCAGGTTCCCGGACAGCACCGAGAGCACCGGGCCGCCACGGAAGTTCGCGGAGCCGAGCATCTGACGCAGGTACCACTCGTCCTGTGTCTCCTCGGCGAGGGTGCGGCGGGTGAAGGTCTCCACGTCGTCGGGGAAGTGGCCGCAGAAGATCACGGCGTACGCCCACACGTTGCGGGTGAGGTTGGCCATGACGGCGGTCTTCAGCGCCGCCGCCGCGCGGCGTTTCGCCCCGGCGGCGCGCGACAGCTTCACCCCGTCCTTCGACCCGGGGAACAGGAAGCCGGTGGCCGCGGCGATGGCGGGGAATCCGACGTAGTCCTTGCCGAACTGGCGTCCGGTCTTGGCGACCGCGGCGATCAGCCGGGGCTTGGTCTCCTCCCAGCTCTGGCGTCCGGTGAAGTAGCGGCCCAGTTCCACGTCGTAGAAGCCCACGGCCACCTCGAAGAGGCTGGCGAGCACGACGTTGATCAGCGGCTGGAACAGTGCCTGCGGGGTCCACTTGCGGTCGCGGGTCACGCGCAGGATGCCGTATCCCACGTCGTTGTCCATGCCGATGATGTTGGTGTAGGTGTGGTGCACCACGTTGTGGGAGTGCTTCCAGCCGGAGGAGGGGCCGGTGTTGTCCCACTCCCAGGTGGAGGAGTGGATCTCCGGATCGTTCATCCAGTCCCACTGGCCGTGCATCACGTTGTGGCCGATCTCGAGGTTCTCGAGGATCTTCGCCAGCCCCAGCATCAGCCCGGCGGGCACGGCCACGTTGGAGGAGGTGGACGTGGCGATGCGTGCGATCAGGTCGAGGGCGCGCTGGGCGCGGATGAGGCTCTTGATGTAGTCGGAGTCCTTGGTGCCCAGGGAATCGCGGTGGGCTTTCTCGATCGCGGCGAGGCGGCGGCCGATGTCGCGGACGTCGTCGTCGGACAGGTGGGCGTAGGCGGTGATGTCCTGGACTGCCATGGGTGCTCCTCAGGGGTGGGTCGGCAAGGGGTCGTGCAGGGGGTTCGGGCGGGGTTGTGCCGGTCAGCTGCTGGCGATGTGGAGGTATCCGGAGGGGACGCTGCAGCAGGTGCGCACCTGTTCGCCTGGGCCGTAGGTGGCGCCGTCGCGCAGGTCCACGGCGGTGCCGTCGGTGATCGGGGCGACGCAGGTGCGGCAGATGCCCATCCGGCAGCCGTGGACGAGGTTGACCCCGCAGTTCTCCGCGGCGTCGAGGATCGTCGTGGAACCGGTGGACTCGGTGGTCACGCCGGAGTCACCGAACTCGATGGTGCCGCCGAGGTCGGCGGCGTCCGGTCCGGTGCCGGCGCTGCCGGAGGCGGCGCCCTGGGCGTGGAAGGTCTCGGTGCGGGTGCCGGGCATCGCCTCGGTGAGGGACTCCAGCAGCGGGCCGGGACCGCAGGCGAAGGTCTCGCGCGCCGCCCAGTCGGGCACGGCCGTCGTGACGTCCTGCGCACTCAGGCGGCCACGCCGCGAGGAGTCCCAGCCGATGAGACGGTAGGACGCCTCGTCGGCGTCCAGGGCGTCCAGGGCGTCCAGCGCCTCGAGCTCGTCGGCGAAGGGCGACGGCGGACGCGCACCGCGTTCGCTGTGCACGTGCACGACGTCCGGCCAGGTCTGCGGCGTGCACTCCTCGCGCAGCCAGCGCAGCATCGACATCACCGGGGTGATGCCGGCGCCGGCGGTGACGAAGAGCAACCGCTCCGGCAGCGGCGACGGGAGGTGGAAGTCGCCGCCGGGGGCGGACAGGCGGATGATCTGGCCCACGTCGGCGTGCTCGGCGAGGTGGACGGAGACCATGCCGCCGGGCACCGGCTTCACGCTGACGGTCAGGGTGCGGCCGCGCCCGTGCCCGGAACGCACCGGTGCATTGGTCAGCGAGTAGCAGCGCCACCGCCACCGTCCGTCGATCTGGAGGCCGAGGCCGATGAACTGCCCGGCGTGGAAGGCGCCGCCCATGCCCGGGCCCGGGGAGATGGTCAGGGTGGTGTAGCCGCCGTGGCGGGTCACCCCGAGGATCCGTCCGCGGATCTCCCGGCCACGCAGCGGGTCGAAGAGACCGGCGTAGTCGGTGGGGGTCAGCGGGGTCGTCAGTTTGCGGAGGGCAGGCGTGAGCGGTTTCGTGGCGCGGGCCACGACCTTCCCGAGTCGCGCTTTGTTCATCACAGCGATATTACAGACAGAAAGATATATGTTCCAAGATAAAGGAGATGTGAATATCCTGGTGTACCCCTGTCGGCGACGCGGCGCCGCCGGCGGGGGCCGTTACAGTGGTGGGCATGACTGACATCTCCGACCTCGAGATCCCCGGTGCCTGGGTCGCCGAACCCCGCATCTTCGGCGACGACCGCGGAACCTTCCACGAGTGGTTCCGCGCCGACGTCGTCGCCGACAAGCTCGGCCACCCCTTCGACATCCCCCAGGCAAACCTCTCGACGTCGCGGGAGGGCGTGGTGCGCGGCGTGCACTTCGCCGACGTGCCCCCCGGACAGGCCAAGTACGTGACCTGCGTGGCAGGACGCGTCGTCGACGTGCTCGTGGACCTGCGCCGCGGATCGCCGACGTTCCTGCAGCACGTGGCCGTGGAACTCTCCGCGGAGAACCGACGCGGGGTCTACGTGCCGATCGGCGTGGGCCACGCCTTCGGCGTGCCCGCCGGTGCCGGCCAGGCCACCATGAGCTACCTGGTCTCCGAGGGCTACGACCCGGGCGCCGAGCACGCGGTCAGCCCGCTGGACGCCGGGATCGGCATCGACTGGGCGTCCCTCGGCGTGCAGGAGATCGTCCTGTCCGACAAGGACCGTGAGGCCCCGACGGTCGCCGACGTGGAACGCGGCGGCGTTGACGGGGTCGTCCTGCCGTCCTGGAACGAGTGCCGCGGCTGGGAGAAGGAGCTGCGTCTGGCGTGGGAGCAGGCCCAGCAGGACGCGGAGAACTGGGAGGGCGAGTGATGCGCGGCATCATCCTCGCCGGCGGCACCGGGTCCCGGCTGCGTCCCATCACCCTGGGGGTCTCCAAGCAGCTCGTCCCGGTGTACGACAAGCCGATGATCTACTACCCGCTGAGCACCCTGATGCTCGCCGGCGTCCGGGAGATCTTGGTGATCACCACCCCGGAGGACAACGACCAGTTCCGCCGCCTGCTCGGCGACGGATCCCAGTTCGGCGTGGAGATCACCTACGCCGTGCAGGACGCCCCGAACGGGCTGGCCGAGGCGTTCATCCTCGGCGCCGACTTCATCGGCGATGAACCGGTCGCCCTGGTGCTCGGCGACAACATCTTCTACGGCGCGGGCCTGGGATCCCAGCTGCGCCGCTTCCACGACGTGGCCGGCGGGGCGATCTTCGCCTACTGGGTCGCCGACCCGACCGCCTACGGTGTGGTGGACTTCGACGCCGACGGTACGGCGACGTCCCTGGAGGAGAAGCCGACCGACCCACGGTCGAACTTCGCGGTGCCGGGGCTGTACTTCTACGCCCCGGACGTGGTGGACGTGGCCCGGTCGCTGGAGCCGTCCGCCCGAGGCGAGCTGGAGATCACCGACCTCAACCGTGCGTACCTGGAGCGCGGCGACCTGCAGGTGGAGATCCTGCCGCGGGGGACCGCCTGGCTGGACACCGGCACCGTGGACAACCTCATGGCCGCCGGGGACTTCGTGCGCACCATCGAGGAACGTCAGGGCTTGAAGATCGGGTGCCCGGAGGAGGTCGCCTGGCGGATGGGGTACCTCAGCGACGACGACCTCGCCGAGCGCGCGGGGGCCCACGGGGCCTCGGCGTACGCCTCGTACCTGTTCACGCTGCTGAAGCGGGGCAAGGAGAACTGACGGGGGCTGGCAGGTGCGGGCTGGTCAGGCCCAATTAGGCGCCAGCCTCGCCGTCCTTCTTCTCCTGGGAGCCGTTGGAGCCGGGCTTGTGCTCGGGTTTGTTCTCTGGCTTGTTCTCGGGCTTCTCCGTGGAGGGGTCCTGGGCGGGCGGGTTCTCCGTCTGCTTCTCCGGAGCCTTCCCGGTCTCGCCGGCGTCCCAGTGCTCCCCGCGCCGGGCGCGTTCCACCGCCTCCTGCTCACGCTTCTCCGCCTCACGCTGGGCCTTGAAGCGTTCCTTCTTGATGTTCCAGAGGAAGTCGGGGTCGTCGTCCGGGCCCTTCGCGCCCGCGCCTCCGGAACCCTTGCCGCCCCGGTTCTTCTGGATTCCCAGCGGCGGGAACTGGCTCTTCTGCGATCCCCCGGCTGCGTTGTTCCAGGTCTTCGGACCGAATGCCTTCCACAGCACGATGACCGTGACGATCACGAGCACCACGAGTATTACACGTCCCATTGTTGTCGACCTCCTGTCGGCGTAGGGGTGGTCGGTCGCCGGACCGACACGTCCCTCCATGCTAACCACCTGGGGACACAGAGTCGATCGGCGGGTGTGAATCACATTCATCCCGGTCCGGCGGTGCGGGGTCCGCAGGGTTTTGGGGGCGTGCTGCACGGGGTCGTAAGGTGGGGGACGTGGAAGACAGGGATATCAGGGACACCAGGGACACCGACGACACGGTCGACGCCGACAGCGCCGAGAACACCGGTGCCTCCGGTACCGCCGACGCCGACCTGAACCCCGGCAAGCTGCCCGCCGGCGCCTGGCGCGACATCGCCCTGTACGGCCTGGCCCGGGTGCTGGTGTTCGTGGTGCTGACGGTGGTCATCCAGTCGGTGGCGATCCTGATGGGGATGGGGCAGTCGTTCCCGCTGCTGATGAGCGCGCTGCTGGCCCTGATCGTGGCCCTGCCGCTGTCGATGTTCCTGTTCCGCAAGCTGCGGCTGCGTGTGAACGAGCAGATCGCGGTGCGCGACGCGGGTCGTCGGGCCCACAAGGAGCAGATGCGTGCCCAGCTCGAGGAGCGCCTCGACTGAGCGTGCCGCGCCGTGAAAGGCCCGGGCAGACAGCAACCCCGGAGGTTGGGTACGACCAACCTCCGGGATTGCTGTCTCTGGGGCCCGCCCAGGAACGGTCCCGGACCCGCCCGGGGCGTCAGCTCAGCAGCATCGCGATGAACATCGCCGCCGACCACACGAGCATCCCGCGGCCGGTCAGCCCCAGCACCGGGATCAGGTCCTTGCCCTGTGCACCCTTGACCACCGGTAGGGCGGCGACGAACAGCAACGGCACGGCGACGAGCGCGATGAGGGCGGCGATGCCTGCGGCGGACACCGCCACGGTCACCACCACCGACACCGCGACGAGCACCACGTAGAGCACCCGGGTCGCACGGTCGCCGAGGATCACCGCCAGCGTCGTCTTGCCGGCCTCCCTGTCGGTGGGGATGTCACGCAGGTTGTTGACCAGGTTCACCGAGGCCGACAGGCTGCCGACGCCGACCGCCAGCAGCAGTCCCACCCAGCTGACCGTGCCGGACTGGGTGAACTCCGTGCCGGTCACCGCCACCAGGCCGAAGAATACGAACACGGCGACCTCGCCCAGCCCCCGGTAGCCGTAGGGGTTCTTGCCGCCGGTGTAGAACCAGGCGCCGAGGATGCACAGTGCGCCGATGAGGATCAGCCACCAGGCCGACATCAGCGACAGGACGATACCGGCGACCCCGGCCACGGCGAAGCTGAGGAAGGCGGCGTACTTCACCCGCTCCGGCGGCACCAGGCCTGACCCGGTGAGCCGCAGTGGGCCGGTGCGGTCGTCGTCGGTGCCGCGGATACCGTCGGAGTAGTCGTTGGCGTAGTTCACACCGATGATCAGTGCCATGGCGACCACGCTGGCGAGTACCGCGCGGATCCAGGAGGCCTGTCCGTCGTACACGGCGGCGGCGGTGCCGGCGAGCACGGGGGCGACGGCGTTGGCCCAGGTGTGCGGGCGGGCTCCGGTCAGCCAGTCGCCGGCGGTGGCGGTGTTGTGGGACAAGTCGATCTCCTGACGGGCGCGTGCGTCACCGGTTGCTCCCGGTGTCTCTCAGCTCCTCAGCCTAGTCCGCATCTGCGCGTGCACGGCCCGCCGGTCGACCTTGCCTGGTCCGGTGGCCGGCAGGGCGGACGTGGTGAGGACGCGACGGGGGATGAGGTGGCCCGCGGTGCCGGACGCCTTCAGCGCGGCGCGTACCTCGTCGGTGAGTTCGGCCGCGGTGGCCTCGGACTCCACGAGTGCGACGACGGCCTCGCCGAGGTCGTCGTCAGCCAGGCCGACCACGCACGAGCGGTACCCGATGGCGGAGAGCACGGCCTCGACCTCTTCGGGGAGGATCTTCAGTCCGCCGCTGTTGAGTGCCCCGTCGGCGCGTCCGCGCACGGTGAGCACCCCGTCCTCCACCGCGCCGAGGTCACTGGTGCGGAAAGTGCCGGTGGCGGGGAAGGCGTCCTGCTCCGCCGCACCGTCGACGTTGCGGTAGCCGTCGGCGACGGTCGGCCCGCTCAGCAGGATGCGCCCGGAGGCCTCCTCGATGGTGGCGACGGTGCCGGGGATCGGTTCACCGTCGTAGACCACGCCGCCGGCGGTCTCTGAGGAGCCGTAGGTCAGCACGATCGGCACGCCTTCCTGCCTGCACCGTGCCACGAGCTCCGGCGAGGTCGCCGCCCCTCCGACGAGGATCGCGGCGTACTCGCGCAGCGCGGCGAGAGCGCGGGAAGTGTCGGTGCCGTCGGTGTCGTCGGTGCCGTCGAGCAGACGGTGCAGCTGCGTCGGCACCAGGGATGTGTGCAGGTTCTCCCCGGGATGGCGGTCGCGCAGGTCGGCGGTGGCGCGCACGAAGCCGGCCGCGGTGAACCGCCCGTCGTCGTCCATCACGGTGGGGGAGTGGCCGGCGTGCTGGCTGCGCAGGATCACCTGGAGACCGGCGATGTGGTGCGGCGGCAGGGCCAGGAGCCAGGGTCCGGGTGCGGTGCCGAAGCGTGCACGCAGGTAGGACGCCGTGGCGTCGGCGGAGGCCAGGAGGTTGGCCGCGCGCAGGCGCGCGCCTTTCGGCAGTCCGGTCGAGCCGGAGGTGCAGGCGATCAGCGTGCCCGGGGCCTCGTCGAGCGTGACGTCCGTGACGCGCATGGCGTCCTGCAGGTCCGTCGCCGCGCGGGCGTCGGGCGGGACGGGGAGGACGGCGCGGCGTCCGGCGAGCACGTCCTGCAGGACAGGCAGTGCGGCGGCGACGCTGGCGGTGTTCAGGGCGACGGGCAGTGCTTCGAGCTTCACTGCTCCAACGCTACGCCGCCGTGGTGCCCGCTCAGGCGAGCAGGCCGAAGGAGGCGACGTAGGAGCAGGCGGCGGACGCCTCGGCGTCGGTCGGGTGGCGGCCCTCCAGGGCGCGGAAGGTGTAGCGTACCTCGCGCGGGGTTGCCGGGGTGCGTCCCTCGTCAATGAGCAGGGCGAGGACGTCGGTCGAACCGGTGCCCACGCCCAGGTCGGACGGGGAGAACACGCGGGTGTTGGGGCCGGTGTCCTCGCGGCGCACGGTGCGCGGCAACGTCATGGTGCAGGATCCGGGCAGGACGCCGAGCACGGTGTTGTCGATGAAGGCCTGGTCTCCGGAACTGGGGCGGCGGTACCAGTCGAAGAGGCTGACCAGTCGCCGGGTGATGGATGTCGTGGACGGCACGGGATTCACTTCCTTCAGGCAGGTAACCGCCGTTGTGGCGGGGGAACAGAGGACGACGTTCGTCGATCTACCCAAGATGGTAGATGCAAACAATGGGAGACGTCAAGTATTATCTCTGTTTCTCCTGCGTGAAGGGGATGTTGCCCGTCCAGAATGTGACTGTGGCAGTGCCTGCCGTCAGTGCCCGCCGCCGGTGGTCGCCGTCCCGAAGACGTCCCAGCCGAAGGTGGAGTAGATGCGGCCCTGGGTGACCCACATCAGTCCGACCAGGATCGCCAGGGCGATGAGGGCGAAAATCACCATGGCGGCGGAGCGGCGCCACCCGGTGTTGTGGGTGACGGTGCTGTCGGCGCCGTCGGCGGCGGGCACCCAGAGGCGGATTCCCACGCCGAAGAGGATCGGCAGACCGGCGCCCAGCACGAGTCCGGCGATGGTGACCTGGAGCAGTGACTCGAGGATGGTCATGATCTAGTTCTCCTGGCTGGTCGGGTGTCCGGCGGAGGTGTCGAGCACGGAGGCGGGGTCGCCGCGTCCGATCCCCGGGTCCCCGGCAGCGTCGGTGGGGGCCGCGGCGGCGTCGGCGGAGCTTGCGCCGGAGCCGGCCAGGGCGTGGACGAGGGTGTCGTTGTCGGTGGCTGCGGGGGCCCCGGGCTCGGCAGCGTCAGCGGCGCTGGCGGCGTTGGTGGCGGCGGTAGCGTCCGCGGCGGTGGCGGCGTCCTCGGGGGACAGGCCGTGCTCGTCCCAGTCCTCGTTGACGTTGTCGGCGTGCACCGGCTGCTTACGCGCCTTGTACACGATCAGGCCCACACCGATGGCCAGGATCAGGAAGGAGAACAGCGAACCGACGGCCATCGAGGTGGCCTCGGCGACCAGGTTGGACGCCGACCACACCAGCCAGGACGCGGCGGCGGCGAGCGGCAGGGTGGTGACCCAGGCGATGGCCATGCGTCCGGCGACGCTCCAGCGGACCTTCGCACCGGGCTTGCCGACACCGGAGCCCAGGATCGAGCCGGTGGCCACGTGGGTGGTGGACAGCGCCATACCCATGTGCGCGGAGGTCAGGATGATCGCGGCCGAGGAGGTCTCGGCGGCCATGCCCTGCGGGGAGGTGATCTCCACCAGGCCCTTGCCCAGGGTGCGGATCACGCGCCAGCCGCCGGCGTAGGTGCCCGCGGCGATGGCGATGGCACAGCTCGCGGTGACCCAGAAGGGCATGTCCGCGGCGGCGTCCAGGTTCCCGCTGGCGACGAGGGCGAGGAAGATGACGCCCATCGTCTTCTGCGCGTCGGAGGTACCGTGCGCCAGGGCGACCAGGGAGGCGGAGCCGATCTGGCCGAGGCGGAAGAGGTTGTCGCGCTCGCCTTCACGGGTGCGACGGGTGAGCTTGAAGACCCCGGCGGTGCCGACGGCGGCGACCAGCCCGGCGATCACCGGGGCGGCCAGCGCCGGCACGATGATCTTCTGCAGGACGCCGTCCCACACCACGCCGGAGACGCCGAGGGCGGCGATCGCCGCGCCGATCAGGCCGCCGAACAGGGCGTGGGAGGAGCTGGAGGGGAGCCCGAAGAGCCAGGTGAACAGGTTCCAGAGGATGCCGCCGATGAGACCGGCGAAGACCACGAGCAGAAGCTTGTCGGCCTCCGCGACGACGCTGAGGTCGAAGTCCTCCAGGTTCACGATGCCGTTGGCGACGGTCTTGGCGACCTCCACGGAGAGGAACGCTCCGACGAGGTTCAGCAGGCCCGCGAGGGCGACGGCCGTCTTCGGCTTCAGGGCTTTGGTGGCGATGGAGGTGGCCATCGCGTTGGCGGTGTCGTGGAAACCGTTGGTGAAGTCGAACGCCAGGGCGGTCCCGATCACGAGCACGAGGATGAGAAGCTCAGTCACACCTAGAAATATCCCGCTTATCGGCGCAAACGTCTACTCCCCGGACGTCGACGGGGGTATTAAATGGGGGTATATCGTATTCACTTAAGCGGGTCGGACAGGCGGCATAACCGCAGGTCGTGGAAGTGGTCGTATTCACCGCGAATGACGGAACAGGTAAACAGTGGGTGAATTCAAGGGAAAATCGGAAAGTGTGCTACCGGAGTGACCTGCGGAATGAATCCGGGGCTGGACTGATCGTTGACCCCGCCCATCATCGCCCCTGTTCTCGCAGGACGCTGACCTCCGGCTCCCCGGATTCACATGTGGCACTCAGGTACCGGTGCCGGGCTGTGCCGTCCCCCGGCGGGCCCGGCGCCCCGTCAGTAGTAGTAGGGGAACTCGTCCCACCGCGGCGCCCGCTTCTTCAGGAAGGAGTCGCGGCCTTCCACGGCCTCGTCGGTCATGTACGCCAGGCGGGTGGCCTCCCCGGCGAAGACCTGCTGGCCCATGAGTCCGTCGTCGGGCAGGTTGAAGGCGAACTTCAGCATGCGCTGCGCCGTCGGGGACTTGCCGTTGATCTCGCGCGCCCACTGCACCGCGGTGTCCTCCAGCTCGATGTGGTCGGCGACCTCGTTGACCGCGCCCATCTGCATCATGCGCTCGGCGGAGTAGGAGCGTCCCAGGAAGAAGATCTCGCGGGCGTTCTTCTGACCGACCTGCTTGGCCAGGTAGGCCGAGCCGTAGCCGGCGTCGAAGGATCCCACGTCGGCGTCGGTCTGCTTGAACATGCCGTGCTCGCGCGAGGCGATGGTCAGGTCGCACACCACGTGCAGGCTGTGTCCGCCGCCGGCGGCCCAGCCGTTGACCACGGCGATGACGACCTTCGGCATCGTGCGGATCAACCGCTGCACCTCGAGGATGTGCAGGCGTCCGCCCTCGGCCTTGACGCGGGCCTCGTCGACCTTGTCCGCGGTGGCCTCGGTGACGTCACCGTCGTGCTCGGTGGCGTACTGGTAGCCGGAACGGCCGCGGATGCGCTGGTCGCCGCCGGAGCAGAACGCCCAGCCACCGTCCTTCGGGCTCGGCCCGTTGCCGGTCAGCAGGATCGTGCCCACGTCGGGGGAGCGCCGTGCGTGGTCGAGCGCGCGGTAGAGCTCGTCGACGGTGTGCGGTCGGAAGGCGTTGCGCACCTCGGGACGGTCGAAGGCGATGCGCACGATGCCGTTCTCGCGTCCTTCACCGGCGTGCCGGTGGTAGGTGATGTCGTCGAAGTCGAAGCCGGGGACCTCGCGCCACTGGGAAGGGTCAAAAGGATTGTCGCTCATGGGACCATCGTAGGGTGTGGTCATGCTGCCTCACGCCCTTCCGTCCCTTTCCGAGCTCAGCGACCGGGCCCGCGTGGTCACCTGCCCGCTGCGTGTGCCCTTCCGCGGCGTCACCGAGCGCGAGCTGATGCTCCTCGAGGCACCGTCCGGCTGGGTCGAGTGGTCGCCGTTCCTGGAGTACGGGGCCCCGGAGGCCTCCCGCTGGCTGCGCAGCGCCGTGGAGCTCGGCTGGGGTGAGGTGGCCGCGCCCACCACGGGGTCAGTGGAGGTCAACGCCACGATCCCCGCGGTGGACGTCTCGGTCGACCCGGAGGCCGTGCCGCGCTTGCTGGAGCGTTACCCCGGGTGCACCACCGTGAAGGTGAAGGTCGCCGAGAAGGGACAGACGCTGGAGGACGACCTGGCGCGGGTCCGCGCCGTGCGTGAGGCGCGTCCCGGCATCGCCGTGCGGGTCGACGCCAACGCCGGCTGGACCGTGGACGAGGCCTTCGAGGCCGCGACCGCGCTGACCGACCCCTCGCGCGGCGGCGGGCCCCTGGACTACGTGGAGCAGCCGTGCGCCACCGTCGCCGAGCTCGCCGAACTGCGCAAGCGCCTCGGCTCGCGCGGCATGATGGTGCGCGTCGCCGCCGACGAACTCATCCGCAAGTCCACCGACTCGATGGCCGCGGTGCAGGCCGGGGCCTGCGACGTGGCCGTGCTCAAGGCCGCGCCGCTGGGCGGGGTGTCGCAGGTCCGCGCGATCGCCGAGGAGGTCGGATGCTTCGGCGTGGCCGTCACCGTGTCCTCCGCCCTGGAGTCCGGGGTGGGCATGTACGCCGGCATCCTCGCGGCGGCGACGCTGCCGGGCTACACCGACGACGACGAGATGACTGTCGTCCCGCAGGCCGCGGGCCTGGCCACTGGCTCGCTGTACGCCGAGGACATCTGCGCGCCGCGCCAGATCGTGGACGGACGCCTCGCCGTGGAACCGCTGACGCCCGACGCCGACCGGCTCGACGCCCTGGCGTCCTCCGCCGAGCGCCGCGACTGGTGGTTCGAGCGCCTCGCGGCGTCCTACCGGCACCTGGGGTGAGCCGTAGCGAGGTCGGCCCACCCCGCGCCTTCGGCTATAAAGGGGCCAATGAGCGACAGCCACGACACCATCCACGTCCGGGGTGCCCGGGCGAACAACCTCAAGAACATCGACGTCGACCTGCCCAAGCGCAAGCTCACCGTGGTCACCGGCGTCTCCGGGTCCGGTAAGTCCTCGCTGGTGTTCGGTACCGTCGCCGCGGAGTCGCGCCGGCTGATCGACGAGACCTACAGCGCGTTCATCCAGGGCTTCATGCCCAGCCTGCCGCGACCGGACGTGGACGTCCTGGAGAACCTCTCGCCGGCGATCATCATCGACCAGGAACGCATGGGCGCGAACTCACGCTCCACCGTCGGCACCGCCACCGACGCGTCCTCCCTGGTGCGGCTGCTGTTCAGCCGCCTGTCGCAGCCGTACGTCGGCGCGTCCGGCCACTTCTCCTTCAACCTGCCCGAGGGCTGGTGCCCGACTTGTGAGGGCACCGGCGTGGGCGCCACGCTGGACCTGTCGGCATTCCTCGACGAGTCGAAGTCGCTGAACGAGGGCGCGATCGACGCGCCGGGCTTCGGCGTGGGGGACTGGTACTGGTCGTCCTACGCGAAGAACCCGCGCCTGGACCCGGACGTCCCGGTCGCCGACTTCACCGAGGAGCAGCGCGAGTTCTTCCTGTACGCCCCGGCGCAGAAGATCAAGGTCCCGAAGGAAGACAAGGACGCCAACGGCGGATTCTCCACCCTGAGCTACGACGGGCTGGTCACCCGCATCCGCCGCCTGTGGATCGACCGCGACACCCCGCCGAAGCAGAAGCAGATCGTGAACTTCGTGGAGCGCATCAGCACCACCGGCCCGTGTCCGGACTGCCACGGCACCCGCCTCAAGGAGGCGTCGCGCACGGCCACCGTCGCCGGATGCACCATCGGCGAGTGGAACTCCACGCAGGTCACAGAGCTCCGCGAGCTCGTGCTGGCGCTGGACGCCGAACCCTCGGTGGCACCCGTGCGCACCAACCTGCTCGGCATGCTCGACAACCTGGTGGACGTGGGCCTGGGCTACCTCAGCCTCGACCGCCCGGCGGGCACCCTGTCCGGCGGTGAGGCGCAGCGGGTGAAGATGATCCGCCACCTCGGGTCGTCCTTGTCGGACGTCACGTACGTCTTCGACGAGCCGACCATCGGGCTGCACCCGCACGACATCGACCGGATGATCGACCTGCTGCGCCGCATCCGCGACAAGGGCAACACCGTGCTCGTCGTCGAGCACAAACCCGAGGTCATCGCCGCCGCCGACCACGTGGTCGACGTCGGTCCGGGCTCCGGCGACGCCGGCGGCGAGATCGTGTTCGCCGGCACCTACGAGGGTCTGCGCGGGGCGGACACCGTCACCGCGCGCTCCCTGGAGCGCGGCGTGAGCCTGCGCGGACACGTGCGCGAGGCCACCGGCACGATCGCGCTGCAGCACGTCAACGACAACAACCTGAAGGACGTCTCGGTCGACGTGCCCCTCGGCGTGCTCACCGTGGTCACCGGCGTGGCGGGGTCGGGCAAGTCCTCGCTGGTGCACGGCGGGCTGACCGGCAGGGACGGGGTCACGGTGGTGGACCAGTCCGGGATCCGCGGCTCGCGCCGCTCCACCCCGGCGACCTACACCGGTCTGCTCGACGACGTGCGCAAGCTCTTCGCCCGGGCGAACAAGGCCGCCGGGGCGACACCGGCGCACTTCAGTCCGAACTCCGAGGGCGCGTGCCCGGTGTGCAACGGCCTCGGCGTGGTCTACACCGACCTGGCGATCATGGCGGGGGTGTCCACCCCGTGCGAGGAGTGCGGGGGACGCCGCTTCCGACCGGAGGTCCTGGAGTTCACCCTGGCCGGACGCACCATCAGCGACGTACTGGACATGACGGTGCGGGCCGCCCGCGAGTTCTTCGCCGGGGAGGTGAAGGCCAGTGCGGGTTCGCGCAACGTGGTGGCGGTGCTGGAGCGCCTGGCCCAGGTGGGGCTGGGGTACCTGCGCCTCGGTCAGCCGTTGAACACCCTGTCCGGCGGCGAGCGGCAGCGTCTGAAGCTCGCGGCGAAGATCGGTGAGGGGCTCAAGGGTGTGGACGGAGACACGTCATCGTGCTCGACGAGCCGACCTCGGGCCTGCACCTGGCGGACACCGGCACGCTGGTCACGATGATGCAGTCGCTGGTCGACGACGGCTACAGCCTCGTCGTCATCGAGCACAACATGGCGGTGATGGCGCAGGCCGACCACATCATCGACGTCGGCCCCGGGGCTGGCCACGAGGGTGGGCAGGTGGTGTTCACCGGCACGCCGGCGGAGCTGGTGGATGCGACGACCCTCACCGGACGCCACCTCGCCCGCGCGGTGGGCAGGTAGGTCCGGCTGTGGTCGCGGCGAGGTCGACAGGTAGCGTCAGAGGGTGTGACTGACCTGATCGACACCCCCAACCACAGCGGCGACAACGGTAGCGACCACACGGGCGCCGCGCATCTGGCCCCGGCGACCCGCGTCGCGGCGGTCGTCGTGGACGCCCTCATCGCCAACGGGGTGCGCGAGGCGGTGGTCTGCCCGGGGTCCAGGTCGGCGCCGTTGGCGTTGGCCTTCGCCGAGGCGGACCGGCGTCACCGGCTGCGCCTGCACGTGCGCACGGACGAGCGGTCGGCGTCCTTCCTGGCGTTGGGCCTGGCCAAGCGCTCGGGACGGGCGGTGCCGGTGGTGATGACCTCCGGGTCGGCGGTGGCGAACTGCATGCCGGCGATGGTGGAGGCCACCGCCGCCGGGGTGCCGTTGATCGTTTTGTCGGCGAACCGGCCGTGGGAGATGCTGGGCTCGGGGGCGAACCAGACCATCGACCAGTTCGGCATCTTCGGCAGCCACGCCGTGGAGGCCGTCGGCATCGACGCCGCCGTCCGTGGCTCTGAGGGGGACGCGCAGGACGCCGCATCCGCCGACGCCACCGTGCGCGACCGGGTGGCCCACGCCGTCTTGCACGCCATGGGCCCGGTCGGGGCCGGCGGCGTGCAGGTCGACGTCCCCTTCGCCGAGCCCCTGGTCCCCGCCACCACGGCGGACGTGACCCTCGCCGCGACGCTCGCCGGCAGCGAGCGGAGCGTCCCGGACCGGCTGCGCACCCCGCACGACCCGGCGGCGACGGTGGACCTGTCGCTGCGCACCCTGGTGGTCACCGGTGATGTGCGTGACCGCGTCTGGGCGCAGGAGGTCCTCGACGAGCTCGCGGGTGTGCCGACCATCGCCGAGCCCGGCAGCCCCGCCCCGGACACCCCGGTGCACCCGGCCGCCGCGGGCCTGTTCGCCGCCGAGATCGGCGCGGGCGTCGGCGACGGCGACTACCGGGCGCAGATGCGTCCGGAGCAGATCGTCCTCGTCGGACGTCCCACGCTGCACCGCGGCACCGCCCGGCTGCTGGCGGACCCGGCGATCCGGGTCGTGCCGGTCTCCGACCGTCCCACCGCCCCGAGTGTGGGACGTTCCGACGTCGACACCGCCGCACCGTTCCGTGGGGTGCGCGTCACCGGTGAGCACCCGCGCGGCTGGCTGCGCACCTGCGCCGCCGCCGGCGAGGTCGCCGCCACGGCGGTGCGTGAGGAGATCGCCGCCGGTGAGTTCACCGGCCTGCACGTCGCCGCCGCGGTGACGGACAGCCTGTCGGACGGGGACGCAGTGGTGCTCGGGGCGTCCTCCGCCGTGCGCGACGCCTCACTGACCGGCCTGCCGTTCCCCGGCGTGCACGTGGTGACCAACCGCGGTGCCGCCGGCATCGACGGCACCGTGTCCACGGCCGTGGGTGTGGCCCTGGCGCACGCCTCGGCGGAACCGGACCTGATGCGTGCACCGCGCACCGTGGCTCTGATGGGTGACCTGACGTTCCTGCACGACGTCAACGGCCTGTCGGTGGGCCCGGGCGAACCGCGCCCGGAGAACCTGGTGATCGTGGTGTCCAACGACGACGGCGGCGCGATCTTCGAGACCCTCGAGGTCGGCGTACCGGGGCTGCGCGAGTTCGAGGACGGCGTGTCCGCCTTCGACCGGGTGGTGGGCACGCCCACCGGCGCGGACCTGGAGGCGCTGTGCGACGGCTACAACGTGGCGCACCGGCGCGTGACGAACATCAACGAACTGGCCCTGGCGCTGGAGGACCACGCCGAGGGCGCCGGTGGCATGCTCGTCGTCGAGGCCGCGGTGACACGCGCCCCGCGCGAGCGCATGCACCGTCAGCTCACGGAGAAGACCACTGTCACCCCGGCGACGCCGGCACAGGAGGGGTGACGCCGTGGTTTCCCGCCCGTCGTTCCTGAGCTCCGTGGAGGCGCTGCGCCCCTCGCGGGCGACCGTGCACCGCCGCCTGGTGCAGACGATCCTCGCGCTGGCGGTGCTGGCCACCGCGGTCAGCGGTATGCTGGTCGTCAACGCCGCGATCGGCGACGCGAAGATCGCCCGCGACCGCGGTGTGGCCGTGGCCGACGTCCTCGGCGGCGGGAACACCACCGTGGTGCGCTACCGCGACGACGCCGGGGTCTACCACCAGCCGGACCGGGGGCTGAAGTACCCGACCGGCCTGTCGCAGGGCGACCGGGTGTACGTGGACTACCAGCGCTCCGACCCCGACAACGTGAAGGTCCAGGGCCGCGGGTGGACGCTGTCGATTGTGCCCGCCCTGTCGGTGTGGCTGGTGTCGATGGTCGTGGTCGGGCTGCTGTTCGGCGTGGAACGGCTGTGGTGGCGGCGGGGGAAGAACGGGCGGGACGCGGCGATCGACTAGGCTTGGTCAGCGTGTCACGAGCCAGCCTGGAGAAGAACCCGTCCGACGTCGCCCGCATGTTCGACGCCGTCGGAAAGAACTACGACCTGACCAACACGGTGCTCTCCTTCGGGCAGGACCGTCTGTGGCGTAAGCGCACGCGTCGCCGCCTCGACCTGGCGCCGGGCGACAAGGTGCTGGACCTGGCGGCGGGCACGGCGGTGTCCACCGTGGAGCTCTCCGAGTCCGGCGCATGGTGCGTGGCCTGCGACTTCTCGCACGGCATGTTGGCCGCCGGGGCGGACCGCGACGTGCCGAAGGTCTGCGGCGACGGCATGAACCTGCCGTTCCCGGACAACACCTTCGACGCGGTCACCATCAGCTTCGGGCTGCGCAACATCGTCGACCCTGCCGCCGGGCTGCGGGAGATGGCGCGGGTGACGAAGCCCGGTGGGCGTCTCACGGTGTGCGAGTTCTCCACCCCGGTGGTCCCGGTGTTCCGCACCGTGTACATGGAGTACCTGATGCGTGCGCTGCCGGCGGTGGCCCGTGCGGTGTCCTCCAACGCGGAGGCCTACGTGTACCTCGCGGAGTCCATCCGCGCCTGGCCGGACCAGGAGGCCCTGGCCGCGCTGGTCAACGACTCCGGCTGGCAGGGTTGCGGCTGGCAGAACCTCACCTTCGGCATCACCGCGATGCACAGCGCCACCAAGCCGAACTGAGCGCTGGCGCGGCGCTCACGCCCCGAACAGGGGACGTGACTCCGCGTGCCAGAAGCGGTCGTGGGCGCTGCTGAGGCGTCCGGCACCGAGCCAGAGCCGGGCGGTGAGGTCGCGGTCCTCGGGGGTCACGAGGTTTCCCATCAGGCGTGCGGCCGAGCCCATGAGCCGGTCGGCGACCGGCCCGCGCATCCCCAACGGCCCCACCGCGGAGAGCAGGCCGGGCATGGTCAGCAGGGTCGCGGCGCGTCGGGCCAGGGAGAAGGCGTCGCCGTAGCGGGCGCGCAGGTGCTCGGGCCAGATGTAGCGCAGACCGTCGGACGTCCCGTCGGCCGCCGCGAGCATGTCGACGAGGTCCACGCCCGACTCCAGGGAGTAGTCGATGCCCTCCCCGTTGAGCGGGTTGACCAGCGCGGCGGTGTCACCGACGGCGGCCCAGTTCACCCCGGAGACCCGGGTGACCGCCCCGCCCATCGGCAGCAGTGCGCTGGCGACGTGCGTCGGTGCGCCGAGGCCCCACTCCTCTTCACACTGCGCGGCGTAGGACGCCAGCAGCTTGCGCACGTTCACCTTCGCCGGACGCCGTGAGGTCGACAGTGCCCCGCACCCCAGGTTCACCGCCGGGCCGTGCTCGCCGTCGGCGCCGAGCGGGAAGATCCAGCCGTAGCCGGGCTGCGCCACGCCGTCGGCGTCGCGTAGCTCCAGGTGCGAGTGGATCCACGGTTCGTCGCTGTAGGGGGAGGGACAGTAGGACCGTGCCGCCACACCGTGGACGAGCCCGCGCAGCCACTGCAGGCCCAGCGTCCTGGCCAGTCCGCTGCGCACGCCCTCGGCGAGGACGAGGTAGCGGCAGTGCACGGCGGAGCCGTCGGCGAGACGCACGGCGCGTACCCGGCGGGCGCCGGCCACCAGGTCGGTCTCCACGTCCACCGCCTTCGCGGTCAGTCGACGCGCGCCGGACGCCACGGCGAGGTCCACCAGTGCGTTGTCCAGGTCGGTGCGGGCCACGGCGGTGCCGCGGGCGGGGAACTCCGGGTGGTCGGGCCAGGGGGCGGTGACCGATCCGCCGAAGCCGTGCAGTTTCAGGCCGCGGATCTCGGGGCGTCCTGCCGCGGGGGCGACGAGGTCACCGGCGCCGAGCGCCTCCAGGGCGTGGACGGCGCGCGGGGTGAGTCCGTCGCCGCAGGTCTTGTCGCGGGGGAAGTCCTGCATGTCGAGCAGCAGGACGTCGCGGCCGGCGACGGCGGCGCGGTGTGCGGCGGCGGATCCTGCCGGGCCCGCACCGACGACGAGAACTTCGCACTGTATGTCATTCATCGTCGACTATTCTGGCACGGTGTCGTGGGTGGAGGTCATTGGCACAGGTGTCGGCACGGGTGGCGGCGCAGGTGTCCGTCTGGGTCCGTGCCGAGGTGCTGGTCTACAGTAGCGTGGAGCAAGATTACCCAGAGAAGACGTTTGACGGACAGAGGCTACGTAATTCATGGCAAGCACTAACTCGGATGTGCGGGTGGGGCTCGACCTCGGTGACGAGTACCTGAACACCGCTGTCCCGGACGGCCTGGCGCGTGTGGAGGCCAGGCTCCGCGAGGTCCTGTCGTCCGGGGAGAGCTTCCTCACCGACAAGATCAGTCACCTCGCGGTCTCCGGTGGAAAGCGCTTCCGTCCGATGTTCGCCCTGCTGGCGGGACAGTACGGGCAGGACCGGGAACTCACCGACACGGTGACCGACGCCGCTGTGGTCGTCGAGCTCACCCACCTCGCCACGCTGTACCACGATGACGTGATGGACGAGGCCGAGCGCCGTCGCGGCGCACCGAGCGCCAACGCCCGCTGGTCGAACTCCGTGGCCATCCTCGCCGGCGACTACATCTTCGCCGTCGCCTCCGGACTGATGGCGGACCTCGGCACCGACACCGTCCGGCACTTCGCCGACACCTTCGGTGAGCTCGTCACCGGCCAGATGCGCGAGACCATCGGGCCGGACGGTGAAGAGGACGAGATCGAGCACTACATGCAGGTCATCCAGGAGAAGACCGGTGTGCTCATCGCCTCGGCCGGCTACCTGGGGGCGCTGCACTCCGGGGCGTCCGCCGAGCACCGCGACGCGCTGTTCCGGTTCGGCCGCCACCTGGGCCAGGTGTTCCAGATCGTGGACGACATCATCGACATCTGGTCCGACCCCGAGGAGTCCGGCAAGACCCCCGGCACGGACCTGCGCGAGGGCGTGTTCACCCTGCCGGTGCTCTACGCCATGCGTGAACAGACCGAGGGTGGGGCGCGCCTGCGTGAACTGCTCACCGGGCCCGTGACCGACGATGCCTTGGTCGACGAGGCCCTGACCCTGATCCGGGCGTCCAACGGGCGTGAGCGCGCCCTGGAGGACGTGCGGCGCTACCGCGGGCTGGGCGAGGACGAGCTGGCGCAGCTGCCGGCGCTCCCGGCGACGGGCGCGCTGCGCAACCTCATGGACTACTCGCTGGAACGTCTGGGATAGCCTCGCTGACCAGCTGATTTGCCTGAACCGTGTGAGGTCGTAGTAGGGTATCCATCGCACCGTGAGGTGCACGCCAGGTTGCCCGAGCGGCCAAAGGGAGCGGACTGTAAATCCGCCGGCATTGCCTTCAAAGGTTCGAATCCTTTACCTGGCACAACATGGTACGTCGAGTACCGCGAACCGCCCGTGGAGTGGAGACACTCCCCGGGCGGTTTTCGCGTGCGTGGGGTCGAGGCCTCAGCATCGGGTTGATGGGGGTAATGGTCAGGATGTGTGTCTGCCTCGGGCGCGTCATGACGAAGGCTCAGCCCGTCCCGACCTGCAGGCGACCGGGTCGTACGGGTCAAGTCCCGGGAAGCGGTGGCCTAGCGACTCTGCTGCCCGGCGCAATCCCTGCATTTCGGTCCGGTGACTGGCAGTGATCGGACCGAAATGCAGGGATTGCGCCGTGGTGTGGGGACGAGCTGCTTCGGGCTACCCGGAGTCAGCGGGAGCGGCCTCCATGGGCCGGCATGGCACGGGCCATGGCGGCTCCGCGGCTCAATAGCCCCCGATGAGCTATTCGAGCCCCATTCCTCTGTCTTGACCTGCCGAGGAGCGCCGGTCCCGGACACACATTCTGTCGTTTAATCCGCATCTGCCGCTTGGGGTGGGGCTGCCCGGGTAAGGTTGAGGCAGCAACCCCGGAGGACGGTGGAACCAACCTCCGGGGTTGCCCGGTCGCCCGGTACCGAGGAGGGCCGTCGGACGCGGCGAGCGGGGGAGGGGAGGCCGTACGAAGCCCGAGGATGCGGCGGTGGTGTTCCCCGGAGTGCTATTTATTCTCACTGACCTGCAGATTTGTGCAAGTAGGGTCGCTCTGGTTATTCTACTTCAGGCTTCGAGCGATGGAGCGGGAACAACCAAGGTTGTGCTCCGGTCCTGCTGCGTGAAGTACGCCCCCTTAGCTCAGTCGGTAGAGCGTTTCCATGGTAAGGAAAAGGTCGACAGTTCGATTCTGTCAGGGGGCTCAAGTCATTTCTAGGCGATATCCGGCTTGCCGGTCACAGCCGGATGAATGGCCCTGGCGGTGTAGCTCAGATGGTTAGAGCGCACGACTCATAATCGTGAGGTCCCGGGTTCGATCCCCGGCATCGCTACAACTGGACACCCCGCGGCACCGAGAGATCGGGCCGCGGGGTGTTTCGCTGTGCACGCTCCGTGCTCGCGGTCTCTCCGCGCTCTCCCGCCGGGCGTCCACCCACGGCCGCGTGCCGGATCCGTCCCGGCGCCGGCACGGAAAGGCCGGATCCGGCACGGCACGCGGGGTTGCGTCCAGCCCGAACCAGGACGCAACCCGGACGCGCCCCGGGCTCACCCCGGACGCGCCCCGGGCTCACCCCGGACGCGCCCGGCCCAGTTGTTGCCGGGGACGGGCTACTGATACACTGCTGCGGTGCCGTTGTTGCGGTACCGTCCGTGAGACGTCGACGTCTGCCCGAGTGGTAGGCTGAGATCCATCGCGAAGGGGCGTGGCTCAATTGGCAGAGCAGCGGTCTCCAAAACCGCAGGTTGCAGGTTCAAGTCCTGTCGCCCCTGCACATGCCCCGGGATGCCGGGCCGGTGGTTCGCCACCGACCCGGGGTCACCGGGGTCTTCCATATTCCGAGGAGCTGTAGATCACGTGAGTGACGAGAAGAACGATGAGGTCGGTTCCGCCGGTGGTCCGTTGCGCCCGTCAGGTAAGCGTCAGGTCAGCGGATACGGCGCCGCCCACGACCACGACAACGGCGTCTCCGCCAAGATCGCGGACGTCGAGGGGTCCAAGTCCGGCGGCAGCCGGATCCTGGCGTTCCCGCGGTCGGTGGGTTCCGAGGTCAAGAAGGTCATCTGGCCCACGGGCCGCGAGATGGTCACCTACTCCATCGTCACGATCGTCTTCCTCATCGTGATCACCGCGATCTGCACGGTCGTCGACCTGCTCACCGGTGAGGGTCTGGAGTTCATGTTCGGCCTCTGAGCGTGCTAGAATCTTCGTTGTAACCACCGCCTCCGCCTTCCGGCGAGGCGGATTTTTCATGCGGGGGACGGCAACGTGCCCGTCCGCCAGGCGTCAGTACCATCCGGGAGATGATCAACCCATGAGTGACGAGAACATCCACGACAGCAGCACCGCCGAGGGCCTCGCTGCGGCCGCGCACAACGACGTGCAGCAGGCCGTCAGCGAGCTCGGCGATACCGCGCCCGCCGCCGGCGCGGAGATCGACGGGGAGGACGGCTCGGCCGCCGCAGCGTCCTCCGCCGACGCGCCCGCCGAGCAGGCGCCCGAGGACGCGGCCATGGCCGCGTACCGCACCCGCCTGCGCGAATTCATGCGCGCGCTCAAGAAGCTCGACGGCGACTGGTACATCATCCAGTGCTACTCGGGCTACGAGAACAAGGTGAAGACCAACCTGGAGATGCGTGCGCAGACCCTGGGTGTCGACGAGCAGATCCACGAGGTCGTCGTCCCGATCGAGGAGATCACCGAGCTCAAGGACGGCAAGCGTAAGCGCGTCAAGCGCAAGCTGCTGCCGGGCTACGTCCTGGTGCGCATCGAGCTGGACGACGCGTCCTGGTCCGTCATCCGCGATACCCCGGGCGTGACGTCCTTCGTCGGCAACGAGGGCAAGCCCACCCCGGTGAAGATCCGTGAGGTCGCCAAGTTCCTCCTCCCGCCGGAGGCGGCCACCGCACCGACCAACGAGGAGGAGACCGACTCCGCCAGCAACGTCGACGTCAGCGACACCGGTGTCGCCATGGCCCCGACGCCGCTCGGCGAGCAGGTCGAGGTCGACTTCGAGGTCGGGGAGTCCGTCACCGTGCTGTCCGGTCCCTTCGCCTCGGTGTCCGCGACGATCTCCGAGATCGACGCCGCCAACAGCAAGCTCAAGGCCCTGGTCTCGATCTTCGGTCGCGAGACCCCGGTTGACCTGGCGTTTGACCAGGTCGAGAAGCTCAACTAGAGTTTGACCGTTGCTCTTCGTGAGCACGACAACATTCCACCCGGTGGCCGGTACACAGTCCGGCATCCGGACAGGTGCGTCCGGCCCCCGCCATAGGGCCGGCGGCGCCGCTCCCCGAGGGGGAAGCGGCACACCTGGTACCACGTGAAGAGGTGAACCATGGCTAAGAAGAAGAAAAAGGTCTCAGGCCTGATCAAGCTGCAGATCCAGGCTGGCGCCGCCAACCCGGCTCCGCCCGTGGGCCCGGCGCTCGGTGCGCACGGCGTCAACATCATGGAGTTCTGCAAGGCGTACAACGCCGCGACCGAGTCGCAGCGCGGCAACGTCATCCCGGTCGAGATCACGGTCTACGAGGACCGCTCCTTCGACTTCAAGCTGAAGACCCCGCCGGCAGCGAAACTGCTGCTGAAGGCCGCCGGCATCCAGAAGGGCTCCGGTGTCCCGCACACGGAGAAGGTCGGCCAGGTCAGCTGGGCCCAGTGCCGCGAGATCGCCCAGACCAAGTTCGAGGACATGAACTCCAACGACCTGGAGAACGGTGCACGCGTCATCGCCGGCACCGCCCGGTCGATGGGTATCGACGTCATCGACCAGCCGGCCAAGTAGTCAGCCGACTGCCGGTTCCACCCGTGGCAGGGCCACTTGCGGCCCGTCGACCACAATCCAACAACCACTGATTGGACCAGTACCATGAGCAAGAACTCCAAGGCGTACCGCGCCGCAGCAGAGAAGATCGACGCCGATCGTCTCTACTCCCCGATCGAGGCCCTGAAGCTGGCCAAGGAGACCTCCTCCAAGACGCACGACGCCACCGTCGACGTCGCCTTCCGCCTGGGTGTCGACCCGCGCAAGGCCGACCAGCTCGTCCGCGGCACCGTCTCCCTGCCCAACGGCACGGGTAAGAACGTCCGCGTCATCGTCTTCGCCGAGGGCCCCAACGCCACCGCCGCCGAGGAGGCCGGTGCCGAGGCCGTCGGAACCGCCGAGCTCATCGAGCGCATCCAGGGTGGTTGGACCGACTTCGATGCCGCGATCGCCACCCCGGACCAGATGGCCAAGGTCGGTCGCGTCGCCCGCGTCCTGGGCCCGCGTGGTCTGATGCCGAACCCGAAGACCGGTACCGTGACCACCGACGTGGCCAAGGCCGTCACCGAGATCAAGGGCGGTAAGATCTCCTTCCGCGTCGACAAGGCCGCGAACCTGCACGCCATGATCGGCAAGGCCTCCTTCGACGAGAAGGCGCTCGCCGAGAACTACGGCGCGCTGGTCGAGGAGCTCCTCCGCGTGAAGCCGTCCGCCGCCAAGGGCCGTTACATCAAGAAGGCCTCCGTCGCGACGACCAACAGCCCGGGCATCCAGGTTGACCCGACCGTCGTGAAGAACTTCGCCGGCGAAGAGGCCTAAGTCTCAGACTCCTCTTTCCGTCCCGCGTAGGACGCCGCCCCGTCCTCCCCGTACACCGGGGAGGACGGGGCGTTCTTCATGTCAGTACCCGCGTTGCAGGAGTTGCCCGAGGACGGGCACGACGCGGGCGACGACGTGCGGGTGCGCACGGCGGTAGGCGCCGTCCTCCCCGGAGTCGGAGTCCGACAGACGCTCGAGGATGAGGTCGAAGGAACGCGGCGAGTAGCAGATCGACAGGTGGTCGCTCCAGTCGCCGGAGTTGCCGTCGGACTGCACGCAGTGGTTGCGTACGCTCGCCCCCTCGCCGGGGGTGAGGAACTGGGTGCGCCACGGGGTGACGACCTCGTCGTAGCGCGTCCCGATCATGGTGTAGTCCACGCCCGGGACTGTGTGCCCGTCGCGGTTGATGTGGTTGATGACGTCGGAGTCCACGATCTGGTCCTCGGCGCAGCCACCCAGGACGCTGCGAACGATCCGGGAGACGTCCACCCGGCCGTGGAGGGCCTCGCGGAGCTTCGCGGTGAGCGTGCCGAGGCCCATCAGCGTGGTGCCGTTGCCGGAGCCGGCGAGCCCGATGATGTTGCGGATCTTGGGTTCGCCGCCGGCGAACCGGCCCTCGTGCTCGGTGACGAGCATGCGGGCCTGCGCGGAACCCTGTGAATGGCCGACCACGTCCACCTTCTCGGCGCCGGTCGCCTCCAGCACCCGGTCGATGAAACGGCCGATGTCCTCGGTGGCGTCGAGCAACGGTCCGCTGGCGAAACAGCAGCGGCGACGGCCCAGCAGGCTCTCGTCGTCGCCGCCGTAGTTGAGCGCGAAGACACGGTAGCCCCGTGCCACGAGCTTCGGTGCGATGTACGACCAGGTGCCGTAGGCGTTCATCCACGTGCCGTGGAGCAGCACGACGGGCACCGGGTGTTCCTCGGACATCGGTGTCTCCCAGTCGTTCACCCGGGAGGGGAGTGGGTCGTGTCGTCCCCACGAGCGGAGGAAGGCGGAGAGGAAGAACCGGTGGTCGGGGACGCCGGCGGACCGGGCTGCTCCGGCGGGGGAGGCGGCAGGGGAAGTCATGTCCACGAAACTACATCCCGGGGCGCTCCGCGGCCGGGATTTTGCGGTTCGTGTGTGCCGGTCTATAGTGACACGAGAAGTTTGATCGCGGGTACCCCCGCGAACGTTCAAGTTTCACCGGAGACCGTCGGTCGACGTCTCACCCGGGCAGCACCGGGGGAGTCGGACGAAGGACCATCACCGTCAAGGCGATGGCGACCCACGCAGGGAAACACGGAACACGCCGAGCGTCGGCGGACCCACGGGTCCGCGAGAATCGCTCCAAGCGCCCCGTGCCCTGTGGCACGGGGCGTCACTGTTTGTCACGGAGGGTCGTTCAGGACACCGTCTGGTCGCACCACCGACAGACATCAGGAAGGAGGCGAGAGTATGGCAAACGCAAAGAACACCGCATCGGTCGCGGAGCTCACCGCACGTTTCGAGAACGCCAGTGCCACCGTGCTTACCGAGTACCGTGGCCTGACCGTCGCTCAGACGACGGAGCTGCGCAAGGCCCTGGGTTCCGAGGTCACCTACTCCGTCGCCAAGAACACCATGATCAAGCTGGCTGCCAAGCAGGCCGGCGTCGAGATCGCTGATGAACTGCTCACCGGACCTACTGCCGTCGCCTTCATCCAGGGCGAGGCGGTTGACGCCGCCAAGGCGTTCAAGAAGTTCGGTGCGGATCACAGCGCCCTCGTGATCAAGGGCGGCAACATGGACGGCACTCCGCTGTCCGCTGCCCAGGTTGAGGCAATCGCCGAGCTGGACAACCGCGAGACCACCCTGGCCAAGCTGGCCGGCGCCCTGCAGGGCTCCCTCAGCAAGGCTGCCGGGCTGTTCAACGCCCCGGCTTCCCAGGTTGCACGGCTCACCGCCGCGCTCCAGGAGAAGAAGGAAGCTGCCTGATCTTTCAGGCTGCTTAACCCCCATACGTAACAAAACCTGTTCCCGGCCACGTCCGGTCGGGACGAAGAAAGGAAGCCGACATGGCTAAGTTCACCAACGACGAACTGCTCGAGGCCTTCAAGGAGATGACCCTGATCGAGCTCTCCGAGTTCGTCAAGCTCTTCGAGGACACCTTCGACGTCACCGCTGCCGCCCCGGTCGCCGCTGCTGCCGCTCCGGCCGCTGCTGCTGCCGAGGAGGAGGAGAAGGACGAGTTCGACGTCGTTCTCGAGGATGCCGGCGCCAAGAAGATCGGCGTGATCAAGGTTGTCCGCGAGCTCGTCTCCGGCCTGGGCCTGAAGGAGGCCAAGGAGCTCGTCGAGGGCGCACCGAAGGCTCTGCTCGAGGGTGCATCCAAGGATGACGCCGAGGCTGCCAAGACCAAGCTCGAGGAGGCCGGCGCCAAGGTTTCCCTCAAGTAGGAGAAACCCGGCTCACGCCGCTTTCACCACGACCCCCGTCAGGGACGTCCACGAGACGTTCCCGGCGGGGGTTGTGTCATGTGTACTCCCGGACACGTCGACCACTACGATGGTCCGCATGCTTCCGAGATCACGTGTCACCGCAGTCCTCGTCCTGGGACTGGGGTGTCTCCTCCTCGTCCTCGGCCTCGCGCTGCCGGTCCTCGTGCCGCCGGAGCGTCCCGTGCCCCTGGAACTCAGCGAGACGCAGCTGACGCTGCAGGACGACGAGGCACGCGTCGGGACGTCCTATCTCGGTGACGGCGACGAGCCGGTCACCGCGCCGGTGACGAAGACCTACGCCGTGACGCTGGGGGAGCCGGCGGACGACGACGCGGCCGCGACGACCGTCGGCGTCACCTCCGTGCGCGACGACCTCGAGGGCGGCGACGCCCTGCTGGACGCCGAGGTCTGGAGCTACCGGATCGACCGCATGAGTGGCGCGTCGCTGGGGGACGCGAAGGTCGCGGACACGCCGGGGACGCCTGCGGTGGCGAGCGAGGTCACCGGCCAGTGGCTGACGTTCCCGCGCGACACGGCGCAGGAGGAGTACCCGGTCTTCGACAACCTGCTGCGTCGCGAGGTGCCCGCCCAGTTCGTCCAGACCGAGGACGTCGACGGCTTGGAGGTCTACGTCTTCCGGCAGGACTTCGACGCCGAGCCGGTGCGTCAGGCGAACCCGGGCTACTACCGGTCGACGTCGACGACGCCGGACGGGGCGTCCTCCTCGCTGTACCGCAACGGCTACAAGGAGTTCCGCGTGGAGCCGGGCAGCGGCATGATCGTCTCGGTCACCGAGGACATCCAGGACGTCTACGTGCCGGACGCGCCGGCGCAGGACGGTGAGGGGGAGGCTGCCGCAGGCGAGGCTGGCGAGGCTGCAGCCCCGGAACTGCTGAGTTCCTTCAACGGGTCGACCCCGGGCGCGGAGCGCGACGACCTGCTGCGACAGGCGGCGGATCTGGGGCAGGACCGTCCCACGCGCGGTTGGGGTATTGTGCTGACCGTCACGGGTGCTATCGTGGCACTCGGTTCGGCGGTGGTGGCCTTGCGGCCACAGCGCGCCCAGCGGTCTGGGACGTCAGGGTCGTCGGAGTAGCCGGGTCGTCGTCGGAGACGACCGACCGGCCGCGGGTGGGTGAACCGGGTGTGTCGCAGGGGTGGACATACGCCTACGGGTGATATACGATCGATCGTTGCGCTGGATTGACGTCCGGTGATGTTGCGACAACAGCAGGACACGACCTTGATGAGTGAAGGCATGGAGGGGATCGACATGGTCACGGCACGGCGGAACGCCAGGGTGCCAGACCGCGCCGGTCCGGTCCGGACCGGTGACTTGACAAGGTCCATCAACTGTTTCCGGACCAAGGTTCGCAACTGACCCGGTCACCGCCAATCCCCACAGAACCCCACAGATTTCCACAGACCACCGCAGACCGTACGCTCATAGCAACCGTGTCGGCCACCGCCCAGGAACCCGTCCCCTCGGATCCAGGCGACCGGCAGGCACGTGAGGTGCTGGAAGGACCCCATCTTGGCAGTCTCCCGCCTGACCAGTTCCACCCCGGGAATTCCCGGAGCTTCGCAACGTCACTCGTTCGCGAAGATCGACGCCCCGATCGAGGTTCCCGGTCTTCTCGACATCCAGAGGGACTCTTTCGCCTGGCTCGTCGGCACGCCGCAGTGGCGCGCCCGCAAGCAGGCTGAGGCCGGGGAGGGCGTTCGCATCACCTCCGGTCTCGAGGACATCCTCGAAGAGCTGTCCCCTGTCGAGGACTACTCCGAGAACATGTCCCTGGTCCTGTCCGAGCCGCGCTTCGACGACGTGAAGAACACCGTCGACGAGTGCAAGGACAAGGACATCAACTACTCGGCTCCGCTGTACGTCACCGCGGAGTTCACCAACGCCACCTCCGGTGAGATCAAGAGCCAGACCGTCTTCATCGGCGATTTCCCGATGATGACGGACAAGGGCACCTTCATCATCAACGGCACCGAGCGTGTCGTGGTCTCGCAGCTCGTCCGCTCCCCGGGCGTGTACTTCGACGAGTCCATCGATCCCGGTACCGAGCGTCCGCTGCACTCCGTGAAGGTCATCCCCTCGCGTGGTGCATGGCTGGAGTTCGACGTCGACAAGCGCGACACCATCGGTGTGCGCATCGACCGCAAGCGTCGTCAGCCGGTCACCGTGCTGCTGAAGGCCCTGGGTCTCAGCGCCGAGGAGATCACCGAGCGTTTCGGTTTCTCCGAGATCATGATGTCCACCCTCGAGAAGGACGGCGTCGCAAACACCGACGAGGCCCTGCTGGAGATCTACCGCAAGCAGCGTCCCGGTGAGTCGCCCACGCGCGACTCCGCGCAGGCACTGCTGGAGAACAGCTTCTTCAACTCCCGTCGCTACGACCTGGCGAAGGTGGGCCGCTACAAGGTCAACCGCAAGCTGGGCCTGGGCACCGGCGGCGAGGGTCCCATGACCCTCACCGAGCAGGACATCCTGACCACCATCGAGTACCTGGTGCGTCTGCACTCCGGCGAGCGCGACATGACCTCCCCGGACTCCGTGGAGATCCCGCTGGGCACCGACGACATCGACCACTTCGGCAACCGTCGTGTGCGTACCGTCGGCGAGCTGATCCAGAACCAGATCCGCGTGGGCCTGTCCCGCATGGAGCGCGTCGTGCGCGAGCGCATGACCACGCAGGACGCGGAGTCGATCACCCCGACCTCGCTGATCAACGTGCGTCCGGTCTCCGCCGCGATCCGCGAGTTCTTCGGCACCTCCCAGATGTCGCAGTTCATGGACCAGAACAACTCCCTGTCGGGTCTGACGAACAAGCGTCGTCTGTCCGCCCTGGGCCCCGGTGGTCTGTCGCGTGAGCGCGCCGGCCTCGAGGTGCGAGACGTGCACCCGTCCCACTACGGCCGCATGTGCCCGATCGAGACCCCTGAGGGTCCGAACATCGGTCTGATCGGTTCCCTGGCGTCCTACGCCCGCGTGAACCCCTTCGGCTTCATCGAGACTCCTTACCGTCGTGTCGAGAACGGTCAGATCACGGACGTGGTCGACTACCTCACCGCCGATGAGGAGGACCGCCACATCATCGCCCAGGCGAACACCCCGTACAACGCGGACAAGCAGTTCACCGAGGAGCAGATCGAGGTCCGTCTGCGTGGCGGCGACGTCGAGGTCGTCCCGGTCGACAAGGTCGACTACATGGACGTCTCGCCGCGTCAGATGGTCTCCGTGGCCACCGCCATGATTCCGTTCCTGGAGCACGACGACGCCAACCGTGCCCTCATGGGTGCGAACATGCAGCGTCAGGCCGTGCCGCTCCTGCGTGCCGAGGCCCCCTTCGTGGGTACCGGTATGGAGCAGCGCGCCGCCTACGACGCCGGCGACGTCATCGTCTCCCCGAAGGCCGGCGCCGTGGAGTTCGTCTCCGCCGACTACGTCACCATCATGGACGACGACGGCGTGCGCGACACCTACATGCTGCGCAAGTTCGAGCGCACCAACCAGGGCACCTGCTACAACCAGAAGCCGCTGGTCAGCCAGGGCGACCGCGTCGAGGCCGGCCAGGCCATCGCCGACGGCCCCGGCACCGACAACGGTGAGATGGCGCTGGGCCGCAACCTGCTGGTCGCCATCATGCCGTGGGAGGGTCACAACTACGAGGACGCCATCATCCTCAACCAGCGCATGGTTGAGCAGGACATCCTCACCTCGATCCACATCGAGGAGCACGAGATCGACGCCCGCGACACCAAGCTCGGGCCGGAGGAGATCACCCGCGACATCCCCAACGTGGGTGAGGACGTGCTCGCCGACCTGGACGAGCGCGGCATCGTGCGCATCGGTGCGGACGTCCGCGACGGCGACATCCTCGTCGGTAAGGTCACGCCCAAAGGCGAGACCGAGCTGACCCCGGAGGAGCGCCTGCTGCGCGCCATCTTCGGTGAGAAGGCCCGCGAGGTCCGCGACACCTCCATGAAGGTGCCCCACGGCGAGACCGGCAAGGTCATCGGCGTGCGCGTCTTCTCCCGCGAGGACGACGACGACCTGTCGCCCGGTGTCAACGAGATGGTCCGCGTGTACGTGGCGCAGAAGCGCAAGATCCAGGACGGCGACAAGCTCGCCGGCCGCCACGGCAACAAGGGTGTCGTCGGTAAGATCCTGCCCGCCGAGGACATGCCGTTCCTGCCGGACGGCACCCCGGTCGACATCATGCTGAACACCCACGGTGTTCCCCGTCGTATGAACATCGGTCAGGTCCTGGAGACCCACCTCGGCTGGCTAGCCAAGAACGGCTGGGCGGTCGACATCGACTCCGAGGACGAGACCGTCAAGGCCATGCTGGAGACCCTCCCGGAGGATCTCTACGACGTGCCGGCCGACTCGTTGACCGCCACCCCGGTGTTCGACGGTGCCTCCAACGAGGAGCTCTCCGGCCTGATGAAGTCGGTGCGTCCGAACCGTGACGGCATCCGCCTCACGGACGGCGACGGCAAGGCCGAGCTCATCGACGGTCGCTCCGGCGAGCCGTTCCCGTACCCGGTCTCCGTGGGCTACATGTACATGCTCAAGCTGCACCACCTCGTGGACGAGAAGATCCACGCGCGTTCCACCGGTCCGTACTCCATGATCACCCAGCAGCCGCTCGGTGGTAAGGCGCAGTTCGGTGGCCAGCGCTTCGGTGAGATGGAGGTGTGGGCCATGCAGGCGTACGGCGCGGCCTACACCCTGCAGGAGCTGCTCACCATCAAGTCGGACGACGTCGTGGGCCGTGTGAAGGTGTACGAGGCCATCGTCAAGGGCGAGAACATCCCGGACCCGGGTATCCCGGAGTCCTTCAAGGTTCTGCTCAAGGAGCTGCAGTCGCTGTGCCTCAACGTCGAGGTGCTCGCGGCCGACGGTTCCCCGATGGAGCTCAGCTCCACGGACGACGACGAGCTCGACCACGCCAACGCCGCCCTGGGCATCAACCTGTCCCGCGACGAGCGTCCGGACGCCGACAGCGACGTGGGCTAGCCCCCACCACCAGACAACGACCTTTTTTCACTGCACCACCCGTACTACCGCCCTCCGTATGAAGACGGAGGGGAAAGGGAGTCCACGTGCTGGACGTCAACTTCTTTGACGAACTGCGTATCGGTCTCGCGACCGCCGACGACATTCGTCGTTGGTCCCACGGCGAGGTCAAGAAGCCGGAGACCATCAACTACCGCACCCTGAAGCCCGAGAAGGACGGTCTGTTCTGCGAGCGGATCTTCGGGCCCACCCGTGACTGGGAGTGTGCCTGCGGCAAGTACAAGCGAGTCCGTTACAAGGGCATCATCTGTGAGCGCTGTGGTGTCGAGGTGACGAAGTCCAAGGTGCGCCGTGAGCGCATGGGCCACGTCGAGCTCGCCGCCCCGGTCACGCACATCTGGTACTTCAAGGGTGTGCCCTCCCGTCTGGGCTACCTGCTGGACCTGGCTCCGAAGGATCTCGAGAAGATCATCTACTTCGCGGCCAACATCATCACCTCCGTGGATGAGGAAGGTCGCCACAACGACCAGACCACCCTCGAGGCCGAGATGCTGGTGGAGAAGAAGGAGGTCGAGAACGAGCGCGACGCCGATCTGGCCGAGCGTTCCGAGAAGCTCGAGGCCGACCTGGCCGAGCTCGAGGCCGCCGGTGCCAAGGCCGACGCCAAGCGCAAGGTCCAGACCTCCGCCGAGCGCGAGATGCGCCACATCCGTGAGCGCGCCGAGCGCGAGGTCGAGCGTCTCGACGAGATCTGGAACACCTTCGTCAAGCTCGCCCCGAAGCAGATGATCGTGGACGAGGGCATCTACACCGAGCTCGTCGACCGCTACGAGGACTACTTCACCGGCGGCATGGGCGCGGAGTCCATCCAGACCCTCATCCGCTCCTTCGACCTCGAGGCCGAGGCCGAGAAGCTGCGCGAGATCATCCGCGACGGCAAGGGCCAGAAGAAGCTGCGCGCCCTCAAGCGCCTGAAGGTCGTCGCCGCGTTCCTGCGTTCCGGCAACGACCCGGCCGGCATGGTCCTGGACGCTGTCCCGGTGATCCCGCCGGAGCTGCGCCCGATGGTGCAGCTCGACGGTGGCCGCTTCGCGACCTCCGACCTCAACGACCTCTACCGTCGTGTGATCAACCGCAACAACCGCCTGAAGCGCATGCTGGACCTCGGTGCACCCGAGATCATCGTGAACAACGAGAAGCGCATGCTGCAGGAGTCCGTCGACGCGCTCTTCGACAACGGCCGCCGCGGCCGCCCGGTCACGGGCCCCGGCAACCGTCCGCTGAAGTCGCTGTCCGACCTGCTCAAGGGCAAGCAGGGCCGCTTCCGTCAGAACCTGCTCGGTAAGCGTGTCGACTACTCCGGTCGTTCGGTGATCATCGTCGGTCCGCAGCTGAAGCTGCACCAGTGTGGTCTGCCCAAGCAGATGGCCCTGGAGCTCTTCAAGCCGTTCGTGATGAAGCGCCTGGTCGAGAAGTCCTACGCGCAGAACATCAAGTCCGCCAAGCGGATGGTCGAGCGTCAGCGTCCCGAGGTGTGGGACGTGCTCGAGGACGCCATCGCCGAGCACCCGGTGATGCTGAACCGTGCGCCCACCCTGCACCGCCTGGGTATCCAGGCCTTCGAGCCGGTGCTCGTCGAGGGTAAGGCCATCCAGCTGCACCCGCTGGCCTGTGAGGCCTTCAACGCCGACTTCGACGGCGACCAGATGGCTGTGCACCTGCCGCTGTCCGACGAGGCCCAGGCCGAGGCCCGCATCCTGATGCTCGCCTCGAACAACATCCTGTCCCCGGCGTCCGGTAAGCCCCTGGCCATGCCGCGTCTGGACATGGTCACCGGCCTGTACTTCCTGACGCTGCAGAAGTCCGTGGACGAGATCGGCGGCCAGGGTGCCTACACCCCGGCCGACGAGAACGGTCCCGAGCGGGGCGTGTACTCCACCCTCGCCGAGGCCATCATGGCCCGCGACCGTGGCGTCCTGGGTCTGCAGGCCCCGATCAAGGTCCGCATCGACCACCTGCGTCCGCCGGCGGATGTCGAGGCCGAGCGTTTCCCCGACGGTTGGCAGAAGGGGGAGGTGTGGCTCGCCCACACCACCCTCGGCCGCGTGCTCTTCAACGACCTGCTGCCGTGGAACTACCCCTTCGTCGACGACGTCATGGCCAAGAAGCCGCAGGCCGCGGTCATCAACGACCTCGCCGCGAAGTACCCGATGATCACGGTCGCCCAGACCGTGGACAAGCTCAAGGACGCCGGTTTCTACTGGGCGACCCGTTCCGGCGTGACCATCACCATGCACGACGTGCTGGTACTGCCGAACAAGAAGGAGATCCTCGACCGTTACGAGGAGCGTGCCCGCGTCATCGAGAAGAAGATGGCTCGCGGCAAGATCAACGCGACGGAGCGGTACAACTCCCTAGTCGACCTGTGGAAGGAAGCCACCGACTTCGTCGGTGAGTCCGTCGAGCAGCTCTACCCGGACGACAACCCGATCCCGATGATCGTGAAGTCCGGCGCGGCCGGCAACATGCGTCAGATCTGGACGCTGGCCGGTATGAAGGGCATGGTCACGAACTCGCGTGGTGACTACATCACGCGTCCGATCAAGACCTCCTTCCGTGAGGGCCTGTCGGTGCTGGAGTACTTCAACAACTCCCACGGTTCGCGTAAGGGCCTGGCCGATACCGCGCTGCGTACCGCCGACTCGGGTTACCTGACCCGTCGTCTGGTGGATGTCGCGCAGGACGTCATCGTCCGCGAGGACGACTGCACCACGTCCAAGGGCGTCACCATCCCGCTGGCGGAGGCTGTGCCGGACGCCGAGGGCAACCCGACCGGGAAGTTCCGTCGTGCGGAGTTCGTCGAGACCGCGGCCACCGGCCGTTTCCTCGCCGCCGACGCCGTGGACCCCGAGGGCAACGTCGTCATCCCGGCCGGCCAGGACCTGGGCGACCCGGAGATCCAGCAGCTCGTCGACGCCGGTGTCGCTACCCTTAAGGTCCGCTCCGTGATGACCTGTGACACCGCCACCGGTGTCTGCGCGACCTGCTACGGACGTTCCATGGCAACCGGTAAGAAGGTTGACATCGGTGAGGCCGTGGGTATCGTCGCCGCGCAGTCCATCGGTGAGCCGGGTACCCAGCTGACCATGCGTACGTTCCACCAGGGTGGTGTCGGTGGAGACATCACCGGCGGTCTGCCCCGTGTCCAGGAGCTGTTCGAGGCCCGCGTCCCGAAGGCCAAGGCGCCCATCGCCTCGGTCGACGGCAAGGTGCGGATCGAGGACGACGACAACTTCTACACCCTGACCATCATCCCGGCCGACGGCTCGGACGAGGTCGTGTACGAGAAGCTGTCCAAGCGTCAGGGTCTGGCCGTCATCAAGGTCGGCGACTTCGAGCGCCAGATCAAGCAGGGCGACTCGGTCTCCCGCGGTCAGCAGCTGCTCAAGGGTTCCGCTGACCCGCACGAGGTGCTCCGCGTGATGGGTCGCCGTGGCGTCCAGCAGCACCTGATCAACGAGGTCCAGAAGGTCTACCGTGACCAGGGTGTGGCCATCCACGACAAGCACATCGAGATCATCGTGCGTCAGATGCTGCGCCGCGTGACGGTCATCGACTCCGGCTCGACCGAGTACCTGCCCGGTTCTCTCGTCGACCACGCCGACGCCGTGTCCGCCTCCAAGGCTGCGGTGCAGACCGGTGGACGTCCGGTGGAGGTGCGTGCCGAGATCATGGGTATCACCAAGGCCTCGCTGGCCACCGACTCCTGGCTGTCGGCCGCCTCCTTCCAGGAGACGACCCGTGTGCTGACGGACGCTGCGATCAACAAGCGTTCGGACAAGCTCATCGGCCTCAAGGAGAACGTGATCATCGGTAAGCTGATCCCGGCCGGTACCGGTATCTCCAAGTACCGCAACATCGCGGTGGAGCCGACCGAGGAGGCCCGCGCGGCCGCCTACCAGCTGCCGTCCACATTCGGTGACGGTTTCTACGGTGACGACTCCTACGGTGAGTTCACCGGCGCTGCCGTCCCGCTGGACGACATCGACCTGAACTAGCAGGTGCCCGGTGGCCTAACGCCGCCGGCCCACCCGCGAAGCAGAGCAAAGCCCGGTCCCCTTTCAAAGGGGGCCGGGTCTTCGTCGTTCGTGGGGGAGGGGCGGTCGCGGGGTCCATACCTGATACGTACGTACCAGTGCGCGTCCAGGGGCGATGAATTGAAGCGGCGGGGAGGCGCTCGCGGGCCTGTGGCCGGGAACGATGTCTGGTACGGCTGTATAGTACGGATCTCGGCGGGGGCCCGGGTGCGGCGGGGGCGGGGATTTGGTGGTATGTGGCGTGTCGGGTAGTGTCAGGCCACAGTCCCAGTTATCAGGACGCGTCTGCCGGTTCTTCCGGTCGGATATGAACTTCTACCCCGTAGGCCAGCGAGAGCGGCTGAGGGGTTTCGGCACGTTCAAAACAAAGACGCGACTGACACAGCAGGGAAATGATCTCGAAGAAGGTCTCGTCCGACCACGAGCGTCCACCGGCATCAGCACCGGGAGAGCCCGGGGCACGGCAGGACACGAACAAGCAGAAAGTCGGTTTATGCCTACTATCCAGCAGCTGGTCCGAAAGGGCCGCCACGACAAGTCTGTCAAGACTGCCACGGCTGCGCTGAAGGGCTCGCCCCAGCGTCGTGGCGTGTGCACCCGCGTGTACACCACCACCCCGAAGAAGCCGAACTCGGCTCTTCGTAAGGTCGCCCGTGTGCGACTGACCTCCGGCATCGAGGTCTCCGCCTACATCCCCGGTGAGGGCCACAACCTCCAGGAGCACTCCATGGTGCTCGTCCGTGGTGGTCGTGTGAAGGACCTCCCGGGTGTCCGCTACAAGATCGTCCGCGGCTCCCTCGATACCCAGGGTGTCAAGGACCGCAAGCAGGCCCGTTCCCGCTACGGCGCCAAGAAGGAGAAGTAGAATGCCGCGTAAAGGTCCCGCACCCGCACGTCCCGTCGTCAAGGATCCGGTCTACGACGACGTCATCGTCTCCCAGCTCGTGAACAAGGTTCTGCTGGACGGCAAGAAGTCCACCGCCGAGCGCATCGTCTACGGTGCCCTCGAGGCCTGCCGCGACAAGACCGGTACCGACCCGGTCCTCACGCTGATGAAGGCCCTCGACAACGTGAAGCCGGCCCTCGAGGTCCGCTCCCGTCGCGTCGGTGGCGCCACCTACCAGGTCCCGGTCGAGGTCCGTCCCGGTCGCTCCACCACCCTGGCCCTGCGCTGGCTCGTCACCTTCACCCGTCAGCGCCGCGAGAACACGATGACCGAGCGTCTCGCCAACGAGATCCTGGATGCGTCCAACGGTCTCGGCGCCTCGGTCAAGCGTCGCGAGGACACCCACAAGATGGCCGAGGCCAACCGCGCCTTCGCCCACTACCGCTGGTGATCTGAGAGGAGTCACCCCCGGGTGACTCCTCCCGGCCGGCGTGGAACCTGCGTGGTCGCCCGGTCGATGGCACAATCATCTACGACATTCCAACAACACCGAGGGAATAGACTGTGGCACAAGAAGTGCAGAAGGACCTGAAGAAGGTCCGCAACATCGGCATCATGGCGCACATCGATGCTGGTAAGACCACGACGACCGAGCGCATCCTCTACTACACCGGCATCAACCGCAAGGTTGGCGAGACGCACGACGGTGCCTCCACCACTGACTGGATGGAGCAGGAGAAGGAGCGTGGCATCACGATCACCTCCGCCGCCGTCACCTGTTTTTGGGATGAGAACCAGGTCAACATCATCGACACGCCCGGCCACGTCGACTTCACCGTCGAGGTCGAGCGCTCCCTGCGCGTCCTCGACGGCGCCGTCGCCGTCTTCGACGGCAAGGAGGGCGTCGAGCCCCAGTCGGAGCAGGTCTGGCGTCAGGCCGACAAGTACGACGTCCCCCGCATCTGCTTCGTCAACAAGATGGACAAGCTGGGCGCGGACTTCGACTTCACCGTTCAGACCATCATCGACCGCCTCGGTGCGAAGCCGTTGGTCATGCAGCTCCCGATCGGCGTCGAGGACGACTTCGACGGCGTCGTCGACCTGCTGACCATGAAGGCCATCACCTGGCGCGGCCGCGTCGAGGTCGGCGCTGAGCCGACCTACGAGGAGATCCCCGCCGATCTCGCCGACAAGGCCGCCGAGTACCGCGAGAAGCTCCTCGAGTCCGTCGCCGAGTCCGACGAGGCACTCATGGAGAAGTACTTCGCGGGCGAGGAGCTCTCCCTCGAGGAGATCAAGGCTGCCATCCGCAAGCTGACGATCAACTCCGAGATCTACCCCGTGCTCTGTGGTACCGCGTACCACAACAAGGGCATCCAGCCGGTGCTGGACGCGGTCATCGACTACCTCCCGTCCCCGCTGGACGTCGAGAACATCCAGGGCCACAAGCCGGGCCACGACGACGTCGAGATGTCCCGCAAGCCCAACGACGACGAGCCCTTCTCCGCTCTCGCCTTCAAGATCGCCGCTCACCCGTTCTTCGGCAAGCTCACCTTCGTGCGCGTCTACTCGGGCAACGTCGAGCCGGGCCAGCAGGTCCTCAACGCCGTCACCGGTAAGAAGGAGCGCGTTGGCAAGCTCTTCCAGATGCACGCCAACAAGGAGAACCCGGTCGACAAGGCCCACGCCGGTAACATCTACGCGATGATCGGTCTCAAGGAGACCACCACCGGTGACACGCTCTGCGACATCAACGACCCGATCCTCCTGGAGTCCATGGACTTCCCGGACCCGGTCATCAAGGTCTCCATCGAGCCGAAGACCAAGTCGGACCAGGAGAAGCTGGGTGTCGCCATCCAGCGCCTGACCGAAGAGGACCCGACCTTCACCGTCAACCTCGACGACGAGACCGGCCAGACCATCATCGGTGGTATGGGCGAGCTGCACCTCGACGTCTTCGTCGACCGCATGAAGCGCGAGTTCAAGGTCGAGGCCAACGTGGGTGCCCCGCAGGTCGCGTACCGCGAGACCATCCGCAAGCCCGTCGAGAAGATCGAGTTCACCCACAAGAAGCAGACCGGTGGTTCCGGTCAGTTCGCTAAGGTGATCATCGCCCTCGAGCCGTACAACCCGGATCCCGAGGAGCTGGAGGAGGGCGAGGACGCGAACTACAAGTTCGTCAACGCCGTCACCGGTGGCCGCATCCCCCGTGAGTACATCCCCTCGGTGGACGCCGGCATCCAGGACGCCATGCAGTACGGCTACCTGGCGGGCTTCCCGCTGGTCGACATCAAGGCCACCCTGATCGACGGTCAGTACCACGACGTCGACTCCTCGGAGATGGCGTTCAAGATCGCCGGTTCCCAGGCCCTGAAGGAAGGCGTCGCCAAGGCGAAGCCGGTCCTGCTCGAGCCCCTGATGGCTGTCGAGGTCACCACCCCTGAGGAGTTCATGGGTGAGGTCATCGGCGACATCAACTCCCGTCGTGGCCAGGTCTCGGCCATGGAGGACCGCTCCGGCGCCAAGGTCGTCAAGGGCAAGGTCCCGCTGTCCGAGATGTTCGGCTACGTCGGCGACCTGCGGTCCAAGACCCAGGGTCGTGCGAACTACACCATGATCTTCGACTCCTACGGTGAGGTTCCCTCCTCCGTGGCGACCGAGATCATCGCGGAGCGCACGGGCAACGCCTAGTTCTCCGCCGCCTCCCTCGGCCCCGGCCGAAGGACGCGACCTCGTCCTCCCCGCGGACGGCGGCCCAGCCTCCGGCTGGTGACACCGGCCATCCTCGGGGGAGGGTAGGGGTCAGCACCCGGTATCCTCGTAACCTGCCGTCACCACGCGGTTTTCGCTGCGGCGCAGGTTGCAGTAGGATGCAGAGTGCTGGCCGTTACCCAGCACCTGCGTGTAGGCAGGAAGCCCTTTCAATCCCGCCGTTCCGGTGCGGGGATGTCACGGCCGCCAACGCGCTGTACGATGCTGTAATCGGCACAATGAAAGACCCGGTGTTCCGGCTGCTGCACCAGCAGTGGACCCGGTACCGGAGTACATAATCCCCGTGGCTGCGAGAGTCGTAGTCACCGAAGAGTCCAGGAGGACACCACAGTGGCGAAGGCTAAGTTCGAGCGTACTAAGCCGCACGTTAACATCGGCACCATCGGTCACGTCGACCACGGCAAGACCACGACGACTGCCGCTATCACGAAGGTTCTGGCTGACACCTACCCGGAGCTCAACCAGGCCTTCGCATTCGACGCCATCGACAAGGCGCCGGAGGAGCGTGAGCGTGGCATCACGATCAACATCTCCCACGTGGAGTACCAGACCGAGAAGCGCCACTACGCACACGTGGATGCGCCGGGTCACGCCGACTACATCAAGAACATGATCACCGGTGCTGCTCAGATGGACGGTGCGATCCTCGTCGTCGCCGCCACTGACGGCCCGATGCCGCAGACCCGCGAGCACGTTCTGCTGGCTCGCCAGGTTGGCGTTCCCTACATCCTCGTTGCGCTGAACAAGTGCGACATGGTTGACGATGAGGACCTCATCGAGCTCGTCGAGATGGAGGTCCGTGAGCTCCTGGGCGAGCAGGACTACGACGAAGAGGCCCCGATCGTCCAGATCTCCGCTCTGAAGGCGCTCGAGGGCGACCCGAAGTGGACCCAGGCGATCGTCGACCTCATGCAGGCCTGCGACGACTCCATCCCGGATCCGGAGCGCGAGACCGACAAGCCGTTCTTGATGCCCGTCGAGGACATCTTCACGATCACCGGCCGCGGCACCGTGGTTACCGGTCGTGTCGAGCGTGGCGAGCTGAACCTGAACGACGAGATCGAGATCATCGGCATCCGCGAGAAGTCCACCAAGACCACGGTGACTTCCATCGAGATGTTCAACAAGCTGCTGGATTCGGCTGAGGCCGGCGACAACGCCGCCCTGCTGCTCCGCGGTCTGAAGCGCGAGGACGTCGAGCGCGGTCAGGTCATCGCCAAGCCCGGTGCCTACACCCCGCACACCGAGTTCGAGGGCTCCGTCTACATCCTGTCCAAGGATGAGGGCGGCCGCCACACCCCGTTCTTCGACAACTACCGCCCGCAGTTCTACTTCCGCACCACCGACGTCACCGGCGTCGTGAAGCTGCCGGAGGGCACCGAGATGGTCATGCCCGGCGACAACGTCGACATGAGCGTCACCCTGATCCAGCCGGTCGCCATGGACGAGGGCCTGCGGTTCGCCATCCGTGAGGGTGGCCGCACCGTCGGCGCCGGCCGTGTCACCAAGATCAACAAGTAGTTTGATCTGACCTGACAGGGTCCGTCCCCGCGCTCCGGCGCGATGGACGGCACTGAGGACTGCCCCCACCCGTGTTCGCACGGGAGGGGGCAGTCCTTTTTGCATGCCCGGTCCTCCTCCGCGTTCCCCCGTCAGGCGTAGGGGAGTGGCCATGCAGTGCGATCACCCTTCCAAACAGGGAAACGGGCCGATTGGCTGCCTGGAAGGGTGGTTATTCCGCACGGCCCCACCGCGCCCCGCAGGACCTCCCCGCCCCACGGCCCGCTGCCAATATCCTGGCAACCCGCAACCCCCCAAGCCAGCGGTGAACGCCATTGTCCGCTGATACGCTGCGCAGATGTCGTCCCGGTGTCCGTGGCGGGACAGTTGTGTCAATACTGCGCGCATGTGGCAAATGACATAGATAGGTCTGGTATACGTGAAGCAAGGGTAGGGTATGCTGTTGCCGCCGTCGCTTATGGCGGTATACCCTCACACCCTTTTAGGAGGACGTCGTGCTACCCGCGATTGCACCTTACCCGTTGCCCGCCGCCGATTCCCTGCCGCGGAATCGCGCGGACTGGCAGCTTGATGCCCCTCACGCAGCTCTGCTGATCCATGACATGCAGGAGTATTTCATCGACGCGTTCGGCGAGGACTCGCCGATGGTCGCCACCGTCATCGACAACATCCGTCGGCTCCGCGAGGCCGCGGACGCCGCCGGTGTCCCGGTGTTCTACACCGCTCAGCCGCCGAACCAGGACCCCTCCGACCGCGGGCTCCTCGGTGACTTCTGGGGCCCCGGCCTCACCGACGACGGCCGCCAGGCGATCGTGGGCGACCTCGCCCCGCGTGAGGCGGACACGGTGCTCACCAAGTGGCGCTACGACGCCTTCTCCCGCTCGGACTTCGAGGACATGCTCGCCGGCGACGGCCGCGACCAGCTCATCATCGTCGGCGTGTACGCCCACATCGGTTGCCTGACAACGGCGACCTCCGCGTTCATGCGAGACGTCAAGCCTTTCCTGGTCGCCGACGCGATGGCGGACTTCACCCCGGAGGACCACCGGCACACCCTGGACTTCGCCGCGTCGCGGTGCGGCCTCGTCACGGACACGGCGTCGGTCGTCGACGGGCTCACCCAGTTCGCACGTCCGGCGGCTGCGGTCGGGGCGCGTGGTTGAGTTGTCCCATGTCTTTGTCACGGGCGCGGCGGGCGGTATCGGTAACGCCGTCGTGACCCGACTTCTGGAGGCCGGTCACACGGTTTCCGCGGCCGACGTGTCCCACGACGCGGGTGTCATCCGTGTGCGGACGCAACTGCCGGGCGTCCTCCACCAGGTGGGGTTGGACGTCTCGGACTCCGACCAGGTCGCGACGATCGTCGAGGACGTGTGGTCCTCGGTCGGCCCGGTGGACGCCCTCGTCAACGGTGCCGGCGTGATCGCCGGCGGACCGGGTGAGGAGACCAGCGACGAGGACTGGGACCGCCAGTTCGCCGTCAACGCCTTCGGCGTCTTCGCCCTGTGCCGCACGCTGGGCCCGCGGATGGCGGAGCGCGGCGGCGGCTCGATCGTCACCATCGGGTCCAACGCCGGCTCGGTGCCGCGCTCCAGGATGGTCGCCTATGCGGCGTCCAAGGCGGCGGCCAGCAGCGTGACGAGGTCCTTCGGCCTTGAGCTGGGGCCCCGTGGCGTGCGGTGTAACGTTGTCTGCCCGGGCACCACCCGCACGTCGATGATCGACGGTCTCGGCTCGGAGGAGTCGTTGGTCGCCGGTCAGCCCGAGTTGTTCAAGTCGGGCATTCCGCTGGGGCGAATCGCCGATCCGTCGGACATCGCCTCGGTCGTCGTCTTTCTCACCGGTGACGGTTCCCGTCACATGACCCTCCAGGAGGTGGTCGTCGATGGTGGTGCCAGCCAGCGTTGACCCGCGTACCGATGACATGTTGTTCGACTTCTCCACGCCGGAGTACCGGCTGTCGGCCCGGGGCGTGAAGCAGGTCGTGGACCCGTCGGTGTGGGACGGCGACAGTGTCGCCGACGCCGTCGAGTCCCTGCTCGTGCACCTGGGCAACGAGGGGCCGGTCGTCGGGTGCATCCCCTTCGACACCGGACGTCCCGCGGTCCTCTACGTGCCCGAGGAGGTCACCTGGCGGGAGGGTTCCGTCGGTGACACGGCCCAGGAGACGGCCCAGGACGCGGCGCAGGACGCTGCGACGGCGGCGAACGCCGCCGCAGAACCCCTGTCGCTGCCGGATTCGCCCGGCTACCGTCGCGCGGTGGCCAGCGCCGTGGAGCGGATCGAGGCCGAGGAGCTCAAGAAGGTCGTCCTCGCCCGGACGGCGTCGCTGGAGGCGGAGCAGGACTTCGACCTCGACCGGCTCGTCGCCGACCTCGGTGCGGCGAACCCGCACGCCTACATCTACCGAGCCGCCCTCGGTGAGTCGCAGGGTTCGCTGGTGGGGGCGAGCCCGGAGCTCGTCCTGCGCAGCCGGCGCGGTGCGGTCACGAGTTTCCCGCTGGCGGGTTCGGTGCCGCGGGACCGTCAGCACCCGGAGCGTGACCGGGACCTGACCCGCAACCTCCTGACCTCGCCGAAGGACCGCGCCGAGCACGGCCACGTGGTCAACCAGGTGGGGGAGGTGTTCCACCGTCACGCGAACAACGTGGTGGTGCCGGAGGCGCCGAGTGTGGTGTCCACCCCGGTGATCCTGCACCTGGGCAGTCGGATCACCGGCCGGTTGCCGGGGGTCGGTTCGCCGGCGTCGGTGATGAAGATGCTCTACGACCTGCACCCCACACCCGCCGTCTGCGGCTGGCCCACGGCGACCGCCCGTGAGCTCATCGGGGAGCTGGAGGACTTCGACCGCGGTATGTACTCCGGTCTGGTCGGCTGGGTGGACGCCAACGGCAACGCCGAGTGGGCGTTGTCGTTGCGCGGCGGCGTCGTCGACGGCCCCCGGGCGCAGCTCTTCGCCGGGGCCGGCATCGTCGCCGGTTCCGTGCCGGAGGAGGAACACCGGGAGACGGCGACGAAGTTCGCCACCTTCGCGCGCGTCCTGCAGAACCAGCAGCGTCGCGCCGTCAGTGTCTAGACAATAGGAAAGCCTGGCCTAAGGGGTCGGAATGTGTCATGATCCCCTCATGACGTCCTTCCCGCACCCCTCAGCCACCGTTCCCAACCGCCACGCCCGCCGACGCGCGGCGTCCGGCGTCCTCGCCGCGGCCCTGCTCCTCGCGGTGCCCGCATGCAGCACCGACGGGGAGGACGGCTCCAACTCCGACTCGGTCACCGACGTGGCCGACGGGGACGTGCGCACGGTGACGGATTCCGAGGGCAACGAGGTGGAGGTCCCGGCGGACCCGCAGACCATCGTCACCCTGCACTTCGCCGCCGTGCAGGCACTCCTGGACCTGGGGACCGAACCCGCCGGCCAGAACGGCACGGCCACCAGGTCCCTGCTGACCGAGGAGCAGTTCGAGCGGATGAAGGACGTTCCGGACATCGGCCGGGACGGCCAGGCGGACCTCGAGGCCGTCGCGGCGCTGGAGCCTGACCTGATCCTCGTGCCGAACATGGTGGACGAGGAGATCGTGGAGAAGCTGCGGGAACTCGCTCCGTCCTACATCTACACGCACGCCGGGCCCGAGCGGGCGGACTGGTCCGGCCGGGTGGCGCAGATCGCCGACGCGGTCAACCGCACCGACCGCTACGAGGAGCTCGAGGAGGATCTGCGAGCCCGTCAGGAGGACGTCGCCGATGCCTACGGTGATGAGCTGGCCGACCGGCGGGTGGCCTTCTTCGCCTCCTACGACGACCAGGAGATCACCGCGATGGGCTCCGGCAGCATGGCCGGCGAGATCATCACGCCGGCGGGTGCCCGGTTCGCCGACGGCATCGACGACGCCACCCGCGACGCCGACGGTTGGGAGCAGGAGATGTCGGCGGAGAACCTCAGCTCGGTGCTCGGCGACGCGGACCTCGTCTTCTACGCGACGGGGTTCGACGGCTCGACGACCGACTCCCTCGACACACTGATGGAGTCGACCGCCTTCCGTGACCTCGAGGCCTCCCGGCAGGGGGAGGTCCACCCGCTCGGCAAGGGGACCATCGCCGGATTCACCGACGCCTTCGACGTCCTCGACAACCTCGAGGACGCCGTCGAGGACTCCTCCGCCAACTGACCCGGGAGGGGTATGCTGGCCGTCCATGCGACTGTGGAGCCTTGACCCCTCGATCCTCGACCGTGCCGCACTCGTGGCCTGCTGGCGCGAGGCGTTGCTGGCGCAGAAGGTGCTGGAAGGCGGGACGCGGGGTTACACCGCGCACCCGCAGCTCAGGAGGTTCCGCGCGCAGGACGCCCCGACCGAGGCTATCGCCGCCTACCTGTGGGCCCTGCGCGAGGAGGCCACGGCACGGGGCTACCGCTTCGACGGCACCCGGATCCACGGCACGGCGACGCCGGACGACCTCACACCGGTCCCCGTCACCGGCGGGCAGCTCGCCTACGAGCTCGAGCACCTGCGTCGTAAGGTGACCGAGCGTGCGCCGGAGTGGCTGGACAACCTGCCGGACGCGAGCCTCCCGGACGACGAGATCCCCGCCCACCCGCTGTTGCGGGTCGTGGCGGGGGAGGTCGAGGACTGGGAGGTGGTCAGCGACCCCCGGCGGTAGCGTTCTCGTGTTCCGGGTTCACCGCGGAGACCACGTTCTTCTCCGCCCGCGGGTCCAGGGGCACGATGTTCGGCGTCCCGGTGACCGGGTCGGGGACCACCAGGGCGCGCAGTCCGAAGACCTCCTCGACGAGCTCGGGGGTCATCACGTCCTGCGGGGCGCCGGTCGTCACGATCCGCCCGTCGCGCATCACGATGAGGTGCCCGGCGTAACGGCAGGCCTGGTTGAGGTCGTGCAGCACGGTGACCACGGTCTTGCCGTCGTCGTGGAAGGTGCGCAGCAGCTCCATCAGCTCGTACTGGTGGGCGATGTCCAGGAATGTCGTCGGCTCGTCGAGCAGCATGATCGGGGTCTGCTGGGCCAGCAGCATCGCCACCCACACGCGCTGGCGCTGACCGCCGGAGAGTTCGGAGACGAGACGGCCTGACAGCACGTCGGTGCGGGTGGCCTCCAGGGCCTCCTTCACCGCCTGCTCGTCCTCACGCGACCACTGGTGGAACAGCGACTGGTAGGGGGCGCGCCCGGGGGCGACGAGGTCGGCGACGCGGATGCCCTCGGGTGCCAGGGAGGTCTGCGGGAGCAGTCCGAGCTGGCGGGCGACGTCCTTCGCCCCGTAGGACGAGATCTTCTTGTCGTCCAGCAGGACCTCGCCCTTCGCCGGGGTCAGGACGCGGGCGAGTGCGCGCAGCAGGGTGGACTTGCCGCAGCCGTTGGGACCGATGATGGCGGTGAACGACTCGTGCGGGATATCCACCGAGAGGTCGGTGGAGATGATCCGCTGGTCGTAACCGATGGTGGCGTCGACGGCCTTCAGGCGGGTCGAGGGGCCGTGCGTTGAGTCAGTCATTCCATGTTCCCGTTAGTTGGTCTGTTTCGGTGCGCCGTACTGCTTGCGGGCCTCGCGGACGAGCAGCCAGATCATGTACACGCCGCCCACGCTCACGGTCAGCAGACCGACGGGGATCGAACGGTAGAACTGGGATATCACCAGCGAGAGGAAGTGGGCGAAGGTGAGCAGGGCGGCACCCACCGCGGCGGCACCGAGCACGGTGACCCCCGGGGTGCCGGCGATGCGCCGGGCGAGCTGCGGGGCGACCAGGGCGATGAAGCCGATGGGCCCGGCGGCGGCGGTGACCAGCGCGGTCGTGGCCACACCGGTGATCATCAGGGCCAGGCGGGTACGTTCCACGTTCACGCCCTGGGTGGTGGCGGCGTCGTCGCCGAGTTCCATCTGCTTGAGCGCCGGGGCCAGCAGGGCGATCAGGACGATGACCAGGATGCCGATGGCCAGGACGGGCAGCAGCGACTGCCAGGTGACCCGGTTGATCGACCCGGCGGACCAGAAGCCGACCATCATGGCGTCCTCCACGTCGGCGCGGGTGATCAGGTAGGCGTTGAGCGAGCCGAGGGTGGCGGAGACGCCGATGCCCACGATGATCAGGCGGAAGCTCTGCACCGACTTGTTCTTGCGGGCCAGCAGGAAGACCACGAAGGCGGTCAGCACGCCGCCGATGATCGCGGCGAAGGCGATGTTCCAGTAGGCGGTGGAACCGATGACCAGCATGGTCAGGGTCACGGCGGTGAAGGAGCCGGCGTCGAAGCCGATGATGTCCGGGGAGCCCAGCGGGTTGCGGGTCATGGACTCGAACACCGCGCCACCGATGCCGAGCAGGGCGCCGAAGAACACCGCGGAGATCGCCACGGGCATGCGCCACTCCACGACCACGATCCGGTGGAAGCGTTCGCCGTTGCCGATGATGGCGTTGAACACCTCCAGCGGGTTGAGCGGGTACTGGCCGATGCCGATGGCCACCAGGGCGAGCAGTGCGGCCGAGCCGATGAAGAGGCAGGCGACCACGCCCGAGCGGATGTGGAATCGGTGGTGGGTGAACGGGGTCCGGACGGTGCGGGTGGCGTAGCCGAAGTCGATCGTGCTGTCAGGAGTCTTCACAGGCCGCTCGCATTCTTCCGACGGACCAGGGCGATGAGCACCGGGGCACCGATGACGGCGGTGAGGATGCCCACCTCGATTTCACCGGGACGGGCGATGACACGGCCCAGGGTGTCGGCCAGCATGACCATGATCGGTCCGCCGAGCAGGCAGTAGAAGAAGATCCAACGCTGGTCCGGACCGACGATCCAGCGCACCACGTGGGGCACCATCAGCCCCACGAAGCCGATGCCGCCGGTCAGCGCGGTCGCCCCGCCGGCGAGCACGGTGACGGCCAGGATCGTCACGATCCGGGCGCGCACGACCTTGGTGCCCAGGGATGCGGCGAGGTCGTCGCCCAGGGCGATGGAGTTCAGGTCGGTGGACACCAGGACCGCCAGCACGAATCCGAGCAGGAGGAAGGGGATCACGGCCTGCGCGTCGACGATGGAGGTCCGGGCCACGGAACCGAGGTTCCAGTTGCGGATGGCCTCGAAGGTGTCGGGGTCGATGAGCTGCAGGAAGCTGGTCACACCTCCGAACACGGCGGCCAGTGCGACACCGGCGAGGACGAGCGTCGCCGGGTTCGCCCCGCGGGAGCCGCCGGCCACGCCGATGACGTAGACCAGCACGGTGGTGGCCGCGGCGCCGAGGAAGGCGAACCAGATGTACTGGGTGATGCCTGCGATGCCGAAGATGCCCACGCCCACGGTGACGGCCAGTCCCGCGCCGGCGTTGACGCCGAGGATGCCGGCGTCCGCCAGGGGGTTACGGGTGAGTGCCTGGATCAGTGCACCGGACAGGGCGAAGGCGGCACCGGTGAGGATGCCGATCACCGTCCGTGGGAAGCGCTGGTCCCACACGATGTAGGACGCCTCGTTCTCCCCGCGGTTCCAGATCGCGTCCCAGACCTCCGCGTAGGGGATGGGGTTGGCGCCGTGGGCGAGGCTGGCGATGAAGGCCAGGAAGAGGACGACGAGCAGGACGACCAGGCCGATGGCCCGTTTCGCGTACAGTCCGGTGGTCGTGGAGGCCGCTACGGTGTCCTTGTGGCCGTCGTCGCTGTCATCGGAGGGTGGAGCCTGCGAGGTGTCCAGGGTGTGTGTCATTGGTGCGTGAGCGGTCCCGGGACAGCCGGGAACCCCGTTCTTCCTCCTCGTAGTCGGCGTGGAGCGGACCACGTATAAGGGTTCGCTTGCCCGGGGAGCACTATCAGTAGGCTAACCTCACTGTCAAGGGATTGATATTCCCCTGACCTGCGGTCCAGCGTGTCCGGCACGCCGCCTGTGCCGCCTCGCGAACTCCTACCGGGGCCGGGCGGGCTGCTCGACCTGCAGCAGGAATCGGGGGAGGATCTCCTGGCCCGGGAGTGCGGTGGTGATGTCCCGGGCCGCGCGGGCGCAGTCGGCACCGAGCTCGGCTACGTCGGCCTCTGCCGGGATCCGCAACCGGATCTCGATGATGTCGGTACCGCGGTCGGTGGTCGCACGGTAGGACGTCGAACGTACGTCGTCGCGCTTCTCGAAGGACTGGGCGACGGCGGACGCGAGGTCCCCGGGGGACGTGCGGATCGTGCCGGTCGCCGCGGACGTCGGTGAGGCGCCCCGGCCGAGGCGTCGCCGTTCGATGTTGATGCCGATGAGGAACAGTCCCACCAGTCCGGTGACCACGGCGGCGACGATGAGGATGGCGGTGTAGTTGTCCTGCCCGGTCAGCCCGGACCAGAAGTCGCGGTCCACGGCCTCGCCGATGCGCTCGGCGGGGCCGAACTCGAAGTGCACTCCGACTGCCCAGAAGGCGAGCCCTCCGAACAGGAGGAACAGCAGGAAGGTCACGAGCCGGTCGAAGGTTGCTCTGCCACGGTTCACTTGCCTTCACCTCCTGCGGAGACGCTCACGTCGACCGTCGGGGTCGACGTCAGGTGCCCGGCGAGCTCGTTGACCTGGGCGGCCACGGTGTCCCGGATGGCTCCGGCGGAGTCCGGGGTGACCGCGGTTTCCACGGTCACGGAGATCTTCTTGCGCGTCGCCACGCTCCGGGCGGTGAGCACCCCGGGCACCCGACGTGCGGCGGCGGTGGACAACCGGGCCACGTCGACGGGGCGGGCGAACAGTGCGGTGTCGTCGTCGAACGCGAGGTGCGTCCGGCTGCGGGGGCGCAGCGTGACGATGAGGAAGATGAGCGCGACGACGGCGCAGCCGATGCCGGCCCACAGCATCCACGTCTCCTGCTGGACGGTGGCGAACCAGTCGAACACGGGCGGCAGGAGCTGCGTCCCGCCGACGGTGTCGGTGACGATGAGGATGTCACGGACGATGACGGCGGTGACGCCGAGCAGGACGAGCCCGAGCAGGACGGTCCAGCCGCGCGCATGCGGCGCGGCCTTGGGCTCAGGCGGCGCAGGACGCGACGCGTCCTTGCCGTTCTTCTTCCCGCCGTCCCGGGTCTCGTCGTCCAGCGTGGTGAGGTCGACGGCGAACCGGCCGGAGGGTTCCGGACGGTAGTGCTCGGGGTGCTGGGGTGCGTTGTGTGTCGTCGTCACCGCGGGCTCCTCCTGTCGGGTGTTGAGGTGTCTTCCGCGCCGGCCGGCCGCCAGCGGCGGGAGGTGTCGACCGTGACGGGGACCGTGCGACGGCGCCGCACGGTGGGAAAGACGGTCACCTCCAGTCCCTGGGGCGTCGGCACCGCCCGGGTGGCCAGGCCGCGTGGGGTCGGGATGTCGCGCAGCCGCGGCCCCGCCGGTGTGGGGACGTCCCGCAGCAGAGGAAGTCCCTGCGCCCGCGGGGGCACGACGACGTCGGCGTGGTCCACGAGTACCGGTTCCAGGGGACGCGGACGGGTGGCGTCGAACGGTGCGCGCGGGTGGCGCACCGGTTCGACGGGCGGGGTGACCGGATGGGCGACCTCCGGCGGCGGCGGGAGATGGACGGGGGTGAGCTGTACCGGGGCGGGAGTGGTCGGACGACGCACCGGGGTCCGGGGCGGGGCGGAGACGTGCCGCGGTACCGGCGGCAGGTTCAGGATGACCTGGGTGATGCTCACTGACTCCGGTGCCGTCGGATGCTCGACCGTCACCTCCTCCAGTGCGGTGGGGGACAGGACGTCGGTCACCGCGCGCTCGACGGTGGGGGAGGTGACGTCCAGTCGGTCCGTGGTCACGCGGGTGAGTTCGGGCGTGCGCGGTGCGCGCACCAACTCGTCGAGGGTGACCCCGGAGGCCCTGGAGCTGTCACCGGAGCTGTCACCGGACTCCTCATCGCCGGAACCTGGCACGACCGCCGTGACGTCCACGTTGACCGCCAGCACGGGCACACCGGTGGTGTGTTCGACCCATTCACCGACGGTCTCGCGGGTCACCTGTGCCACGGCCACGGTGGGCGCGGGCCAGGCGGTGGCGATCTGGACGTCGACGACCGCCGCGCGTCCGCCGGGGTCCATCTGGACGGAGACCCGGGGCAGACGCCGGCCGGTGAGCTGGCCGATCCCGGAGGAGTGGCGCAGCACGCCGGGCACGGACAGTGCCGCCCGTGTCGCGATCTTCTCCAGCACCTTCAGCTCGATGGACGTGTGGGTGCGCTGTTCGCGGTAGGCGGCACTGCGCGGAAGGTCGACCGCGGTCGCCGCGTCCGGCACCTCACCCTCGGGGGCCGTGGGCCCCGACTGTGTTGTCTGGGTGGACACGGGGGATCAGCCCCGTCCCCGGCCACTGGTGTTGAAGGCGCGGCGGAGGTCGATCAGGCCCTCCAGGTGGGCGCCGACGAGGCCGCCGACCCCGCACAGGACGAGCACCACCAGGAACCCGACCACGCCGTGCCACAGGGCACCGACGGCCAGCAGGAATCCCAGCAGTACCCCGATGATTGTCGCGTACTTCATGATGACCTCATTCTCTGTCGGACTTGTCGTCTGGGCCGGTCTCGGTGAACCTCCGGGAACCGGGGAAACTGGTGGGAAGCCGGGACCGCACGGTCCGGTCGGCGTCCCTGACGAACTTCCCGGCGGCACGCATCATGCGTCGGGTCTTCGGCGAGTGGGCGATGACGGAGCTGCGGGCGCGAAGATCCTCCGCGCGCCGCAGCACCTCGTCGGACGTCCGCTCGGCGAAGTCGGTCGCCTGGCGCGCGACGTCGTCGGGAATGAAATCGGGGAGCTTGACGCTCTCGACGCTCCGGCGCAGCGAACTGCGGCGTTCCCACTGGGCGTCGAGGTCGCGGAGCGCGGCGATGAGCTGGTCGTCGGTACCACCGCGGTCGGGGTGGTGCTCGCGGATGACCTGGCGACGCAGACGCACGTACTCCGGATCCTTGCGGAAGTCCGGGGAAGGTCCGGATGCTCCGGGACTACTCATGGTTGCTCCAAGATCTCCGGTGTCGGTGGACGGTGGGGACTACTGGACCCGCGGGGCCTGCTCGGGCTCGACGTCCTCGTCCTCGTTGTCCTCGGGCAGGTGGACGTCGTGCACGACGACGTTGACCTCGGTGACCTGCAGGCCGGTCATCTCCTCGACGGAGAGGATGATGTTGCGGCGGATCGCCTCGGCCAGTTCGTGGATCGCGACGCCGTACTCGGCGACGATGGCGATGTCGACGGCGGCCTGGCGGTCGCCGACCTCCACCGAGATACCCTGCTGGACGTTGACGCGGCCACCCGGGATGCGCTCGCGGATGGCACCGATGGTGCGCGAGGCGCCACCGCCGAGGCCGTGGACGCCGGAGACCTCACGGGCCGCCATGCCCGCGATCTTCGATACGACGACGTCGGCCACGGAGGTGCGGCCGTGCTCGGTGAACAGGTCCGAGTCGGTGTTCTCGCCGTCCTGCACCGCCGGGACCGAGCTGCTTCCGGAGTTCTTCTGGGAGTCGTTCTCACTCATGGGTGGCCTCACTGTTCTGGATGAGTCTGGATGGTGTCTCTCACGGGGCGTGCCGACGTCGGTGTCGGTACTGGCGCCCAGAATACTCATTTTTCCCGGGTGTGACGGCGGGGCGGAGGAAGATGTTGTAGCGACCCCTCCCGAACGCACCCGGCGGGCACCGGGGCCTGCGGGAAGACCGGATTTGAAGGAAGCGCCGCGCCGTGGTTAAATAGCGGACGTTGCTTTGACATTGCGTCTGAGCGTCTTCGCTTTACACCTCGTCATCAGGCCGGATCGGAACCGGTGGTGGGGGAGCCCGAGACGTGAGACGGCGCAGATGGTGAAGTGAGCATGAACCATCATCGACGGATCACCTTCGCCTGGGCATTGCCCGGACGGGGTCGGACTGTCGTGCGGTAACCCAGGTGGACCGGGCCGACACGCCCGACCGCGGGGGCCGGAGGTGGGGCATGGCAAATAAACAGCGGCAGTAAGTGAAGATCCCGGCCACCACGTTGGAGGGGCTCTTCCTCACATAGATTTCGGCGGCCACCGGGGTGCACACCCCCGTGGCGGGCCGGACGGTCACCGTGTTTGCCATCGTCTTTCCACGACGGCACTCAGGGAAACCGTGAGACCAACCGAAATCATGACTGGCGTCTGTGCCAGGCCCACGGCCGGACAGCGTTGACATTGAAAAGAAGTTCCCTCGGACCCGGGCTCCGGGCGAGGGGGACACGAGGAAGAGGACTAGCGTGGCGGGACAGAAGATCCGCATCAGGCTCAAGGCCTACGATCACGAGGCAATCGACGCTTCTGCAAAGAAGATTGTCGAGACGGTCACCCGTACCGGTGCTCGTGTGGTCGGCCCTGTGCCTCTGCCCACTGAGAAGAACGTGTACTGCGTCATCCGCTCGCCGCACAAGTACAAGGACTCGCGCGAGCACTTCGAGATGCGCACCCACAAGCGCCTGATCGACATTCTCGACCCGACGCCGAAGACCGTTGACGCCCTGATGCGCATCGATCTGCCGGCGAGCGTCGACGTCAACATCCAGTGATCTCGTCAGAGAACCTGGACTTGAGTCTGAACTGAGGCAGCGGAGACTGAATTATGAGTGAAAACGAGATCAAGGGCATCCTGGGCAAGAAGCTCGGCATGACCCAGATCTTCGACGAGGACAACCGGGTCGTTCCGGTCACCGTCGTCGAGGCTGGGCCGTGCGTCGTCACCCAGGTGCGCACCAAGGACATCGACGGCTACGACGCCGTCCAGATCGCCTACGGCGACATTGACCCGCGTAAGGTCAACAAGCCGCAGGCCGGTCACTTCAAGAAGGCCGGTGTGACCCCGCGCCGCCACTCCACGGAGATTCGCGTCGACGACGCGTCCTCCTACGAGGTCGGCCAGGACATCACCGCAGAACTGTTCGGCGACGTCACGTTCGTTGACGTCACCGGCACCTCCAAGGGCAAGGGCTACGCCGGCGCCATGAAGCGTCACGGCTTCGCCGGTCAGGGCGCCTCCCACGGTAACCAGGCCGCTCACCGCCGCGTCGGTGGCATCGGCGCCTGCGCCACCCCGGGCCGTGTCTTCAAGGGCACCCGGATGGCAGGCCGCATGGGCAACGAGCGCGTCACCCTGCAGAACCTGAAGGTTGCAAAGCTGGACGTCGAGTCCAACCTGCTCCTCATCAAGGGTGCCATCCCCGGAGTTAACGGCGGCATCGTGACCGTCAAGACCGCAGTGAAGGGCGGTGCACACGCATGAGCAACCTGACTCTCAACGTCCAGACCGCCGACGGTGCCACCAACGGCTCGGTCGAGCTGCCCGCGTCCATCTTCGACGTGGAGCCGTCCGTTCCGCTGATGCACCAGGTCGTCGTGGCCCAGCTGGCCGCGAAGCGCCAGGGCACCCACGCCACCAAGACCCGCGGCGAGGTCCGCGGCGGTGGTCGTAAGCCCTTCCGCCAGAAGGGAACCGGTCGCGCCCGTCAGGGTTCGATCCGCGCCCCGCATTACACCGGTGGTGGCACGGTCCACGGCCCGCAGCCGCGTGACTACGACCAGCGGACCCCCAAGAAGATGAAGGCCGCCGCCCTGCGCGGTGCCCTCACCGACCGTGTCCGCAACGAGCGCATCCACCTGGTGGACGAGCTCGTCGCTGGCCAGACCCCGTCGACCAAGGCCGCGCGGACGTTCATCGAGCGTCTCACCGACCGGAAGTCCGTCCTGGTCGTCCTCGGCCGCGAGGACGTCACGGCGTGGAAGTCGGCCAACAACCTGCCGAACGTCCACACCCTGGCCTTCGATCAGCTCAACACCTACGACGTGCTGAACGCAGACGACATCGTGTTCTCCGTCGAGGCGCTCAACGGCTTCATCGCCGTGGCTGACACCGCCAAGGCCGCCGCCAAGGAGGAGGCAAAGTGAGCACCATCGCCGACCCCCGGGACATCATCGTCGCACCCGTCGTCTCCGAGAAGTCCTACGGACTCATGGAGCAGAACGTCTACACGTTCCTGGTGAACCCGGACTCCAACAAGACCCAGATCAAGATTGCCGTCGAGCAGATCTTCGGTGTGAAGGTCGCCAGCGTCAACACCCTGAACCGCGCGGGCAAGCGGAAGCGCTCCCGCACCGGTTACGGTCAGCGCAAGGCCACCAAGCGCGCCATGGTGACCCTGGTCGCCGGCAGCGATCCCATCGACATCTTCGGTGGTGCGACCGCGTAGCGGCCGTGCACACCGACAGGTAAAGAGAGAGCAGAAGTATGGCTATTCGCAAGTACAAGCCGACTACGCCGGGTCGCCGCCAGAGCTCCGTTTCCGAATTCGACGAGATCACTCGTTCGACCCCGGAGAAGTCTCTGCTGCGCCCGCTGTCGAAGACCGGCGGCCGCAACGTCCACGGCCACATCACCACCCGTCACAAGGGTGGCGGCCACAAGCGTCGCTACCGTGTCATCGACTTCCGTCGCAATGACAAGGACGGCATCACCGCCAAGGTCGCGCACATCGAGTACGACCCGAACCGCACCGCGAACATCGCGCTGCTGAACTACGCCGACGGCGAGAAGCGGTACATCATCGCTCCCCGCGGTCTGACGCAGGGCACCGTGATCGAGTCCGGTTCGACGGCCGACATCAAGGCCGGCAACAACCTGCCCCTGCGCAACATCCCCACCGGTACGACCATCCACGCCGTGGAGCTCAAGCCCGGTGGCGGTGCCAAGATGGCCCGCTCCGCCGGTGCCTCGGTGCAGCTGCTGGGTAAGGAGGGCAAGTACGCCATCCTGCGTATGCCGTCCTCCGAGATCCGCCGCGTCGACATCCGTTGCCGCGCCACCGTCGGTCAGGTCGGCAACGTCGACCAGATCAACATCCGGTGGGGCAAGGCCGGCCGTATGCGCTGGAAGGGCGTCCGCCCGACCGTCCGTGGTGTCGTGATGAACCCGGTCGACCACCCGCACGGTGGTGGTGAGGGTAAGACCTCCGGTGGTCGCCACCCGGTCTCCCCGTGGGGCCAGCCTGAGGGCCGTACCCGCAAGCCCAATCGTCCGAGCGACAAGCTGATCGTCCGCCGTCGCCGCAGCAACAAGAACAAGAAGCGCTAAAGGAGGTAGTTGAGAATGCCACGCAGCCTCAAGAAGGGCCCGTTCGTCGACGAACACCTCCTCGCGAAGGTGGACGTTCAGAACGACGCCGGCACCAAGAAGGTCATCAAGACCTGGTCCCGCCGGTCAACCATCCTTCCCGATTTCATCGGTCACACTTTCGCCGTCCACGACGGTCGGAAGCACGTCCCGGTGTTCATCGATGATTCGATGGTCGGTCACAAGCTGGGCGAGTTCGCCCCGACCAAGACCTTCAAGGGTCACATCAAGGATGACAAGAAGGGTCGGCGATAGACATGTCTGACACCGCTGTCAACAACGCACGCGCAACGGCCAAGTTCGTCCGGGTCACCCCGATGAAGGCACGCCGCGTCATCGACACCATCCGCGGCAAGTCCGTGGAGGACGCCCTGGCACTGCTGCGCTTCGCGCCGCAGTCGGCTTCCGAGCCGATCGCCAAGGTCGTCGCCTCCGCCGCGGCCAACGCCGAGAACAACTTCGGCCTGGATCCCCGTACGCTCGTCGTCTCCGAGGCTTTCGCCGACGAGGGTCCGACGCTCAAGCGGTTCCAGCCGCGCGCCCAGGGTCGGGCCTTCCAGATCCGCAAGCGCACCAGCCACATCACCGTGGTTGTCGAGAGCCAGAAGGGAAGTGCTCAGTAGTGGGCCAGAAGATCCAACCCCACGGCCTCCGGCTGGGTATCACTTCCGAGTGGCGCTCCCGCTGGTACGCCGACAAGCAGTACGCTGACTACCTCGCCGAGGACATCAAGATCCGCGAGTTCCTGTCGAAGGGCCTCGACCGCGCCGGCATCGCCGACGTCGTCATCGAGCGCACCCGCGACCGGGTCCGTGTGGACATCCACACCGCTCGTCCGGGTATCGTCATCGGCCGCCGCGGCTCCGAGGCCGACCGCATCCGCGGTCAGCTGGAGAAGCTCACCGGCAAGCAGGTGCAGCTCAACATCCTCGAGGTCAAGAACATCGACGCGAACGCTCAGCTGGTGGCACAGTCCATCGCCGAGCAGCTGAGCAACCGCGTGGCATTCCGCCGCGCGATGCGCAAGGCCATCCAGTCCGCGATGCGTCAGCCCGAGGTCAAGGGAATCAAGGTCGTGTGCTCGGGTCGTCTCGGCGGCGCCGAGATGGGCCGCACCGAGCGTTACCACGAAGGTCGCGTTCCGCTGCACACCCTGCGCGCCGAGATCGACTACGGCACCTACGAGGCCCACACCACCTTCGGACGCATCGGCGTCAAGGTGTGGATCTACAAGGGTGACGTCGTCGGCGGTCGCCGGGAGTCCCTGCAGAACGCACGCGACGAGCGTCCGCGCCGCAACAACCGCGAGCGTCCGCGCCGCGGTGGTGCCCGGCGCCAGCGCGCAGAGCAGAAGCAGGAGGGTTAACCCGTGCTTATCCCCAAGCGCACGAAGTACCGTCGCCAGCACCGTCCGCACCGTTCCGGTGTGTCCAAGGGCGGTAACCGGGTGACGTTCGGCGAATACGGCCTGCAGGCCCTGGAGCCGACCTACATCACCAACCGTCAGATCGAAGCTGCCCGTATCGCCATCAACCGCCACGTCAAGCGTGGTGGCAAGGTGTGGATCAACATCTTCCCGGACCGCCCCCTGACCCAGAAGCCGCTCGGCGTGCGTATGGGTTCCGGTAAGGGCCCCGTGGAGAAGTGGGTGGCAAACGTCAAGCCCGGCCGCATTCTCTTCGAGATGGACTACCCCAACGAGGAGGTCGCCCTCGAGGCGCTCCGTCGTGCCGGCAACAAGCTGCCCTGCAAGGTGCGCATCGTGAAGAAGGAGGATCAGTTCTGATGGCTACCGGAACCCCGGCTCACGAATTCCGCGAGCTCAACAACGAAGAACTGACCACCCGTCTCACGGAGGCGAAGGAAGAGCTGTTCAACCTGCGCTTCCAGTCCGCCACCGGTCAGCTGTCCAACAACCGTCGACTGGGCACCGTGAAGCGCGACATCGCCCGGATCTACACCGTCCTGCGCGAGCGCGAGCTCGGACTGTCCACCGTCCCCGGTGGTGAGGACGCATAATGAGCGAGGCTACTGTGAGCAACGAGAACACCAAGGGCGCACGCAAGGTCCGCTCCGGATACGTCGTGTCCGACAAGATGAGCAAGACCATCGTGGTCGAGCTCGAGGACCGTAAGAAGCACGCCCTCTACGGCAAGATCATGCGCGCGAACTCCAAGGTGAAGGCGCACGACGAGAACGAGACCGCCGGTATCGGCGACCTCGTCCGCATCGAGGAGACCCGGCCGCTGTCCAAGGACAAGCACTTCCGTCTCCTGGAGATCATCGAGAAGGCCAAGTAGTCCCTTCCCAGGGATCACACTCTTCTTGACGCGTTAAACCCCCGTACCCCGGATCACTCCGGGTGGCGGGGGTTTCGTGCGTGCGGGGTCTGGTGCGTTTGGTGTATCCCGACCCCGCGTGGCGTGCAGGATTCGGTCTTCTCGTGCCGAGCGAGGACTGGATCCGGCACGCGACGCGGGGTTCTGTTCCAGCCCGCCGGGCGTTACCCGGCTTGCTGGGCTTTCTTGCTCACCTTGCCGACGCCGGTGACGGGGAACTCGTCGACGACGTCGATGACGTCGGGCACCGCGAAGCTCGCCAGGCCCTGCTCGCGTACGTACCTCTTGAGTGCACCGGCCTTCAGAGGCTCCGTGGCCTCCGAGCGGGGGATCACCAGGGCCCGGATCTTCTCGCCGAGCACCTCGTCCGGCACACCCACGACCGAGACGTCGTGCACGCCCGGGTGGGTGAGCAGCACGTTCTCGACGGCCTCCGGGGCGATCTTCTCGCCACCGCGGTTGATCTGGTCTTTGGCCCGTCCGACCACGGTCAGTGTGCCGTCGACGAAGACCACGACGTCGCCGGTGCGGTAGTAGCCCTCCTCTGTGAAGGAACGGGCGTTGACCTCGGGGGCACGGTGGTACTGGCGGATCGTGTACGGCCCACGGGTCAGCAGGTTGCCGGGCGTGCCGGCGGGCACCTCCCGGTCCTCGTCGTCGACGACGAGGATCTCGTCGTACGGGCTGATCGGACGTCCCTGGGTCGCCACGATCTCCTCGATGCCGGCGTCCAGCGGGGTGTAGTTGACCAGGCCCTCGGCCATGCCGAAGACCTGCTGGAGGTTCCAGCCGAGTTCGGGGCGAACCCGCCTGGCGGCGGCCTCGGAGAGTTTCGCACCGCCGACCCACACGGTGCGCACACTGGAGATGTCCTGGTCGTCGCGGTCGGGGTAGTTGAGCAGGCTGATCAGCGCCGGGGGCACGAGTGCGAGGTGGGTCACGCGGTGACGTTCGATCAAGGGCAGGACCTCGGTGGGCAGGGGGCCGTCGGCGAAGACGATGGTGGCTCCGACCTGCACGGCCCCGAGGATCCCCGGGGAGCTCATGGTGAAGTTGTGGGATGCCGGCAGCGCGACGAGCAGGACGTCGTCGCCGCTCAGGTCGCAGACGTCGATGGAGGCACGGACCGAGTAGAGGTAGTCGTCGTGGGTACGCGGGATCTGCTTGGGTACGCCGGTCGTACCGCCGGAGAGCTGCAGGAACGCCAGCGACTCCGGGGATGCCGGCGTAAGCGGCGCGCTGGCGAGGGTGATCGGCGCGGCGTCGGCGGCGTCCCCCACGGCGCCTGAAGCGTTCCCCGCAGTGGCCCAGGGGTCCGCGGCGCGCTCGTCGACGAGCACGGTGGCGACGGTGCGTCCGTCGTCGAGCGGGCGGGCCAGGTCGTCCTGCACGCGGGAGAGGTGCCTGTTGGGACGCGAGGTGCCCACGTAGTGCCCGGCGGGGGCGTGGGTGGCGAAGTGGCGGACCTCGGAGGACCCGTGGGCCGGTAGGGCGAAGACGGGGACTGCGCCGAGGCGCCACAGCGCGAAGACGGTCTCCAGGTAGACGACGCTGTTCGGCAGCTGGACGACCACCCCGTCGCCGGGGCCCACGCCGGCGTCGGCGAGCACGCTGGCGGCGCGGGCCACGCCGTCGTCCAGTTCGGACCATGTCAGTGAGCGTGTCGCGTCGACGGCGGCGGTGGCGTCCGGCCGCGCCTCCACGGTGCGACGGAAGAGGTCCCAGTGGGCGTCGCCGGTCCAGACGCCGAGTTCGCGGTAGTACTCCGCGGCGTCGGCGGTGAATCCGTTGGCGAGTGTCTCGTTCATGCCAGTGTCTCCTTCTCGGCGGTGAGTGCGGCGGCGACGGCGGGGGCGATGGCGTCCCACCCGTCCTCCGTGACGAGTCCGGCGTGGGTCGTGTCCAGGGGCAGGACGTCCGGCTCGTGGGGCAGTGCGTCGCGCCAGGCCGGCGCGGGGTTCCAGACGACGTCGGGATGATCGTGCTCCGTCAGTCGCTCGTCGGCGCGGGTGGCGACGACGACCTGCGCCCGCCCGGTGAAGGCGCTGAGGTCCACCGGTGTGGCAGAACGCATCAGCCGGTCACAGTAGGTGAGGTTGTCCAGCAGTGTGTCCGTGCCGGTTGTCGCGTCGGTCCCGGTACCGGTCAGCGCCCGCAGTTGGTCGTCGCTGTAGCCGGACGTCGCGGGAATGTCGGGCATGGCGGGTGCCGTTCCGGCCGGGTAGGCGTCGAGGATGCCGAGGTAGCTGACCTCCCCGCCGCGGCGCAGGAGCTCGGCGACCATCGACTGGGCGACGAGCCCTCCGAAGGAGTAGCCCAGCAGACGGTAGGGCCCGTGGGTCTGGACCGACTGCACGGTGTCGACGTAGCCGGCGGCGAGTGCCTGCACGTCGTCGACGTCGGGGTGGGGGTCGGGCAGCTGCAGCCCCGTTACCGGAACGTCTGTACCGTCTGAAGCATTTTCGCCGGTGAGCCGCGTGGTCAGGCCCCGGAAGGGAAGTGCCAGACCGCCGGCGGGGTGGACGCAGAACAGCGGCGTTCCAGAACCCGCGCTCAGGGGCAGGACGCTGCGGCCGGTGTCGGTCTCGACCTCGGTGTCGGCGTCGGACGTCCCGGCGAGGCGCGCGGCGAGGGCGGCCGGCGACCCGGTCTCCACGATGTCCTGGATCGTCACTGTGGCGAGCCCGCCGGTGCCGTCGCGGCGCAGGCGCCCGAGCAACCGCATGGCCAGCAGGGAGTGCCCGCCGATGTCGAAGAAGTTGTCGTGGACGTCCACGGTGTCCACCCCGAGCAGGTCGGCCATCAACGCGGCCGCCGTCGCAGCAACGGCAGAGTCGGCAGAGTCGGCAGAGTCCGCAGAGCCGCTTCCGTCGCTGTCCTTCTCACTGGTAGAGGCCGAGGACACCTCGACCGCAGCCTCCGGTGCCTCGCCCGTGGTACGGGCGACCCAGGCGGCGGGCAGAGTGTCGAGGACGTCGCCGACGGTGTGCTCCGCGCCGTCGGTCAGCACCTCGAGCACCGACCGCAGCGTCCCCGCCGCCTGCTCGACGAAGGCCTCGTCGATCAGGTCGGGGCGGTGCGCCAGCACCACCCGCGGGACGTCGCCGGGCGGCACCACCAGCGACAACGGGAAGTCCGTCATCCCGTCGGCGTGCACCGCGGCGACCGTCACCCGGTCCTGCGCGTCCGAAGCGCCCGATGCGTCCTGCAGCGACGGGAAGTTGTCGTAGACCACCAGCGTGTCGAAGAGCGGGCCCGCCCCGGCGAGCTGCTCGACGTGCACCAACGGGGTCGAGGCGTGGTCGGTCATCCCCGCCTGGCCGTGGCCGACGGCGGTGAGCAGCTCGGCCAGCCGGTCCGTCCGGCGCAGCGCGACGCGCGCCGGCAGGGTGTTGATGAACAACCCGACCGTGTGCTCCACTCCCTCGAGCTCGGTCGGACGACCCGACACGGTGGTGCCGAAGACCACGTCCTCGCGTCCGGACAGCCCAGCCAGGGTGAGTGCCCACGCGGCCTGCAGCAGTGTATTGGGGGTCACGCCGGCCCGTCGGGCCGCGGCGGTGAGGCCATCGGTGAGTGCGTCGGACGCTCCGGTGATCTCCCGCACCTTTTCGCGGGGAGCCTCGGCGTTGGTCCCGGGCGCCAGCTCCCGCACCAGGGTGCCGCGGTCGAGGCCGTCGAGGTGGGCGCGCCAGGCGTCGTCGGCGTCGCGCGGATCCTGCTCGGCGAGCCAGTCGAGGTAGGTGGCGTAGGACGCGGCGTGCGGCAGCGGCTCGTCGTGGTAGATCGCCAGCAGGTCGCGCAGCATCACCGGGGTCGACCACCCGTCGGTGAGCAGGTGGTGGTTTCCCAGCACCAGGCGCGCGGTGGGGGCATCTCTGTCTGTGCCGTTGTCACCGTCCGGCAGCAGGACCAGCGTCGCGGTGACCAGCGGCCCGCGGGCGGTGTCCACGCGGCGGTGCGCGGTGGAGCGCAGCAGCTCGTCGGCGGCGTGCAGCGCGTCCTCGCGGGAGAATCCGCGCAGGTCGACGGTGCGCCACGGCAGCTCGGCCGCACGCGGGACGAGCTGCACCGGGCTGTGGTGCGTGGTGGTGTCGAACCGGGCGCGCAGCTGGTCGTGACGGTGCAGCACGCCGGTAAACGCGCGGTGCAGACGGTCTGGGTCGACCGTGCCGCGCAGGTCCACACCGGCGGCGAGCACGTAGCCGTCGCCGCCGCTCACGGCGTGGTAGAGCAGCCCCTCCTGCAGTGCGGAGAGGGGCCTGACGTCGGCCAACGGGCCGTGGTCCTGCTCCCAGGTGTCGATCGTGTCCTGGCTGACTCCGCCGTGCCGGGCGAGGGTGACGTCGCCCCGGGACGCACCGCCGTCGCTCGTGCGGGCGTGGACGGCCAGGTCGGTGAAGGCGCGGGACGCCCGGTGCGCCAGTGCGTCGTCGCCGGCGAGCACCGTGTCGGTGTCGCCGACGATCAGCAGCGGTGCGTGCGCACTGTGCCCGACCGGGGCCATGCGGGTGTCACCGCAGGTCACGGTGATGGCGGCCGGGTCCGTTGATGCCGTGTGACCACGGTGTTCCTTGGCGTGCAGCAGTGCCGCCCGCGGCGTCGCCTGCTGTGCTGCCCGCTCGTGGCCGGGCAGGGCAGGAAGGGCGGGGACGCGGCGCACGGTGCTCAGTGACCCGATCACCCGGGAGGAGTCGGAGGCGTCGGCGGCGCGGCTCAGCACGTCGACGGGCCCGCCGGTGGCCAGGAGCGCCGCGGCGACCGCCACGTCCTCCCGCCGGGTCCGGTACAGCCCGGCGAGCCGGTCGAAGACCCCCGGGGCGTCTGCCAGGGTGGTGCGGTGCGTGGTCACCGGGGTGACTGTCACGGCTGTGGCAGCAAGCCCCGTGGCCCGCCAGGAACCCGTCGGCGCGGGGAGCGCGCGACCGGACAGTGCGGCGGCGAGGTCGTCCAGCAGGACACCGACGGACGCCGGGTCTGCCACCGCGGCGTCGACGGCGACGCGCAGCATGGTCGAGTCGGCGGCGGGTGGGGCGATCCGCCAGACGATCCCGGAGGTCGGTGAGACCGAGCCGGCGAGTTGCTCACTGCCGAGTCCCGCCGGGGCGATGATCGTGTCGGCGGGCACCAGAGGCACGCGGGGCACCACGAAGCGAGGCGCACCGGCGGTCGAGGTGTCGAGCACGACGCGCAGCGCACCGTGGGTGGTCATCATCGTGGTCACCGCGTCGACGAGTCGGTCGTGCAGGGTTGCGGTCGGTAGGTCCACGGCCGGTAGGTGAGCGACATCGAGGTGGCCGAACAGGATCGGACGGGTGCCGTTGACCACGGTGGTGGGCACGGCCCCGGTGTCGTAGCGCACCGCGGTGTCCGCCACGGTGTCGTCGTTCGACGACTCCTGCCGGACGCCACGGGCCGATTCCTCCCGGGCGGCGCCGGCGGCGCCGGCGGCGCCGGCGGCGCCGGTGACCGCGGCGACCCGTCCGGCCCCGGCGGCGACGTCGGCCAGCTCGACTCCGGTGAGAAGGTCCTTCGCCTGGACCACCAGGCCGCGTTGGCGCAGCCGTCCGGCGACGGTGAGCGCGCCGATGCTGTCCCCGCCGAGGCTGATGAAGTCCCGGTCGAGGTCGACGGTGGTGTCTGCACCGGTGTCGGGGGTGCCGAGGGTCTCGGCGACGACCTCGGCGAGGAGGCGCTCGGCGTCGGTGCGGGCAGGACGCGCCGATGCCGGTCCGTCCTCCCCGGCGTTCCCGGCCTGTTCGGCGCCGGTGGCGTCCTGAAGGGCACGCCGGTCGACCTTGCCGCCGACGGTCAGCGGCAGCCGGTCGTGCACCAGTACCCGGGTGGGCACCAGGTGACCGGGGACGGTGGCCGCCATGTCCGCGCGGACCTGGGAGGGTGATGTCGTGCCCTCGGTGGTGACGTGCGCGATGAGCTTGAGCGCACCGGGCTGCCCGAACGTGCCCACGGCGGCGCCGGTGACCTGCGGCAGCGCCAGGAGGGCGGCCTCGACCTCGCCGGGTTCCACACGGTGGCCGCGGATCTCCAGCTGGTTGTCGACGCGGCCGAGGAAGTGGTGTGCACCGCCGGCGTCCGGCACCCACCGCACCAGGTCGCCGGCGCGGTAGCGGCGCTGACCGTCCACCGTGTCGAAGGCGGCGGCGCTCTGCTCCTGCAGGCCCCGGTAGCCCAGGGCCACCTGCGGGCCGGCGAGGAAGAGTTCGCCGGTCTCGTGGTCGGGGACGATCTCCCCGTCGGTGTCGAGGATCTGCGCGGTCATGCCGGGCACGGGGCGTCCGATGGTCACCGGGCCGTCGGTGACGCGGGCGGCCAGTGCGTCCACGGTGGTCTCGGTGGGGCCGTAGACGTTCCACGCCTGGAAGTCGCGGGTGCGCGCCGGGGTGGCGAGTCGGTCCCACAGCGACTGCGGGACGGCCTCGCCACCGAGGATGACCGTGGAGACCTCGGCGTCGTCCAATGCGCCGGAGTCGATGAGGGCGCCGGCGAGTGAGGGCGTGGCGTCGAGCACGTCGATGCCGTCGTCGGCCAGGGCGGTGCGCATTGACGCGGGGTCACCGACGACGTCGGTGGGGTAGAGGTGCACGGTCGCGCCGGTGAAGATCCAGGACAGCTGGTCGATCGCGGCGTCGAAGGAGAACGACGCGGTGTGGGCGATGTGCAGTTCCCGTGCGGGCTGCGCCGAGCGCGCACGCGACCAGGCGTCGGGGTAGAGACCGGTGCGGTGCCCGGCCAGCAGGGCCTCCACGGCGGTGCGGGTGACCTGCACGCCCTTCGGCGTCCCGGTCGTTCCCGAGGTGTAGAGCAGGTACGCCAGGTCGGGTGTGACGTCGCCGGACGCACAGCCAGCAGTGCGGACGCCGGACCCGTCGATGACGGCGACGGCACCGGAGTCGGCGAGGATCGCCTTGCGCCGGGCCTGCGGGTGCTCCCGGTCGAGCACGACCACGGCCCGGTGGGCCCGCCACACCGCCAGCAGGGCGACGGCCAGGTCCACGCCCTTGGGCAGGTCCACGGCGACCACCCCGAACTCCCCGTTATCCCCGGTGAGCTGGCTGATCTCGGCGGCGAGCTCGGTGATACGGGTGTGGAGGGACGCGGCGTCGAGGGCGGTGTGCGCGTCGACGAGGCGTCCTGCGCCGGACGCCAGGGCGTCGACGAGATCGTCGAGAGGCAGGACGTCCCGGGCGTCCGGCAGCGGATCGCCCGCGCGCCGCCGTGCGGCGGCGTCGGTGAACTCCCGGCTGCGCAGCCGGACGTCCTGCAGGGGACCCTCGGCGGTGAGCAACGCCCGGACGTCCTGCAGGCGCTGGCGTGCGGTGTCTGCGTCCACGCTCGCAGGGTCGGTCTCGAAGGCGAGGTCGACGCCGCCGTCGGCGGCCGGGGTGACCACGAGCACGAGGTCCTCCGGAGGGCCGCCGGCGACGTTGCGCAGCACACCGGTGGTGCCGTGGAAGTCGAGGGTGAAGTCGAAGGTCTTCAGGTTCAGCCCCACCCCGTGCAGCACCGCCGGGCTGCCGAGGTCGCGGGAGAGCTCGCTGCCGGGGTAGCGCTGGTGGGTGCGCAGGGCGTCCAGGGTGTCGCGCACGGTGGCGGCCAGGTCGGTGACACTTCCGGTCGGGTCGACCGGCAGGCGCAGCGGGAGCATGTTGACCAGCATCGCCGGGGTCCGGCGCAGCGGTCCGGAGGTGCGCGCCATCAGCGGCATCGCGATGAGCGCCTCACAGGAGCCGTCGGGGCCGTCGGGAGCAGGGGAGGTGTGGCCGAGTTTGCGCAGCCAGGCGGCGTAGGCGGCGGTGACCAGGTCGGACCAGGCCAGTCCGAGGTCCTCGGCGCGGGCCTTCAACGCCTCGACCTCGCCGGCGGGCAGACGCAGGGTGGTGGTGATGCTGGCGGTGCCTGCACCGTGGACGAGGTCCTCGCGTCCGGCGGTGGCCGGGGTGGGGGTCATGGTGTCGGCCCAGAAGTCGCGGTCGGCGCGGTAGTCCTCGCCGGCACGGTAGTCGGTGTCGGCGGCGACGACCTCGGCGATGGGGGCGAACCTGGTGCGACGTGCGGCACATCCACCACTCAGTGCGGTGTAGTGGGCGGCGGTGCGCCTGGTCAGCAGGGCCGCACTGTACCCGTCGACGATGATGTGGTGGTACAGCTGTATGCACCACACCTCGTTGACGCCTGTGCCGTTCTCCCCGAGGTCGAGGATGAGGTAGCGGAACAGCGGACCGTCGGTCATGGTGCGCCAGCGCTCCCCGCAGGCGGTCTTCTCCGCGTCGATCACCGCGGTGGCGGTGAGCCGGGGATCCGGCGCGCCGGAGAGGTCCAGGATCTCGGGCAGCACCGCGGCGGTGTCGTCGACGTACTGGCGGGGACCGTCGTCGGTGTCGGTGAAACGCAGCCGCAGGGTCTCCGCCTCGTCGACGGTGAGCCGGACGGCCTCGGCGAGCAGGCCGGTGTCGATGCGTCCGGCATCAGCTTCTGGTCTCAGCTCCAGCACCTCGCCGACCACGTAGTAGGGGGAGGTGGGGTCGAGCTGCTGGGCGTTCCAGATCCCGTGCTGCGCGGCCGTGAGCGGGAGGAGGCCGGCGGTGGAGCCGGGGGACGACGGGTGGGGCACCGGTGGTCCTTTCAGGGTCAGAAGTTGGAGAGGCTTACTTCACTTCGTGGGGTGGTGGTACAGTCTGCGCGTCACCGGACAGGTGACACCGAACTACAAGGAATCAAGAGGTGCAGGATGGCTGACGGTGCTGACGGCAAGGTCGACGACAGGGTCGAGGCGACGATGGGCCGGCTGCTCGCCCGCGTGGCGGAGTTGCTGAACATCGAGGTGTCCCAGATCGACACCGACGAGGAGCTCATGGACCAGGGGCTGGACTCGGTGCGTCTGGTGGAGATCGTGACCTTCCTGCGCAGGGAGGGGTTCGAGGCCGACTTCGCCGACCTCGCCGAGGACAGCTCGGTGGACGCCTGGCGCGAGCTGCTCACCGACCAGGTCTAGAGCAGCGCTAGACCAGCTCTAGCGCCGGTCGGCGAGCCCGCGCAGTGCCGTGCGGTCCAGCTTGCCGTTGGGGCTGACCGGCAGGGCGTCGAGCACGGTGATCCGGGTGGGCACCATGTACTCGGGCACGTGCTGCGCCAGCTGCGCCGACAGGTCAGCGCCTGCCTCGGCATCCGAACCGTCGAGCACGACGAAGGCCAGCAGGGTGTCCGCCCCGGCCCGGTTCACGGCCACGGCACCGGCCTGGCGCACCCCGTCGAGCTCACGCAGACGCGACTCGACCTCGCCGAGCTCCACACGGTTGCCGCGGATCTTCACCTGGTCGCCGATGCGCCCCAGGAACTGCAGCATGCGGCTGCCGTCGACCTCGGTCCAGGAGACCACGTCGCCGGTGCGGTACATCCGCCCGCCGTCGACCTGCGGCTCCAGCGACTCCACGAAGACCTGCGAGCTCAGCTCGGCGCGTCCGAAGTAGCCGCCACCGACCTGCGGCCCGGAGATGCACAGCTCTCCGGGACGCGACCAGCTGTTTTCTCCGTTCCCGTTGGCCCCACCGTTCCCGGACGGGTCGACCTCGACACCGTCCTCGTCGATGACGTAGACGCCCACGTTGTCCTCGGGCAGGCCCAGCAGGCTGGCACGGTCGTCGAAGTCCGCGGCGGCCACGAGCTCGTCGGTGTACTCCACCCACGTCACGTCCATCGCCGCCTCGGTGGGACCGTAGAGCCCGTGCACGCGGCAGCCGATGCCGTCGCGGGCGCGCCGCACCACGTCGGCCGGTACCGCCTCGCCGCCGAGCAGCAGGTGACGGATGTTCGACAGCGACGACAGGGGGGTGCCGAAGTCGTCGAGGACGTCGAGCAGCACCCGCATCAGCGACGGCACCATCGACAGCACGGTGACCTCGTGCACGGAGATCATCTGCACCATCGTGTCCACGTCACCGGGCCACCACTCGGGACCGGGCACGGCCACGGTGCCGCCGGTGGCCAGCGGGCCGAGCAGCTCGGCCACGCCGACGTCGAAGCCGACGGGCGCCTTCTGCAGCATCCGGATCGGGGTCCCGGCGCCGTAGCCGGCACCTGCGCCCATGACCCGCCCCATCCACTGGAAGTGCGCGGCCACGCCGATGTGCGTGTTCAACGCGCCCTTGGGTGTGCCGGTCGTTCCGGAGGTGTAGATCAGGTAGCAGTGGTCGGTGGGGGTCACCGGACGCGACTGCTCGGAGGGGTCGAAGGACGCGCCGGACGCAGCGGCGTCCGCGGCATCAGTGGCGTCGCTGAGGAACCGTCGTCCCAGAGCGGAGTCGTCGGTGACGGTCCCGCCCGGCAGCGCCACGTCCTGCGTGCCGTCCTGCCGGGGCAGCGACGCCCCGCCGAGGGCGAAGGCGGCGGCGGGGGCGCAGTCCTCGAGGATGAAGGCGACGCGTTCGTGCGGGTAGGACGCGTCGACGGGGACGTAGACCGCGCCGGCGCGGATCACGCCGGCGGCGACGACGGGCAGCCACCCGCAGCGGTGGGCGAGCACCACGACCCGGTCGCCGGTGCCGATGCCGTTGGCGCGCAGGTGGCGGGCCACGGCGCTGGACCTGCGGTCCAGCTCGGCGTAGGTCAGCGTCCCGCCGTCGCCGATCACGGCGGTGGCGTCGCCACCGGTGGTGAGCGTGTCGTGCAGCAGCGCGTCCAGGGTGGACGGTTCGATGGGGGCGGCGGGGCCGAAGCGCAGGTCGCCGTCACGGCCGGTGTACGGGCGCACGGTGTCGGGTGCGGTCACAGAGTGGTCCTTTCGGGACGGGAGGGGGCGTGTCGCAGGGACTCCGGGTCCGGGGCGCAGCCGGCGCCGAGGCCGGCCAGGACACGGTCGGAGAGTTCGCCGAGGCAGCTCAGGTTGGCCAGGCCGGGGCCCTGGTGCCAGCCGGAGACCGTGGGCAGGAACAGGGTGGGGTCCATACCGGTCAGGGAGAGGTCGGCGCCGATGCGGTCCATCACGCCGGACGGGGTGACCGCCCCGCCGCAGGCACCGATGAGCCGGGCGACGACCTGGTCGTTCATCATGCGGGTGAACCACAACGGCGAGTTGCCGCGGGCGTCGACGACGAGGTCGACGAGCTCGGTACGGTCACCGATCTGCACCTCGGCCATCCCGTTGCCGCCGCCCCCGCCGCCCCCGCCGCCCCCGCCGTCCCTGCCGTACACGCCGGTGACGCGCCCGCGGACGTGGTTGACCCGGTCCTCGGCCATGAGCTTCTCCTGCACCTGGGCGGAGAACACGCCGCGGTCGCACCGGTTGATCACGTCGGCGCGGTCGGACTCGTCCAGGCTCGACCACAGGCGCGGGTCGGTGTAGAGCTCGTTCTCGAAGGAGCCCTCGGCGCGGGTGAAGATCGTGGGCGTGGGGGAGATGACGGCGATGTCGACCACGTCGTGGCCGATGAGTTCCTCCACGACGCTGGCCGCGGTCTCCCCGCCGCCGATCACCGCCACCCGGGAGGCCGGGGGCAGCTGGGCCGACGACACCGCCTGCCAGAACCCTGCCACGGAGTACACCGTGGGCAGCGGGGCGATGCGTCGGTCGGAACGTCCCGGGCCGGTGAGCATCAGGGCGTCGGCCTCCAGTCGTGAGGTCGTGCCGTCGATCCGGTCGACCGACAGTGACCAGCCCGAGCTGCCCGAGCCGTCCCGCAGGCCCAGGCGGGTGACCTGGCCGTTGACCAGCGTCATGTGGGATCGTGCGGCGACCCAGCGCAGGTAGTCGGCCCACAGGTAGTGCCGGGGGTTGGGGTGGCCGTGGTCGACCCACCAGGCGTAACGGTCGGTGGCGACCAGGAAACTCGTCCAGCTGACGTCGAGCAGTGCGCGGTCGACCGCGCGGTTCGCCTCCTGTCCTGTGCCATTTCCTGGACCCTGCCCTGCGATGCGGGTGCGGTAGGGGAATCCGACGTCCTTGGTGGGGGACGTGCCAAGCTGGTGGCGTCCGTCCGTCCATCCGCCGCCGGCGCGCCAGTTGCCACCCACCCCCTGGTGGTCGACGACGGTGATCGTCGGTGCCGGCAGGCCGAGGCTTCGCAGGGCGTGAGCCTTGGCCTGGACGGCGACCGCCTTGGGCCCGGCGCCGAGGATGACGAGTGAAGGGTTCGACACTGTGAGGGGTGCTCCTGTCGTTGGGCGACGATGGATGTCAGACTGTTCCTGTGGCACGCTACTCTGTCACGGCAGCCCTTATCAAAGGGTAGGAATCCCTAAGTATCATATCTGCGGCATGACCAGCAGGAGAAGGCAGGAACTGTGACCGAGAAGAACCTCACCGATGATCGAGACACAGGAACGGACCTCAGCGTGCTGCACCGGCTGCGCACCGACCTCCCCGACAGCGAGTACCTGGACTCCGCACCGCAGATCCCGGTCGAGTACCGCACCGGAGGCGCCGGATCGGGCACCGACGGCATCACCCTGCGCGTGGCGGACCCGGACACGGACGCGCAGATGGTCTCTGAGTGGATGAACCGCCCCCACCTCGTGGAGACCTGGGACCAGGCCTGGCCGGCGCAGCAGTGGGCGGCGGACTGGACAGCGAAGCTCTCCACCACCTACGCCGTCCCCCTGATCCTGTCCTACGAGGGGCCGGACGGTCCGACGGACGTCGGCTACATGGAGATCTACCGGCCGCGCCGCGACGAGATCGGCATGGCCTACGCCTCCGAACCCCACGACCTGGGCTTCCACGTGGCCGTCGGCGAGGCGACGTTGACGGGCAAGGGCATCTTCGGCCCCTTCGTCGGGGCGTTCGCCGACCGGCTGCTGCAGTCCGACCCGGAGTGCCGGCTGGTGATGGCCGAGCCGGACGTCTCCAACCACCGGGTGCACCGGGTGATGAGCCGGGGCGGCGGGGTGGACGCCGGGCAGTGGCAGCAGCGTGCGGACCGTCGGGTGCGCCTGTTCTTCTGGCCGGGTGCCGGCGTGGACCCGCGGTCCCGCCTGCTCGGCGACCCTCAGGACGGCGACCTGGCGTAGGCACGCCCGCTGGTGGCTGGTCAGCCGGTGATCAGCCGGCCGGTCACGCCGCTACCGACCCGCCCGGAGCGTCCGCCCGTGGCCTTCGGGTCGGTGACCCCGGGCAGACGCACCAGCGTGGTGCCGCCGGGGTGGGTGGACTGCAGCCGTTTGACCACCTCGAAACCGTTGACCTCGGGCAGCCGGGACAGGTCCACGGTGCGGTCGGCGGTGAGCGACCCCCGGCCGAAGAGGTTGATCGAGGTCGCCGGAACGGGTGTCGCGGTTTCCGTGACCCCGGCCTCGATGAGCCGTGCCAGGGCGGACAGGCTGATCAGCGCCTGCTCCAGGTGCGGCCAGATGAGTTCGCCACCGGCACCGCCATGTTCGTCGACCACCGTCACCCGCGCCAGACGCTGGGTCCCCAGGATCACGTGCGGCACCCCGTCGACCGGACGCACCGGCCCGGACACCGACACCTTCGCCGCGCTGACCTCCACCGTCGCCGCCGGTACAGCGCCGGACGCTGCATCGGTCGTTGCGCCGCCGCGCAGCGCGTCGCGCACGTGCGTCAGCGTGGCCAGCACGGCCGGGCCGCCGGTGAGCAGTGATGCACCGTCCAGCCCGGGCGGCGCGGCGACCCCGTACTGGCGGTCAAGGCGTCCGACGGTACGACCCACGCCGGGCGTCAACGGCGAGGTCCGCCCGCGGGCACGCAGCGCCACCGGGGCGTCCGGCATCCCGGCGGACGCGCGGGCCAGCAGGACCGCGGCGAGCATGATCTCGTCGTGGCTCACCCCGAGTTGGGCGGGGAGCAGTTCGAGCAGGGCGTCGGCGTCGCTGACGTCGAAGGTCTTGTACGTCGACGGCCCGCCCCCGTCGAACGGTGCAGGCGGGTCCATCTGCGCCTGCGGACCCCAGTCGCCCGCCGGGGCGACCGCGTGACCTCCCAGCAGGGACCGGGCGTCGGCGACGAGGGTGGCCCAGGACTCCGCGTCCACGATCCCGCGGTACACGCACAGCAGCAGCCGCGCCGGCGAGAGCAGACTGACCCGCCACACCTGCCCGGACGCCGGGTCGAGGGACGCGGCGAGCGCGCCGGGGCCCGTGCGCTCCTCGGCGATCACGTCGCCCGGGGCGAAGGAGGCCTGTTCGGGTACGGTGCACGTCCCGTCCGGCGCCACGACCGCGCGCAGCGCCCCGTGGGTGTCCATCAGCCCGGCGACGAGGAAGCGCAGGTCGGCGTCCTCAATGCCTTCGGAACCCCCACCGCCCCCGTCGGTGTCGAGCGTCGTCCAGTAGACGGCGGAGGGCGGTACCGGCGGGACGCTGAAAGTCATGCCCCGCAGGTTACCGGTCGCCCCCGCTCACAGCCGGGGCCCGGGTGTGGGGTCCTCGCCGGTGAGCGCGGCACGGCCGAGGACGACGAGTTTGTCGCGGCGTCGTTCGTGCAGGGTGTGGGTGCGTAGGTCGCGCCAGTGCCGCGCCAGGTCCCCGCCGTCGCCCACACCGGGGCCGGTCACCCCGCGGGTGCCGGTGAGTTCGAAGAGGCGGGACGCCAGGTCGACGGTGAGCCGTCCGGTCGTCGTCTTCGCCGCGGCGACCGCGAGCGACGCGGCGGCGGACACATCGCCCGCGGCGCCCTGCGCCCAGGCGTCGTCGACGGCGCGTCCGGCCTTCTCCAGGACGGCTTCGGCGGCGAACTGGGCGGCGACGAGGTCGCCGGCCAGGTGGGCGGTCACGGGGTCGGGGCCGGACGCGCCAGCAGCGCCGTCGCGGCTGAGCGCGAGGGCGGCGTCCAGCGCGGCACCGGAGATGCCGACGTCGATGGCGGTGTGCAGCAGCTGGGCGAAGGCACCGTAGGCGGGCGGGCCCGATGCCGTGTCGAAGGCACGCACGGCCTCCGGCGGGACGGCGACATTGTCGAGGACCACGGTGCCCGAGGCGGTGAACTCCTGGCCGAGCGGTGAGTGCTCGCCCCAGTCGTCGAGGACGCGGATGCCGGCCGTGTCGGCGGGCAGGAAGACGACCAGGGACTGGTGGTCCTCGCCGGGACGTCGGGCGGTGACGGCGAGCACGTCGGCGTAGGCGGAGCCGGTGCAGAAGATCTTCTCCCCGGTGAGGCGTCCGTCCTGCAGGACGGTGGGTGCGCGTTCGGCCTGGGCGTTGGCGACCAGCGTACCGTCGAGCAGGAGGTCGGCCCAGCGGCGTTCGGCGTGCGGGTGGGTGCCGGTGAACAGCCAGCGGGTGAAGACGACGTGGCTCTGCGGGATCTGCCCGAGCGAGCCGTCGCCGGAGGCGAGGATGCGCAGGACCTCGGCGATCACCGAGGCCGGCAGCTCGGGCCCGCCCAGGCGGGCGGGCACCGTGGCGGCGAGCAGGCCGGACGCCCGCAGCCGCTCGACCGCGTCGGCAACGAGCGCCTGACGCGGCTGCTGCGGCTGACGCGTCCCGCTGCTACGCGGGGACATCTGCGGGGTGGGCGGCACGCAACGGCTGGATGATCTCGGTGCCGAAACGCTCGACCTCCTCCTGGAAGTGCAGGTAACCGGTGAGTACGAGGTCCACGCCGATGCGGCGCAGCCCGTCGATGCGTTCCTCGATCTGCTCGTGGGTGCCGATCAGGCCGGTGCGGAAACCGTCGTTGTACTGCACCAGGTCCTCCACGGTGGAGTTGGCCCACATGCCCTGGCCGTCGGCGGTGGACTGGCCGGCCTGCTTCACCGACTGGCGGAAGCCCTCCACGGCGGGACGGCTGGCGTTGTCGACGATGTGACGCAGCTTGTCGTGCGCCTGCTTCTCGGTGTCCTCCAGGATGACGAAGGCGTTGACGCCGATCTTCGTCTCGCGGCCGGCGGCCTCGGCGTGGTGGCGGACCTTGTCGATCTGGGCGGCGAGTTCGTCGACGGGGGCGCCGTTGATGAAGTACCAGTCGGCGTGGCGTCCGCCGTTGGCCTGCGCGGCGGTGGAGTTGCCGCCCTGGAACAGTTCGGGGGCGACCTGCGGCCGTGGGCTGATGGCGTAGTCGTGCAGGCGGTAGAAGTCGCCCTGGAAGTCCGCCGGGGACTCGGTGAAGATCGCACGCAGGACCTGCAGGAACTCCGCGGAGCGGCGGTAGCGTTCATCGTGCTCCAGCCAGGGTTCGCCGAACTTCTGGAACTCGTCCTTCAGCCAGCCGGAGACGACGTTGAGCGCGAAGCGTCCGCCGTGGATCTCGCTGGCGGTGGTGGCGAGGTTGGCCAGCACCGCGGGCTGCCAGAAGCCGGGGTGGACCGCGGCGATGACCTTGAGCCGTTCGGTGGCCTCGAGCAGTGCCAGGGAGAAACTGACGGACTCGTGCTGGGACTCCGCGCCGTAGGAGCCGAGGTAGCGGACCTGGGTGAGGGCGTAGTCGAAGCCGACCTGCTCGGCGGTGCGCGCGAGGGTGCGGTTGTAGTCGATGCCCCAGTCGGTGCGTTGCTCGACCTCGGAGACCACCAGGCCGCCGGAGACGTTCGGTGTCCAGTAGGCGAACTGGAGGTCCTGGGGTGCAGGAGTGGTGGCGGTGGACATGGGTGCGTCTCCTTATCTCGGGTTGCTCAGAGTTCGCCGACGACGGTGACCTGGGAGCCGTGGAACACCAGCGGTACCTCGGAGGGGGCCTCCTCGCTGACGCGGTCGATCTGCAGCACGGCGGTGACGTGGTCGCCGGTGTCGTACTCGTTGACGATGTGGCCGGTGAGGTGGACGACGGCGTCGTCGACGAGCACGGCGTCGCGGTCGGTGCTCCAGCCGACGCTGTCGAAACGCTTCTCGACGGGGCCGGCGAGCTGGCGGACATGGGCCTGGTGGGCGCGGGTGAGCACGGAGATGCCGAGGTGCTCGGCGTTGCGCAGCAGCGGCCAGGTCCGGGAGCTCTTCTGCACGCTGACCGCCACGAGTGCGGGGTCCAGCGAGAGCCCCACGTAGGAGCCGACGATCAGGCCGACGGGGTGGCCGTCTACGACGGCGGCGACGGTGGTGATGGGTGTGGGGATCGACGCCCACGCACTGCGCAGCGCGGTGGGGTCGGCCGCTGCGGTGTGGGTGGCGGTGTGGGTGCTGAGCGAGGACGTCACGGTGGTTCTCCTGACGGGGGATGGTGTGTGGGGGATGGTCTCAACGTGCGACGACCCCGAGTAGACCATGTGGTCTGTTCTCGGGGCCATGATTCGCCAAAGGGGTGAATGGAAGGTCTGTGGCGTGACGACCCCGCGCCGCGTGCCGGATTCGCCGTGCTCGTGGCACGGGAAGGCCGAAACCGGCACGGCGCGCGGGGTTCGTCTCTGCAGGGGTTCCCGCCGAGGTCCGCAGCGCGGCCGGTCTGGACTATCCGCCGTGGTTCACACCGCGCACCCCGGCGCTCCAGGCGTAGGGCAGCGTGGTGCCGTCGCCGGTCAGGGCGTAGCGTCCGAGGGCCTGCTGCTTGTACACCGCCGGGTTGTGCACGGCCAGGGTGCGCGCGTTGCGCCAGTGCCTGTCGAGGTTCAACGTGTCGGACGCCAGGGACGCCCCGCCGGTCTCGAAGATCTCGGTCACCGCGTCCAGCACCAGCGGGATCAACGACACCTGCGCCCGGGCGGCGGCGCGTTCGGCGGCGTCGATCTGCGCGTCGGGGCCGTTGAAGGCCACCGCCACCGCCTCGGCGACGGCCAGGGTGGTGGCGCGGGCGGTGAACGCCGCGGCGTCCACCCGGCCCAGCACCGCCTGCACCAGCGGATCCTCACGCGGGACGTCGGCCGGTGCGTGGGTGTAGGTGCGGTCGCGGGCCAGGACGCGGTCGCGGGCGTCGTCGGCGGCGCGCCGGGCGATGCCCGCCAGCGCGGCGAGGTGGAACAGCTGCAGGTAGGACGTGTCGGGCGTCCTGCCACCGGTGCCGTAGCCGCGCGGCGCGACGTCGTCGGGGTCCACGGTGACGTTGTCGAAGATGGTGGTGCCCGAGCCGGTCAGGCGTTGACCGAAGCCGTCCCAGTCGTCGATCTGGTGCACCCCGGCGGCGGTGACGGGCACCGTGGCGGTGAACCGCTCACCGTCCAGGTCGGCGGCGACCACGATCCGGTCGGCGAACAGGCTGCCGGTGCTGTAGTACTTCGTGCCGTTGAGCAGGTAGTCGCCGGTGCCGTCCTGCCTGGTCAGCCTGGTCTGGTAACGCTCGGCGGCACCGACGCCGCGCTCGGAGATCGCGTTGCCGAACAGGACACCGTCCACCACGTCGCTGAGGTTCTTCTCGGCGGCGGAGGCGGCAGACGCATCAGGGCCGCCCAGCGCGGCGAGGAACCCCTCCACGGAAAAGAAGTGCACCCGCAGCGCCTGGGTGAGGTTGGGGTCGGCGGCGGCGAGGTCGATGAGCAGGGAGAACGTCTGGGGCAGTGAGGCGCCGAAGCCGCCGCGGTCGACGGGCACACGCAGCGTCCCGAAGCCGGAGTCGCGCAGCAGACGGATGCCCTCGGTGGGCAGTTCGCGCCGGGCGTCGCGGTCGGCGGCGCCCTCGGCGATGCGCTCGAAGGCCGGACGGAAGACCTCGGCGAGCTGCTCGTCGCTGGGTGCCGAACTGCTCGGGGAACTGCTCGGGGCGGTGGGGGAGACAGGGGAGATGGTCATGATCGGACTCCTTCGGTGCGGGGGAGGTGGCTGGTTCGTGCGGCGTGGGCGGGGTGGTTGTCGGGGACGCGGTCGCCGCGGCGGAAGAGGGTGTCGCGCAGGGTGGTCGGGGTGGTGGGGTGCTCGCGCGGGTAGCGTCCGCGGTCCTGCAGGACGGGAACCACGTGCTCGATGACGTCGCGGAAGGTGCCCGGGGTGACGGCGTAGGCGAGGTTGAAACCGTCCACCCCGGTGGCGGTGACCCAGTCCTCCAGCTCGTCGGCGACGCTCTCCCCGGATCCCACGACGACGGGACCGAGCCCGGCGATGCCGCCGAACTCCGCGAGGTCGCGCACCGTCCAGCCGCCGGTACCGCTCCCGGTACTGCTCCCGCTGGCCTGCTGGAATGCGGCGACCGCGGACTGGATCGCGTTCGAGGAGGCCGCCGGGCCCAGGTCGGTCAGTGGTGCGTCCAACCCCACCTCGGCGAAGTCCACGCCCATCCACCCGGACATCAGCACCAGGGACCCCTCCGGGTCCACGTAGTTGCGGTACTCGGTGGCTTTGGCCTGCGCCAGCTCGTCGGTCTCGTCGGTGATCACCGTGAGCAGCGCGTAGATGACCACGTCCTGCCGGGAGCGTCCGGCGGCCTGAAGCTTGGCGGTGAGGTTGTCGACCACCGCGGCGAGCGTCTCCTTCGTCGGCGCGGCGACGAACACGGCCTCGGCTTGGGTGGCGGCGAAGGTGCTGCCGCGGTCGGACGCCCCGGCCTGGAAGACCACCGGCGTGCGCTGCGGCGACGGCGCGGAGACGTGCACGCCCGGCACGGTGTAGTGCTCACCGTGGTGGTTGATCGGGTGCACCTTGGCAGGGTCGGTGTAGACACCGGTCAGCGGGTCGGCGCGCACCGCGTCGTCCTCCCAGGAACCCTCCCAGAGCGTGTAGAGCACCTCCAGGTACTCGTCGGCGTGGTCGTAGCGGGCGTCGTGCTCGAAGGTGTCGAGCTGGCCGTGCGACTGGGTGTTCTGCGCCGCCGAGGGCAGGTAGCCGGTCACCACGTTCCAGCCCAGGCGTCCGTTGGTGAGGTGGTCGAGGGTGCTGGCCCGACGGGCGAAGGGCACGGGGTGCTCGAAGGCGGTGCCGGTGGTCAGCCCGAAGCCGAGGTGCGTCGTCACCGTCGCCATCGCGGCGACGAGCGGCAGCGGGTCGGTGACGGGCACCTGCGCGCCGGCGCGCAGCGCCGCGTCCGGCGACGCCCCGTAGAGGTCGTACACGCCGAGCACGTCGGCGAGGAAGACGCCGTCGAACAGGCCGTCCTCCAGCGTGCGGGCCAGGTCGGTCCAGTAGCTCAGGTCGGTGTAGCGGTGCGACTCGTCGTCCGGGTGCCGCCACAGCCCCGGCGACTGGTGCACCACGCAGCTCATGTCGAAGGCGTTGAACCGGATGCGCCCGCCGCTCATGCCGCCACCTCGCGGAAGGACGCCACGAGCTCGCGCACGTCACCGGCGGTGCGCAGGCGCAGCGCCGGCGACGGGTCGGAGAAGAGGCTGAACAGGGCGCTCGCCGCCGCCGGGTCGCCGGGGGAGGAGGTGAAGAACTCCTGGGCGACCTCGGCGTACTCCGGGTCTCCGAGGAACAGCGAGGTCACCGCCACACCGGCCGCGGCGTGGTTGTCCCAGTGCGCCTCGAAGAGGTCGGTGAGCAGGGCCTCGTCCCAGGCCTCGTTTCTGTTGAGCGCCTCGCGCAGCCCGTCGCGCAGGGCGGCGACCTGGTAGGTGCCCAGCTGCGCGCCCTGCCCGGCGATGGGGTCCACGGCCACGGAGGTGTCGCCGAGGGTCGCCACCAGGTGGCCGCCGGACGTGTGGGCGGTGGGGCGACGCACCCGCGGGGTCACCGCGCCCTTCAGCCAGGAGTGCGGGTCGGAGTCCAGCGGACGCAGGGAGTCGAGGTCGTCGGCGACGTCCGGGAACACGCGGTGGTGCAGGTCCTGCAGGACGTCCAGGGCCGTGTCCGCGTCCACCGCCGAGCGGAACGCCTCCTCGGTGGCGGTGCCGGGGCGCGCCCAGGCGAGGATGACCCAGGTGTCTGGTTCCCCGTCCTTGTGCAGTTGCGGGCCCACGAACACCTCGCCCTCCTCGTGCAGCGAGAGCAGACCGCCGGGCACCGTGCTGCCGCGTCCGGCGAAGACGTGGTCGGCCGGCAGGCCCAGGGCGGCGACGGTGAGCAGGTAGCGCTGGGCGGAGTCGTAGGGGGTGCGGTCGGCGTCGGTGTCGAAGATATCGGCGAGCCCGGCCTTGCCCGTGGCCACGAACGTGAGGTCGTGGTCGGCGGCCACGGCGTCCAACGAGTCGGCGGTGACGTCCTCGACGATGAAGCGGCTGCGTTCGTTCGCCTCGGCGAGGAATTCGCCGAGCCGGTCGTCGGCGCGCAGGCGGGGGTCTACCGACTGCGCCTCGTAGGTGAACCCGGCGGTGAAGGACGCCTCGGGCGGCGCCCCGGCGATGCCGACGGAACTCGCGCTGAAGTGGGCGGCGGCATCGGTGGCGGGATCGCCGGCGGTACCGGCGTAGCGGTCGGTCGTGATGGTGCGGTCGGGGGTGCGCGAAGCGCCGAAGAGGATCGCGGTACCGGTGGCCGGCACCTCGTCGCGCAGCTCGGAGCGGGTGCGGTTGCTGTAGAGGTCCACCGCCCAGCCCTCGCGGTGGAAGGCCAGGGCGGCGTTGACGCCGGCGAGGCCCGCGCCGATGATCGCGATGGATGGGGTGCTGTTGGTGTCGTGTGTGCTTGTCATGCCCCGGAACCGTAGGGTGCCGCCCGCGGGGTCCGACACCCTTCGCCACGATGCGTGGCGAACCCTTGACCGGGGACGACGCGGCACGGTAGAAGGCAGGGCAGGTGCGTCTACACGTGCCCGGTGTCCTGCGCGCGGCGGGTGGGGAGTAGGTTTGCAGGGGTTCTGACGGGCGCTTATGGTTCGTCGGGTATCAGCGCGCAGTTCTTGAGCAGGAGGTTTTCGACGGTGGCGGACGACAGGCAGGGTGGTGACCGGACGCAGAGGCGCGGCAGGCTGCCCGGCGGGCCGGTGATCCCGGTGGTGCTGGCGTTCGTCGCCGTGGCCGTCGCCGCGGTGAACCTGCGTGCCGGCATCGCCTCGCTCGGCCCGGTGCTCTCCGACGTGCTCGACGCCTACGGCACCTCCAGCTCGTACGCCGGGCTGATCACCGCCCTGCCCGGGGTGCTCTTCGGCGTGATGGGCCTGTGCGCCGTCCCGTTGGCCCGACGCATGGGCCTGAGCCGCACCATCCTCGTCGGCATGGTCGTCTCCCTGGTCGGCCTGGTGGCACGCCCGTGGGTCGGCTCCATGGCCGTGTTCATCACCCTGACCGGCCTGGTCGTGGCGGGCATCGCGCTGGGCAACGTGCTGATCCCGGCGTGGGCGAAGAACTACGGCGGACGCCGCACGGTGGCGTTGATGACCGTCTACAGTGCCCTGCTCGGGGTGTCCGGCGCGGTGGGGCCGCTGTCGGCGCTGTGGTTCGACGGGGACGACGCCTGGCGTTGGGCGCTGTTCGTGTGGGCTTTCCTGTGCATGGCGCAGGTGCTGGTGTGGGTGGTCGTCGCCCTGCGCACCGGCTCGGACTTCCCCGGCGCGACGAAGAAGCAGGACGCACCGGACGCGGCGTCCGCGCCGTCCGACACGATCCCCTCGGCGCTGCCGCAGCCGACGGAGGAGGAGGTCGAGCGCCTGACGCGCACCTCGCTGTGGCGGTCGCCGACGGCGGTGTTCCTCACCCTGTTCTTCGGCGTACAGGCGATGAACGCCTACCTGCAGATGGGTTGGCTGCCGCAGATCTACGTGGACTCCGGGGTGTCGCGTGACGTGGGCAGTGTGGCGCTGGCGATGATCGGCGCCTTCAACATCCTCGGTGGCATCGTGATGCCCACCGTCATCGACCGGGCCCGTAGCCTCGCACCGTTCCCGCTGGTGTTCGCCCTGCTCTCCGCCGGCGGGTACCTGGGCGTGCTGCTCGCGCCGACGGCCGCGCCGCTGCTGTGGGCCGGGCTGCTGGGTCTGGGCGGGTTCTGCTTCCCGACGGCGATCGCGCTGATCACGGCGCGCAGCCGGTCCTCTCTGGTCACCGCCAGGCTGTCCGGGTTCGTGCAGCCGATGGGTTACTTCATCGCCGGCATCGGCCCGTTCGTGATCGGCCTGGTGCACGGGCACACCGGCGACTGGACGGGAATCCTCGTGGCCCTGGTGGTCATCGCCCTGCTGATGGGTGTGCTCGGCGTGCGCGCCGGCAAGAACACCCTCATCGACGACGAACTGCTCGCCACGCACTGGCGCGAGTACACGGGGC
>NZ_JBQSWS010000006.1:0-176469 GCF_052377355.1 Corynebacterium sp. AOP40-4SA-5
ACGAGCACCCGGCCCCGGACACAGTGGACCCCCGGACCGAAAGGGCCGGGGGTGCACTGCTGACGTTTCAAGAGGAGAATGCTCAGCTGCCGTATACGAGGTGTCCTTCCGGTGGGGTCCGTGTCGCTCGGCCACCTTCTCGGTGGCACTGACATCAATCTACGACTGCGTTCTTGGGGGAAGCTGTCAGGCTGCTGGAGCGTCAGTGCAAGTTCACGTAGCGCTGTCGCAGGGGGCGGCGAGCTGCACGTCAGTGGCCCAGTGGAGGGGAAAACCCACCCCGTCGAGCCACGCTTCCACGCCGCCGGCGTCGAGCATGCCGTTGATGAGGCGTTGCGAGGAGTGCAGTGCGCGGGACGCCGCGGCGGCGTCGACGTACCCGGCGAGCAGGGCGTCGCCGAGCTCCTCGAGGTCGAGCACCTCCCATTTGCGTCCGGCGTAGGTCACCAGGTCGACGTAGAGGTCGGTGGTGTGCCAGGTGTCGCCGGCGTCCTCGACCAGGGCGATGTCGACGTAGAGGTCCTGGCCGTCGAAGCGTCCGCCCTCGCCCTTCCGGAAGTGGAATCGGTTGACCCGCAGGTCGAGCTCCGGGATGAGCCAGCTCTCGAGGTAACCGAAGCGGGGGTGGTCGGCGGGACGGGCCATGTACAGCATGCCGTCGGTCCGCGACCAGTGGTCCACGGCGCGCAGGAAGCCCTTGGGGTCGGTGTTGGTGTCGTTGACGAGGTCGAAGGTCTCGACCTTGGGCGGGTGCAGGTCGCTCATCTCGGCTCCGGGGGTGGCCGGTGGTGGGTCAGCGGACGTTGAAGATACCGGCGGTGGGCAGGAAGGTGCAGTTGCCCTGGGCGCCCTCCTCGTCGGTGGTCACGCCGCCCTCGAGCAGGGTGAGGACGTTGCCGGGGCCGGTGTCCGCCAGGCCGTTGATGGTGGCGGGGCCGTCGGGGTTGATCCCGCCGAAGCCGAGGGGGGTCTGGCCCACGCGGCCGTTGTCGATGTTGACCCAGTGCACGCGCATGCCGTCGTTCTGGTGCTCGGCGACGGGTCCGGTGCCCAGGGCGGTGAAGACGAAGGAGATCTGTCCGGCGGGGACGCCGGGGAGGGGCAGCTCCGCGGGGCCGGGCACGCCCATGGCCAGGCCGACGGCGTTGCTGTCGCCGCCGATGCAGTTCTGGGCGAGTGTCGGCCAGCCGAACTGGGTGAAGCCGGGGGCGTCCTCGGGCAGGCCCACACCGGGTTCACCGTCGCCGCGGAAGAAGCTGACGACGCGCTTGAGGACACCGGAGACCTCTTCGGGGATCTCGGGCCGGTTGGCGACGTCCTCGATCTGCGCCAGGAGTTCGGGGGTGGGCCGGCCGAGGTTGTCGAGCGGCAGGTCCGGCATGGCCGGGAGCCCGGGCAGTCCCGGGATCGTGGGGGCGGCCTGCGCCGCCGGGGCGGCGGCGAGCGACATGCCGGCGGACGCCGCGGCGGCGGTCAGGACGGCGACGACGGTGCGCGCCACGCGGCGCGTGGGGCGTCCGGCGCGATTGGTGCGTCCTGCCCGGGCCGGGCGGGCGGGGCGGGTGAGCTGGGTGAGCTGGGGTAGCTGGGGTAGCACTGTCAGCCTCTCGGTGGTCTGGAATGGTGCCCCGTACGCTGCGGTCGCCGGGAACATCAAACGTCACATGAGTCCCAACCGTAACATGCGTAACAGGCCGGACCAAGTGTCGGTTTTGCCTACCATAGCAGCGATAGGCGTTCACCGCGCGCCGGAGAGCAGCACACGATAGTCTCGATGAGAGAAAACAGGGTGCTGTCGAGTACCCTGGACCGTCGTTGAACCCCGAGTCGTCCTCCGGGCCCGCCGACCTCGACTCATTCTCAATTAGGAAGCTGAAGGATCTGTGTCACTGACTGAATTCCGCAATGTCGCCATCGTCGCCCACGTTGACCACGGCAAGACCACCCTCGTCGACGCCATGCTGCGTCAGTCCGGGGTCTTCGATGCCCACGGCGAGGTCGAGGACCGTGTCATGGATTCGGGGGACCTGGAGAAGGAGAAGGGCATCACCATCCTGGCCAAGAACACGGCGATCCGCCGTGCCGGCCTGGGTAAGGACGGCGGTGACCTGGTCATCAACGTCATCGACACCCCCGGCCACGCCGACTTCGGTGGCGAGGTCGAGCGTGCCCTGTCCATGGTCGACGGTGTCGTCCTGCTGATCGACGCCTCTGAGGGCCCGCTGCCCCAGACCCGTTTCGTGCTCGGCAAGGCCCTCGAGGCCAAGATGCCGGTCATGATCTGCGTGAACAAGACCGACCGTCCGGACGCCCGGATCGACGAGGTCGTCACCGAGGCGCAGGACCTCCTGCTCGAGCTCGCCTCCGCACTGGACGACGAGGAGGCCGCGGCCGCCGCCGAGACCCTCCTCGACCTGCCCGTGCTCTACGCCTCCGGCCGCGCCGGCAAGGCCTCCACCGAGAACCCCGGCAACGGCAACGTGCCGGAGGCCGAGGACCTGCAGGCCCTCTTCGACGTCCTCTACGACGTGCTCCCGGAGCCGTCCGCAGACATCGAGGCCCCGCTGCAGGCCCACGTCACGAACCTGGACTCCAGCTCCTTCCTGGGCCGCATCGGCCTGATCCGTGTCTTCGCCGGCACGATCCGCAAGGGTCAGCAGGTCGCCTGGATCCACTACGACGCCGACGGCGTCGAGCACACCAAGACCGCCAAGATCGCCGAGCTGCTGCGCACCGTCGGCGTCTCGCGCGTCCCCGCCGAGGAGGTCATCGCCGGCGACATCGCCGCGATCTCCGGCATCGAGGACATCATGATCGGCGACACCCTCGCCGACCCCGAGCACCCGGTCGCCCTGCCGCGCATCACCGTGGACGAGCCCGCGATCTCGATGACCATCGGTGTCAACACCTCCCCGATGGCCGGCCGTGGCGGCGGCGACAAGCTCACCGCCCGCGTCGTCAAGGCCCGTCTGAACCAGGAGCTCATCGGTAACGTCTCCATCCGCGTGCTGCCCACCGAGCGTCCCGACGCCTGGGAGGTTCAGGGCCGTGGCGAGATGGCCCTGTCCGTCCTGGTGGAGACCATGCGCCGCGAAGGTTTCGAGCTGACCGTGGGCAAGCCCCAGGTGGTCACCCGGACCGTGGACGGCAAGCTCCAGGAACCCTACGAGCACATGATCATCGACGTGCCCGAGGAGCACCTCGGTGCCGTGACCCAGCTCATGGCCGCCCGCAAGGGCCGCATGGAGGGCATGGACAACACCGGTACCGGCTGGATCCGGATGAACTTCACCGTCCCGTCCCGTGGTCTGATCGGTTTCCGCACCATCTTCATGACCGAGACCCGCGGCACCGGCATCGCCAACCACTACTCGGCCGGCTACGAGGGTTGGGCCGGCGAGATCAAGGACCGTCCCAACGGCTCCCTGGTCTCCGACCGCACCGGTCAGATCACCGCCTACGCGCTGACCCAGCTCGGCGACCGTGGTGAGTTCTTCGTCGAGCCCGGCACCCAGACCTACGAGGGCATGGTCGTCGGGCAGAACAACCGCGACGAGGACATGGACATCAACATCACCAAGGAGAAGAAGCTCACGAACATGCGTTCCGCCACCGCGGACGCCACCGTGACGCTCGCCAAGGCGCGCAACCTCACCCTCGACGAGGCCATGGAGTTCTGTGGCGGCGACGAGTGCGTGGAGGTCACCCCGGAGAACATCCGCGTGCGCAAGGTCATCCTCGGCGCCACCGAGCGTGCCCGTGCGCTGTCGCGCATGAAGGCCCGCAACAAGTAGGCCGTTCCGGCACAGTCGCAGCCACGTACATGAGGAGCCGTCGCCAGGTGAACAAGATCAGTCGTCCCCGGCGGCGGCTTCCGTCGGTCGTAGCTGCCCTCGCGGCCTGCGGTCTCGTCCTGTCCGCCTGTCAGGCGAACCCCGGTGACGCGCCGACGGTCGAGGAAGCCAACGACCCCGACCCCGAGGCCGGCGACGCCGCCGACGGCGGGGGAGACGGCGACACCGGGGCGTCCTCCGTGCCCGAGGAACTGCGCACCATCACCGTGGGCGTGGACCGCATCCCCGCGGACCTGAACCCGCACCTGGTCGGGTCGCGGTCGATGCTGACATCGACGGTCGCCGACCTCACCCTGCCGAGCGCCTTCACCGTCGGCGAGGACGGCGACCGCACCGTGCTCAACACCGACCTGCTCGACGCGGCCGAGGTCACGGCCGGCGAGGAGGACGCACCCACCGAGGTGCGCTACACCCTGGCCAGCGAGGCCCAGTGGTCCGACGGCACGCCCATCAGCGGCACGGACTTCCACTACCTGTGGCAGCAGGTCGTGACCATGCCGGGGACCACCGACACCGCCGGGTACGGGGACGTCGACGACGTCGCCGTGTCCGCCGGCGGCAGCACGGTGACGGTGTCCTTCACCCGTCCGCAGCAGGACTGGCGCGAACTGTTCGCACACCTGCTGCCCAGCCACATCTACGGGGCCGAGGGCCGCAACTTCACCACCTTGCTGGGATCGTTGCCCGCGGCGTCCGGCGGGGTGTACACCGTGCGCCAGTTCGACCCCTCGCGCGGCAACCTGGTCCTGGAGCGCAACACCCGTTACTGGGGCGGGTCCCCGGCACGCACCGACCGGGTGGTCTTCTCCGAGTCGGCCGACCTGAACACCTCCACGCAGATGCTGCGCGCGGGGCAGTACCAGATGCTGACGACCCGTAGCGGGGCGGTGACCTCCGAGTCCGTGGACTCCGTGCCGACGGTGGGCGCCAGGACCGTGGACCTGGACACCCGGCTCGACCTGGTGCCCAACGTGGCCTCCGGTCGCCTCGAGTCCGCCGCGGCGCGGCGCGCGCTGCTGGGCAGCATCGACGCCGACCAGGTCTCACGCCTGGTCACCGGCGCGCCGGACGCCACGGCACCCGCCGGGGTCATCGGCGCGTACGGCGGAGGCGCCGGCGACGTCGACGCGGCGGAGGCCGTCGGGGCGAGCGACGCCGACCCGCTGCGCATCGCCGCGGACACCCTGGACGACGAGGCCGTCGAGGCCGCCCGCCGGGTCGCCGACCAGCTGACCTCCGCGGGCATTCCCGCGACGGTGGTCACCCCGTCCGCGTCCGACCTGTACTCCGCCTTCCTTCCACGCGGCGAGGTCGATGCGGTGCTGGTGTGGCAGGACCGGGACCGCTCGCGCACCGACCTGCGCAGCTCCTTCGCCTGCGACGACGCCGACCGACCCGTGATGTCGCCGTCGCGCTCCCTGCCCACCGAGTCCGAGCTGCCGGAATCCCCGGAGACCCCGGAGAGCACGGAGGACCCGGCTGCCACCGACTCCTCTGAGTCCTCTGAGTCTTCTGAGACCTCCGAACCGACGACCACCAGCCCGGCCCCCGGCGACAGCGAGCTGACCGCCCGGGCGTCGAACGTCTCCGGGATCTGCGACCCCGAACTCGACACGCTGCTGGACGACGGTTCGGACACCCAGGTCTCCGGGTACCTCTCCAACCTGGCGCTCTCGCTGCCGTTGATGGGCGACTCCGTGGTCGTGGGCCGCGCGGCCGAGCTGGCCGGTCCCGCAGGCCGCGTCGCGGACTGGCCGGTCGGGCAGAGCACCGGCCTCTTCGTGAGCATCCCGGAGTGGTTCCGCGCCAGCCAGCAGTCCGACGCCGCCTCCGACGACGAGGCGGACACCACGAATGAGGCAGACGATGACTGACGTGACAACCGAAGAAGCGCGCGGGGACGGCGATCTCGCCGGACTGCGCGTGCTCGCCGTCCACGCCCACCCCGACGACGAATCCATCTGGGGTGGCCTGGCGTTGGCTAACTGGGTGCGCCGTGGCGCCGACGTTTCCGTGGTGACCTGCACCTTGGGGGAGGAGGGCGAGGTGATCGGCGAGAAGTACGCCGACATCGTCGCCGACGGCTACGACATCCTTGGCGGATACCGCATCGCCGAACTCCAGCGGGCCCTCGGTGAACTGGGGCTCGGACGCCCCCGGTTCCTCGGCGGCCCGGGGCGCTGGCGTGACTCCGGCATGGTCGGAACCCCGGCCGCGGAGCACCCGTGTGCATTCGTCAACTCCGGGCAGACGGCCGTCGACCAGCTCGCCGAGATCTTCGACGAGCTGCGTCCCCACGTGGTCGTCACCTACGGCCCGGACGGTGGCTACGGCCACCCCGACCACATCCGTGCCCACGAGATCACCCACACCGCTGCCGACCAGGCGGCTCAGGACGCTCAGGACGCTCACGGCGGCAGGTGGGTGCCGTCGCGGATCTACTGGACCGCCCAGGAACGTGAGCGGGTCGAGGAGGGCCTGCGCGACCTCGACTCCCAGGGTGAGCCGCCGCAGGGTTGGCGGCGTCCCGAGCCCGGGGAGCTGGCCACCGTCCCGGCCCGCGTGGTGGACGCGAGGGTCGAGGGCAGCGGGGAGGACCTGGCGGCGAAGCGTCGGGCCATGGCGGCCCACGCCACGCAGATCTGGGTCGCCGACGGTTCCGTCAGCGACGTCAACGACCGGCCCCGCATTGGGCGTGCAGGTCATGCGGGGACGGTCGCCTACTGCCTGTCGAACCTCATCGCCCAGCCGCTGCTGGACACCGAGAGCTACACCCTCGCCCGGGAATTTCCGGCGCGGGGCGGTGTTTCGCAGGAGACAGTGGACAGACTAGACTGTCTATTTGCCGAAGGGAGGTGAGAGCGATGGGCGCACAGGACGGGACGGACACGTCCCGCACCGCCGAGCCGCACTGGGGAGACCCGGAGCGCTCGCAGGTCCGTCGTGACACCTCACGCTCCGAACGGGTGGCGGGGATCGTCTGGCTGTGCGTCGGCGCGGTCGTCGCCACCCTGTTGTCGGCGCTGTACCTGGGGTCGAGGATCACCGTCGGTGAGGTCTCGGTCCCGTTCCCCTGGCCGGTCGTCGCCGCACCGTGGTTCAACTTCGTGCTGGTCAGGACGGCTATGCTGTGGACCGACAACCGTCGGGTCGCCGCGACACCGTTGTGGGTGTGGCTGGCGACGTACAGCGTCCTGCTGTTCTGGCCGGTGCTCCCGGGGACCGGCGGAGACACGCCCCTCGGCGGTACCGTGTGGGCGGTCCTGCTGCTCGCACTGGGGGCGGCCGGGGGTGGTTGGGCATTACTGCGGTTGAAGTGAGATGATCACTTTCGACGAACGGCTGTGCAGCAGCCACGACTGCGGTGCGCACACCTCACAGGTGCGGGCCACCGGGACCCGGTGACTCCGGGACCCACCGAGCTAGACCAAGAGACAAGACCCCGAGAATCCTTGACAGTGACGAACTCCAGAAGGTGACAACGAGATGACCTACGTGATCGCGCAGCCGTGTGTGGATGTGATGGACCGGGCGTGCGTGGAAGAATGCCCCGTCGACTGCATCTACGAGGGCAAGCGTTCGCTGTACATCCACCCCGACGAATGTGTGGACTGCGGCGCCTGCGAACCGGTGTGCCCGACCGAGGCGATCTTCTACGAAGACGACCTGCCGGACGAGTGGGAGGACTACATCGACTACAACGTCGCCTTCTTCGACGACCTGGGTGACCCGGGCGGAGCCGCCAAGCTCGGCCCGCAGGACTTCGACGTGGAGGGCATCACGAACCTCCCGCCGCAGAACCAGGACTAGCACCGGACAAGCAGAAACCACCACCACAGCCAGAGGAAACCGCATGCCGCGCAGCACCCGCCGAACGCTCTCCGCAGAACTCCCGGATTTTCCCTGGGACTCGCTGGCCGACGCCAAAGCCACCGCCGCGGCGTACCCCGACGGCATGGTCGACCTGTCGGTGGGCACCCCGGTGGACGAGGTCGCCCCGTCGATCCAGCTGGCCCTGGCGGAGAGTGCCGGGGCACCGGGGTACCCGCAGACCGTCGGCACCCCGGCGCTGCGCGCGGCGATCGTCGCGTCCCTGGGCCGGCGCTTCGGCGTCGCCGGTGTCGGGGAGGATGCCGTCCTGCCCGTGGTGGGCACCAAGGAGGCCATCGCCTGGCTGCCGTTCCTGCTGGGTGTCACACCCGGGCAGACCGTGGTCATCCCGGAGCTGGCCTACCCGACCTACGAGGTCGGCGCGAAGCTGGCCGGTGCCGAGGTGCTGCGCAGCGACTCGCTCGTGGCGCTGGGCCCGCAGGCCCCGGCGATGATCTTCATCAACTCCCCGGCCAACCCGCACGGCAAGGTGCTCGGTGTCGAGCACCTGCGCAAGGTCGTGGAGTTCGCCCGTGAACGCGACGTGGTCGTGGTGTCCGACGAGTGCTACCTCGGCCTCGGCTGGAACAGTGCCGAGTCCGGAGACGATGGTGCGCCGGTCTCCGTGCTGGATCCGCGTGTCTGCGACGGTGACCACACCAACCTCATCGCGGTGCACTCGTTGTCGAAGACCTCGAACCTGGCGTCCTACCGCTCCGGGTTCCTCGCCGGCGACCGTGACCTGATCGCCGAGCTGCTCAGCGTGCGCAAGAACGCCGGGCTGATGATGCCCGGCCCGATCCAGGCCGCCAGCGTGGCAGCCTTCGAGGACGACGGCCAGGAGATCCTGCAGAAGGAGCGCTACCGCAAGCGTCGCGAACTGCTGTCCGCAGCGGTCGAGGTCGCCGGGCTGCGCATCGACCACTCCGAGGCCGGCCTGTACCTTTGGGCCACCGAAGGCCGACCGTGCCGCGAGACCGTGGACCGGCTCGCCGGGCTCGGCATCCTGGTCGCCCCGGGCGAGTTCTACGGTCCCTCCGGCGCCGAGCACGTGCGTATCGGGCTGACCGCCACCGACGAGCAGATCGTCACCGCCGCGCGTCGCCTCGCCGGGCAGGCGGAGTAGACCGCCCAGGCGGCAGCACCCGCTTTCAGGCAGCAACCCCGCAGGCTGGTCCGACCAGCCTGCGGGGTTGCTGCCTCGACAGGTCGTGCCGACGGCTCCTACCGCGGTTCGACGGCGTCCAGCGGTGGCACCCGGGCCGCGCGCACGGCCGGGGCTACGGCGGCGCAGACGCCGAGCACCACGGACCCGCCGAGGACGGCCCCCAGCAGGCCCCAGGGCACGCTGAGCACCGACAGTCCCACGTCCGAGAGCACGGTGAGCACCGCCCACCCGGCACCCAGCCCGAGCAGCACGCCCGGCACCGCCCCGTAGAGGGTGGTCTGCAGCGACTCGACGACCACCATGCGCCGGACCTGCCCACGGGTGACCCCCACGGCCCGCAGCACACCGATCTCGGCGCGACGTTCCACCACGGACAACGCCAGGGTGTTGACCACACCGAGCACCGCCACCGCGACGGCGAGGGCGAGCAGGGCGTAGACGGCCATGATCACCCGGTCGATCAGCTGGGACTGTTCGCCGGCGTACTCGTCCGGGGTGAGGACGTCGGTGGCCGGGGTGGTGGCCAGGGTCGTGGCGAGCCGGGTGTCCAGCTCGTCGGGACCGGTCGAGCCGTCGCCGGCGACGAAGAGGGCGAGGACGCGGTGACCGCCGCGTCCCTGCGCGCCCGGTGCGAGCCGCCAGTAGGCGCTCGCCCCGACGACGACGTCGCCGAGCACCCGGGACCCCTCGTAGGTGCCCTTGAGCGGCATGGTCACCGAGCGGCCTTGCCCGGGCGCGGCGACCGGCACCATGTCACCGACCTGCCAGCCGTTGTCGGCGGCGTAGGACGCCGACATCGTGACACCGTCCTCGCGGCCCAGGTCGAGGTCGCCGTGGACCCCGCCGACGTCCAGGACGCCGGCGGGGTCGCCGTTGCTCACGGTGACCAGGGGGAGGGTGCCGCCGTCGTGCTGCGACGGGTCGCCGACCGTGGCCAATGCCTTGGCCACGGTGAAGGTGGAGCCCACCCCGTCGGTGTCGCGGACCGCGCTCACCGCCTCTCCGGGCACGGGGACGTCGACGGCCCCGCCCGGGGCGGCGACGACCCGGTCGGCGGTGACCTCGGTGTCGATGACCTCACGCATCGACGCCGCGGTGGACGCCCCGGTCATCCCGGTCACCGTCACCAGGCACAGGCCCAGGGTGAGGGCGAAGGCGGTGCCGGCGGTGCGGCGCGGGGTGCGTCCGGCGTTGCGGACCGCGAGTCCGCCGGGGGCGCGGAAAGGACGCCCCGGGACCAGGTCGAGTACCCCCACGAGGCAGTGTCCCAGCACCGGGACGACCACGGTCGAGACCCCCGGGGAGAGCAGGTAGGTGCCCAGCAGCACGGCCAGGAGCCCCGCCGCGCAGAGGCCGCCGCGCACGCTGGTGCCCCAGTCCCAGTCCCCGTCCCCGGTAAGCACGGCCAGCACCGTCGCCGCGGCACCGAGCACGGCGAGGACGCCGCCGACGACGGTGCGCCGGACCAGCGGCGTCGCGGCGTCCTGCGCGTCGGCGACGGTGGGGGAGGCGACCGCGGCACGTCGGGCAGGTCCCCACGCGGAGACCACGGTGGTGACCGTACCCAGCACCAACGGCACCAGGGCCGTCGCGGCACCCGGTGAGGACGCGACCTCGGCAGGCTCGGGCAGCGGCAGTCCGGAGGTCACTTTCGCGGTCGCCCAGAGCCCGGCGACGACCGCGCCGGCGCCGGCCAGCACGCCGAGCACGGAGCCGAGCACGCCGATCACGACGGCCTCGGCGAGCACCGAGACGCCGACCTGCATCCGCGACATGCCCAGGCCGCGCAGCAGAGCGAAGTCGCGTAGGCGTTGACCGACGGTCATCGCGAAGGTGTTGGCGATGATGAACATGCCGACGACCAGGGCCAGTGCACCGAACACCGCCAGGGTGTAGCGCAGGAACGCCAGGCCGGACGTGGCGGGCGAGCGTTCCTGGGCGGCCAGGGCCTCGGCGGTGCGCACCGAGGGAGAGTCGTCCTGGCCGGAGAGCTCCCCGTCCAGCTTCTCGGCGACGTCGCCGGCGGACCTGCCCCCGGCGACGGTGAGGCCGAGGCCCGGGAGTCCGTCGGCGGCGAGTTCGCTGCGGTAGTCGTCCTCGTTGAGGGCTAGGCGGACGGCACCGTCTGCGCCGCCGCCGTCACCGTCGCCGTGGTAGAGCCCGGCGACGGTGACCTGCAGGTCGCCGGCGGCGTGGCTGACGGTGAGTTCGTCACCGACGTCGAGCCCGGCGGTGGCGGCGACGTCGGCACCGAGGGCGACCTCGCCGGGGGCGGGTTCCGTGCCCTCGACGATCCGGGTGTCCGGGTCCAGGGCGGTGGACGCGTCGTGCCAGGGGCCCGGGCGCACCGGGACGCCGCCGGTGTCGACGGTCGTCCCGTTGTCCGCGCCGCCGCGGGTGAGCACCACGCTGCGCCGGTCCAGCACGGTGAGCCGGTCGACCAGCGGGTCGTCCTGCAGGCGGTCGGGGATGTCGTCGGGCAGGACGAGGTGACCGTCGCCGGGCAGCACCACGACCTCGGCGCGGCCGTGGCCGGGGGAGAGCAGGCGGTCGACGGAGTCGTCGAGCACCCCGGACAGCACGGCGGTGCCGGAGATGAAGGCGGTGGAGAGCACCACCGCCAGCACCGTGAGCGCCAGGCGACCGAGGTGTGCGCGGAGCCCGCGGGTGCTCAGCCGCAGGACGGTGGCCGCCGCGCTCATCGGGGGCGGGTGAGGGTGGGGAGCAGGAGGGCAGGTGAGGCTGCGGGGAGTCCCATGGGGAGAGGAGAGCTTTCCGGGCCGCCGACGGCCCTGGAGGAGGGAGGAGAGCGGGGAGAGGGAGGAGAGTGGGCGTGCGCCCCCGGTCTAGTTCTTGTGGAGGTCCTCGTTGAGCTCCACCGAACCGCTGCGACGGGCCACGGCCTCGACCGCGCCGGACACGGAGTTGCGGCGGAAGAGCACGTTGGAGACACCGGAGAGTTCGGAGGCCTTCACGGTGGCGCCGTCCTCGACGCCGAGGGCGCAGGCGACGTCGCCGGAGACCACGGCCTTGGTGCCGAAGGTCATGTACAGGCCGGCCTCGACCACGCAGTCGTCGCCGAGGGAGATGCCCAGCCCGGAGTTGGCGCCGAGCAGGCAGCGCTCACCCACGGAGATCACGGCCTTGCCGCCGCCGGACAGGGTGCCCATGATCGAGGCGCCGCCGCCCACGTCGGAGCCGTCGCCGACGACGACGCCGCCGGAGACACGGCCCTCGACCATCGAGGAGCCCAGGGTGCCGGCGTTGAAGTTCACGAAGCCCTCGTGCATCACGGTGGTGCCCTCGGCGAGGTGGGCGCCGAGGCGGACACGGTCGGCGTCGCCGATGCGCACCCCGGACGGCACCACGTAGTCGACCATGCGCGGGAACTTGTCCACGGACAGCACGGTGACCCGGCCGTGGCGGCTCAGGCGGGCGCGGGTGGCCTCGAAGCCGTCGACGGCGCAGGGGCCGAAGTTCGTCCACACCACGTTGGCGAGCTTGCCGAAGATGCCCTCCAGGTTGCAGCCGTGCGGGCGGATCTCACGTCCGGAGATCAGGTGCAGACGCAGGTAGACGTCGGCGGTGTCGGTGGGGGTGGCGTCCAGGTCGTCGATGACGGTGGAGACCACGGTGCGCCGGACGCCGCGGTCGGCGTCCTCGCCCTCGAGGTGGGTCAGGTCCAGGGGGGCACCCGGTGCGGCCCCGAGGCCGAACTCGGGGTACCACACGTCCAGGACGGTGTCGTCTGCGGTCAGTGTCGCGATTCCGGTTCCGTAAGCGGCAGTCATGGTGAGTCAGTCTACCCGGACCCGGGTGGGCGCACGGCCGGTACCCGGTGTGCTGCTAGGCGCCGGCGGTGGCTTCCTCAGCCTCCCTGGCCTCCGTGCGCGCGTGGTGGCGGGTGACGTAGAGCCCCAGCAGGCTGACCGCGGTGAACGCGATGGCCACGGTGACCACCTGGTCGCGGGCGGTCTCGTCGAAGAGCATCAGCACCGCCAGGCCGACCAGGGCCACCAGCGTGATGATCGGCAGCACGGGCCAGGCCCACATTCGCACCTTCAGGCTGCCCTCGGCCTCCAGCTGCGGTCGCAGCCGCAGCTCGCTGAGCACGATGATGAACCAGATCACCAGCAGGCAACCGCCCACGGCGTTGAACAGGATGTTGATCAGGTTGTCCGGGCCCCAGACCTGCAGGCCGACGGAGACGAAGGCGAAGACCAGGGAGCAGACCACCGCGGCGGTCGGCACCTTCTGCGCGGAGACCTTCCGGAACATCTTCGGGGCATTGCCCTGGTGGGCGAAGGAGAAGGTCAGCCGGGAGGTGGCGTAGATCTGCGCGTTGAACGCCGACAGCAGCGCCAGCACGATGATCGCCTCCATGAACCCGACCACGCCGGGGACGTCCGCCATGGCCAGCACCCGGGTGAACGGGGAGTCCGCGGCACTGTCGGCCTCGTCGAGGGTGGAGACGTTCAGCAGGGCGACGATCACCAGGATCGAACCCAGGTAGAACACCGAGATGCGCCACACCACGGCACGCACCGCGGCGGTGATCGCCTCGCTGGGCTTCTCCGACTCCGCGGCGGCGATCGTCACGATCTCGATACCGCCGAAAGCGAAGGCGACGGCGAGCAGACCGGCGGCGATGCCGGAGATGCCGTAGGGGGCGAAGGGCGTGAAGTTGTCGACGCCCACCGCCTCGTGGCCGGGCAGCAGGCCGAAGATCAGCAGCGCGCCGACGACCAGGAAGAAGACGATGACGGCGACCTTGACGAAGGAGAACCAGTACTCGAACTCACCGAAGCCACGCACCGAGGCCAGGTTGATCACGGTGAACAGCACCACGCAGATCAGCCCGGGGATCCAGCCGTCCACGCCGAACCAGTTGCCCATGATCGCCCCGGCACCGGTGATCTCGGTGCCCATCACCATGATGAGCATGAACCAGTACAACCAGCCGGTGGAGAACCCCGCCCAGGGGCCGAGGGCCATCTTCGCGTAGGTGGCGAAGGTGCCCGAGGCCGGACGTGCCGCGGCGAGCTCGCCGAGCATGCGCATCACGAACACCACGATGATGCCGGCGACGATGTAGGACAGCAGGACGGCCGGCCCGGCCGCCTTGATGCCCACCCCGGTGCCGAGGAAGAGACCGGCGCCGACGGCGGAGCCCAGTCCCATCATCGTGAGGTGCCGGACCTTCAGGCTGTGCCCGAGATCCCTGTTTCCGGCCTCGGCCGGGTCGGCCCCCTGCGGATCGGAGGGTTGGCCGGCGGGGGAACCGGCGTGCTGTGTACTCATAGGTTCAAATTCTCGCACACTGGGCAGGCGGTTTCCGGCACAGGTCGTTAGAGTGAGGGCACGATGAACAATTCGACTCCCCCCGTCAACGACCATCCCACCGAACTGACCCTGTCCGGCCTGACCGGCTCCCCGGTGGAGCTGACCCGGGCGCTCGTCGACATCCCCAGCGTCTCCCACGAGGAGAAGGACATCGCCGACGCGCTGGAGCGGGTGCTGGGCGAACTCGCCGCCCAACACGACCACGTCACCGTGGACCGCAACGGCAACACCCTGGTCGCACGGACGAACCGGGGCCTGCCCACCCGCGTCATCCTGGCCGGGCACATCGACACCGTCCCGGTGGCGGACAACGTCCCCTCGGTGCGCCGGGCGGACGGGGAGGGCCGCGACGCCATCCACGGGCTCGGCTCGGTGGACATGAAGTCCGGCGACGCGGTCTACCTGCACGCCTTCGCGACGCTGGCCGGCTCGCCGGAGCTGGCCCACGACCTCACCCTGGTGCTCTACGAGGGGGAGGAGGTCGCCACCCGCTACAACGGGCTGGGCCACCTCGTCACCGCCCACCCCGAGTGGCTGGTCGGCGACGTCGCCCTGCTGGGCGAGCCGTCCGGCGCGGTCATCGAGGCAGGGTGCCAGGGGACGCTGCGGCTGCGGGTGACCGCCCACGGCACGCGCGCGCACTCGGCGCGCGCGTGGCTGGGCGACAACGCCGCCCACCGGCTCGGCGGGGTCATCGCACGCATCAGCGACTACACCCCCCGCGACGTCACCATCGACGGCTGCACCTACCGCGAGGGCCTCAACGTGGTCCACCTGGAGTCCGGGGTCGCCACGAACACCATCCCCGATGAGGCGTGGATGTTCGTCAACTTCCGCTTCGCCCCGGACCGCTCCGGCGAGCAGGCGCTCGCCCACACCCTCGACGTCCTCGGCGTGGGGACGCCGGACGCCCCGGCCGAGGGCTTCAGCGTCGAGGTCGACGACCTCGCGCCGGGTGCGCTGCCCGGGCTCAGCCAGCCCGCGGCGCTCGCCCTGGTGGACGCCACGGGTGGCAACGTCCGCGCCAAGTACGGCTGGACCGACGTCGCCCGGTTCTCCTCGCTGGGGATCCCCGCGGTGAACTTCGGGCCGGGCGACCCCGGACTGTGCCACACCCCGCAGGAGAACTGCCCGGTGGAGATGATCGAGACGGTGAGTGACCAGTTGATCGACTACCTGACACGAAAGGCACGGTAAGCACGGTGAGCAGAGAGAATCCCCAGCCGTTCACGTTCCAGGGACCGGTGGTGCGACGGGGCATCGACGGGGTCTACCCGAACACCCCCTACCCGCGGTCCACGACCGACCAGCGTCTCCTCGACGAGCAGCCGAACACCGACTGGCTGCACGCCGACCCGTGGCGGGTCATGCGCATCCAGTCGGAGTTCGTGGAGGGCTTCGGGGCGCTGGCCGAGCTCCCCAAGGCAGTGACGGTGTGGGGTTCCGCACGCGTCGCCGAGGACCACCCCTACTACGCCACGGGGTGTGAACTGGGTCGCCGCCTCAACGAGGCCGGCTACGCCGTGATCACCGGTGGCGGTCCGGGGCTGATGGAGGCACCGAACCGGGGTGCCGCCGAGAGTGGTGGACTGTCCGTGGGGCTGGGTATAGAACTGCCCCACGAACAGGGACTGAACTCCTGGGTGAACCTGGGCCTGAACTTCCGCTACTTCTTCGTGCGCAAGATGATGTTCCTGAAGTACGCCCAGGCCTTCATCTGCCTGCCGGGCGGATTCGGCACCCTCGACGAACTCTTCGAGGCCCTGGTGATGGTGCAGACCGGCAAGGTCCGCCAGTTCCCGATCGTGTTGCTCGGCTGCGACTTCTGGAGCGGCCTGGTCGACTGGATCACCTCACGGCTGGTCGACGAGGGCATGATCTCGGAAGGTGATCCGGACCTGTTCCTGGTCACCGACTCCCCGGAGGAGGCCGTGGCGTACTGCGTGGCCGCCCACCAGGGGCAGGTCGAGGAACTGGAGGAGAAGCGTGCCCGGTTGCTCCGGGAGCTCCAGGACCTGGAGAAGCAGGCCGGGGCCACCGGGGATCTCGGGTAACCTCGGCTGCCATGTACCTGCTCATCACCGTCATCGCCGCCCTGCTCGCGGGCCTGGTGCTGGTCTACCTCGTGCTCGTGGTCTTCGACCGTGAACCGGCGGCACCGGGAAGCACCCGGGCCGAGCGACTGGCAGGCAAGCGGGACGCCGCCCTGCGGATCGAGGGGCTCACCGCCCAGCTCGCCGAGCGGGACGCCACGATCGCCGACCTCCGGTCCGACCTGGGGACCGCCCCGGGTGATACCCAGGCCACCGACCACGAAACCGAGGAGAAGCTCCTGTGAAGAGGATCCCGAACCTACCTCGTCCCACCCCGGAGATCACCGTCGGTACCACGGTGACCGGCAGCGACGTGGTCGACTGCCGGGTGCTGGTCGACGAGAAGTCCACAGCGGACCTCGCCGCGGACCTTGCCGCGGACGGGGTCTGGGAGGTCCGTGTGCCCGCTGAACCCACCGCGTTGACCGACCTCGCCGAACTGGCCGATGAGCCACGCCTCGGCGACGACGGCTGGCGGGCCGCCGGAGCCGTGCTCAGCCGCCGGCTCAGCACGCTGATCGACGCCCACCCGGTGCGCGCCAAGCGCCACACCGTCCAGATCCGGGTGCCCCGGACCGCCACGGTCCAGAACCTGCGCAACCTCGCCATGGGCATCGTGTTGGGCGGCCGGTCCATGGTCGTGACCAGGAAGGACGCCGCGGCGGAGGTGCGTTCCGTGCACCTCGACGTCAGCGATGTCAGCGGTTCCGACGGTAACGGTTCCGACGGTGGCGATGTCGCCATGGTCAAGCGGGTGGAGGACGCGGTGCACCGCGGTCGGGTGTTCGGAGCGGCGACCATGATGGCCCGTGACATCGACGCGGTGCCCTCGCCGACCGCGACCTCGGTGTGGTGGCGACGCAAGGCCAAGGCCGTGCTCGGCGACGTGCCGGGCACCCGGGTGAAGACCCACGGGCGCGGTTGGCTGCAGCGCAAGGGGTTCGGCGGCCTGCTGGCCACCGCCTCGGCAGGGACCAGCGTCAACGACCCGGACGGTGAGGACGAGGTCGGGCTGGTCGAGATGTTCTGGGACCCGGCGGCCGCCGAGGGCGACCTCACCGACGAGCGTCCGGACGTCCTGCTCGTCGGCGGGGCCACCGTGCCCGCGGTGATCCGTGCCCTCGCCGAGCTCAAGGGGCCGAAGAAGGTCGTCGGCCTGGTCCCCGTGCACGGCTACAGTCCGCCGGCGTCCGTCCCCGGGCGGGCGAAGGCCGTCATCGAGCACGTCAACGGCACGACCACGCAGATCCCCGGGTTCAGCGGGGCCGCGGAACGCGCGGAGGTGTGCCGGCGGCTGGCCGCCGCCGACGCGGTGGCCTACGGCGTCCAGCGCTACCGGCCGCGCCGCGTGGTCGTCGTCGGCGCGCTCACCACGGCGTCGAAGTCGGCGCTCGGGGAGCTCACCGGTGCCGTCAGCGGTGACCCGCGCGACGCCCAGGCCGTCCGGCGCGTCACGCTGCGTGGCGCCCGTGTCGGTGAACGGTGGTGGCCGCTGCCGTCGCCGACGCACCTGGAGAAGAAGGTCAGCACCCGCGAGGCCGACGTCACGGTGGCCTCCGACGGGCCGGAGGCCCTGGTGGCGCCGCTGTTCCTGCGACGTTTCGCCGCCGGTGTGCCCTGCACGGTGCTCGACACCACGGGCCCGTCGTGGTCCGAGTCTGTCCGTGGCGAGGTGGACCGGGGTAGCTCCGGGTTCGCGGCCAGGACTCTTGTAGAGTGGTTCCGGAAGTAGCCGACCCGGTGCTTCCCAGTCCCGTTTCTGACTAGTCCCGCAACCGAGGGGAGACCTCGCACCCGTGCTCTCTGATGTCATCGACCTGCTCGCCGACCCGGTGGACGGCACCCTGTTGCGCGCCGGTGACGACGCGTGGAAGACCCTGGTGTCCGACTCCGGCCACAACTACGACGTGGCCCGCCAGGGGTACGTCACCCTCGCCGGTGGCGCGGGCCTGCGTTACTCCGGCGACGACGCCGAGATGATCCAGGCACGCGAGACCTTCCTGTCCGGCGGACACTTCGCCCCCTTCGTCGAGGCGATCACCGACAACGTCGGTCACGCCCTCGACGACGCCGGGGTCGCCGACGACGCGCACCCCTCCGTCGTGGAGATCGGTGCGGGCACCGGCTACTACCTGTCGCACACGCTGGACTCCATCGTGAACTCCCGGGGTGTGGGCATCGACGTGTCCGTGCCGGCAGCCAAGCGGCTGGCGTCCTGCCACCCGCGCATCGGTGCCGTCGTGGCCGACGCCTGGTCACGTCTGCCGTTGCGCGACGGCGTCGTCGACGCGGTGACGGTGATCTTCGCCCCGCGTAACGCCGCCGAGTTCGCCCGCGTCCTGTCCCCGGAGGGGCAGGTGGTGGTGTTGACCGCGGACGCCGGGCACCTCGCCGAACTGCGTGAACCACTGGGCATCATCGATGTCGAGGAGGGGAAGGTCGAGCGGATGATCACCCAGGCGTCCGGGCACCTGGTGCCGGTGGGGGAGCCGCAGAACGTGGAGTTCGAGATGAACCTCGACCAGGCGTCCATCGCCGCGCAGATCGGCATGAGCCCGTCCGCCCGCCACATCCACCCCAAGGTGCTCGCCGAGCGGATCGCCGGGTTGCCCGAGACGATGACGGTGACTGCCCGCGCGGCGATCACCCGTCTGAAGCGCGACCCGCAACTCGGCTGAGTCGAGGGGGTCGGCTCCGGGGCCTATTCGCCGGGGTCGACCCCTGCGGCGAGGTCACGGTCGGCCAGCACGGCCTCGCGGATGAGCTTCTCCTGCTCCTCCGGGTCGTCCAGGTGGGCGAGCTGACGCTGCAGCTGGCGTCCCAACGACTCCATCGCCGACAGCACCCTGGCGCCACCGGTGGCACGTACGGCGAACCGGTCGAAGGAACCGGGACCGGTCAGCGCGGTGGTCAGTGAGACCAGCCCGCCGTCGGCGAAGACCTCACAGACCGGGCCGTCGACGAAGATGGTCAGTGTGTCGCTGTCGGCGTCGGCGAGCGGGGCCGACCGGGTGTCACCGTCGCGGGTGACCGAGACCTCCTCACCGGAGTGGGTGATGCCGAGCAGGACGTTGCCCTCGGTGTCCAGCACGTCGACGGTGGCCGAACCGCTCTCCACCGACAGCTGGGCGGTGTAGACCGCCGCACGGTCGGTGTAGGAGCGGACCGCGGTGGGGAGTCCGATCACGTCCTGGTAGAGGTGTCCGTCACGCAGGCTGAGGAAGCGCGGCACCGACAGGCAGTTCGCCCACGTCGCCGGCTCATCGCCGTCCTCGCTGTGCGGGAAGGCGCCCACGAGCCCGGAGAGCACCGGTCGGGTGCCGTGCACCAGGCGGGGCCGGGTGAAGTCGTGGCCGTGGTCGAGGACCTGGAAGTCCGTGGCGGTGCGGAACGTGGTCCCGTCGAGGTCCCCGACGATGTAGCCGGTCGTCTCGCCGGACTTCGTGCCGGCCGCTCCGTCCGTGCCCACGGCCAGGCTGTCGTCCGGGTAGGTGATGAACAGGACCACCCGGTCCTGGCCCGTGCCCAGGTCCGTCATCAGCGTGATGCGCGGAGCGTAGGGGCGTCCCTCGGGGACGGACTCGCCGACGAAGGTGAGCTCGCCGCGTACCGTCCAGGACTGGCGGTCGGGGGAGTCCAGCACCACGATGCGGGCGTCTTCGTCGTCGACGAGGTCGAGGGCGAGCATCGTCCACCCCTCGCCCCGGCGCACCACCGACGGGGTGGCGAGGTTGTGGACGGGGAACGCGGAGTCGTCGACGTCGACGGCGCCGAGGCGCTCGACGAAGGGGGAGACCACGCTGGGGTCGTCCGACACCTCGGTCGTGGCGGACGCCAAGTCGGCGATGCGTGCGCGCTGGAGGGTGAAATCCCGTGCCCCACGGCGGCCGTGGGCGACGACGTTGGACTGCAGGGACGACGGCGCGGCATCTGCGGCGTCGGCAGCGGCGGTGGTGGTCACGAAGAAGAGCTCCACCCCGTCGTCCACCGGTACGGCGGACCCGGCGAGGCAGTCGATCTCGTCGTCGCGGGGGATGAGGACGTCGTCGCACACGTCCCAGCCGTAGGGGATCCCGGAGGCGACCTGGTGGGCCCACCGGGCACCGGCGTCAGGTCGTGGCCGGAACTGGTGGAAGACATGGAGGGACTCTCCCCGGCTCAGGGCTCCGGCTGGGGCCTCGAGAACGCCGACTTCCGCGGTGACGTGTAGTTCAGGTCTGTAGCGGTTCACGGCATCCCTGTATACCACCGTTAGCAAAGTCGGGGCCGTGGAATCGTCTCCACCGTCGCCGCCGTCCGGACTACCGTGCGGCGTGTGTGGTGATCACGGTGCACCCGGCGCCCAGGGGCAGACGGGCCACGGTGACGTCGTCGAGGGAACGCAGGTGTTCCTCGGCGTCGGCGGCGGCGCGGGTCTGCCGGTCCGAGTTCTCCGGGTCGCCCAGGGAACCGTCCAGCAGGGAGTCCAGCAGGACCAGGATGCCGCCGGGGCGCAGGACCGGCAGCGCGGCGTCCACCGTCGCCGTGAGGTGCTCCACGGCCGACTGTGAGACGATGATGTCGTAGGAGGAGGTCGCCAGCCGCGACACGCCCACCAGGGGGGCGGAGGGCAGGAACCGGTACGCGTTGGAGCGCACCCCGGCGGCGTTGAACGCCGAGCGTGCCAACGCCTGGTGTTGGACCTCGGGGTCGATGCAGGTGACGTGGCCCCCGCCGGGCAGCCCGGCGAACAGGTGCAGGCCGATCACCCCGTAGGCGGGGGACATGACCACGGCCGTGGGGGAGGTGCTGGTGACCTGCGCCGCCAGGAACGTGAGGAACTCGCCGGTCATGGCGTCCGGCTTGAGCAGCCCGTACTCGTTCGCCGAATCGCGGGCGGCGTCGAGTGTCTCGTCGGTGGCGGCCGTGCTGTTGACGTAGTCGCGGACGGCGTCGAGGGCGGAGCTGGATTCTGCGTTCACGGCTGTAACTGTAGGTGTGTCGGGGAGTCCTGGCGGTGACCGCCCCCGGCGAGTCGCCACAGCTCGCGGACAACGTGGGAACCGTGGATACCAGTGTGAACATTGTGCCTGGAGGGGTGCCGCAGCGGTATTGCCACCGAGGGTAGGTAACCGATATATTTAACGACGAAGTCAATTGCTGCCTGGTCCTCTTGGTGAGTCCGCCTTAACCTCACAGGAAAACCGAAGCGACCAGGTACTCCGTGGCAATGCACGTGCGTGAGGATGGATATCATGAACACCGCAGCAGACCCCGGCACCACCGGGGCGACCGACGCCTTCGACCGCGGTGAGGGCGACATGCCGAGCTGGAGCGAGCTGGTGCAGGAGCACGCGGACAGCGTCTACCGGTTGGCCTACCGGCTCAGCGGTGACCGGCAGGACGCCGAGGATCTCACGCAGGACACCTTCATGAGGGCGTTCCGGTCGCTGAAGTCCTACCGTCCAGGCACGTTCTCCGGGTGGCTGCACCGGATCACCACGAACCTCTTCCTGGACATGGTCCGCCACCGCGGCACGATCCGGATGGAGGCCCTGCCGGACGACTACGACCGCGTGGAGGGCACCCGGCTCGGGCCGGAGCGGGCCTTCGAGATGAGCAACCTCGACCCGGCCCTGGAGCGGGCGTTGGACGATCTCAGCGCGGAGTTCCGCGTCGCGGTGATCCTGTGTGACGGTCTCGACATGACCTACGAGGAGATCGCCGACACCCTCGGGTTGAAGATGGGCACGGTCCGCTCACGCATCCACCGGGCGCGGACCCAGCTGAGGGCCAGTCTGGAGCGCTCCGCCGGCGAACTCAGCTACGTGCCGCAGTCTTAGCGCTATCATCGATGGCAACGAAGCCATTGAGTCCGTTGATGCCGGACGGCGCACGGTAGGTGCGAGGCCGACGAGGAGGTCCCAGTCATGTCGGAAGTCGGGCGACTGTCAGATGTCGGTCATCTGACCCCAGAGGTCGTTGCGGCGCTGGTCGACGGGGAATTGACCCGCGGCGCCGAACACCGGGCCCGGATTCACCTGGTGCACTGCGGGGAATGCCGTGAGGAGGTCAGGGCTCAACGCCAGGCCGCCGAGCGACTGCGGGGCAGCATCCCGATGGACGAGATCCACGTCTCGGGCAGCCTGATGAGCCGTCTGGCGCGCATCCCCGACGACTGCGACGGCACCGGCCCCGGGGAGCAGGACGCGGCGGCGGAGCATGACCCGGTGGGCATCGACGGGTGCCGCCGGCCGGACAGCCTGACCGGCCGGATGGCGGCCGCCGCGCGCAAGGTGCAGCGCCGCACGACGGGATGGACGGCCAATGGCCGCTCGAAGTCGCCGCGTCAGCAGGGGGAGGGCTAGGATCGAGATGTTGTCAGTACCGAGTGATCCGAGAGAGAGGCGTGGCAGGTGTTCTCCAGCGTCGGGTGGGTTGAGATCCTCATCATTGTCGTCGTGGGCATTATCGTCGTCGGGCCCGAGCGCCTGCCGCGACTGATCACGGACGTCCGCGCCCTGCTGCTCGCCGCTCGCAACGCCATCGCCGACGCGCGCAAGGAACTCGACCAGGACTTCGGGGAGGACTTCGAGGAGTTCCGCAAGCCGCTGTCGCAGCTCAACAGCGTGCGGCAGATGGGCGCCCGGGGATTCATCACCAAGACGCTGCTGGACGACGACGACAGCTTCCTCACGGACCTGGAGTCCTCGGCGAAGGACGTCACCGGCGCTTTCCGGGGGACCGGGTCGCGGATCTCGGGGCAGGCCCCGAAGAACCCGCCGCGTCCCACGGAGGTTCCCGCAGAGCCCGCTGCAGACCCCGCCGTGGGTGCTCCGGATGCGGGGGCGGCGGATCCTCAGGCGGACGGCGGCTCGGCAGGGGCCGTGGGCGGGGAGGAGCCCCGGGTGGAGCTGCCCCAGCAGGACGAGGTCGGTCAGTCCCGGGACTGGGGACGCTCCGGAAGCTACGACGACACGATGTAGGGCAACACACTTGTAGGCCAGACAGTTCAGGCGCCTCACCCGGCAAGGTGAGGCGCCTGAGACGTGTAGTGGTCGGCTACTGCCCGGCGACCCCGAGGTTCAGCTGACGCCCGGCCAGGGACTGCCGGCGGGTGGAGAGCTTGTCGGCGATCGCGCCGAGTGCCTTGCCCGCGGCCGAGTCCGGCTCGGAGATGGCGATCGGGTTGCCGAGGTCGCCGCCGATGCGCAGGTTCGGGTCCAGCGGGATCTGCCCCATGAGGGGAACCTCCCCGCCGGTGAGCTGGCTCAACCGGTCCGCCACGACCTGGCCGCCACCGGTGCCGAAGATGTCCATCCGGCTGCCGTCAGGCATGTCCATCCAGCTCATGTTCTCGATGACCCCGCCGATGCGCTGACGGGTCTGCTCCGAGATACTCCCGGCACGCTCGGCCACCTCGGCGGCCGCCGTCTGCGGCGTCGTCACGATCAGCAGTTCGGCGTTCGGCACGAGCTGTGCGACGGAGATCGCCACGTCGCCGGTTCCCGGCGGGAGGTCGAGCAGCAGGATGTCCAGGTCGCCCCAGAAGACGTCCGCCAGGAACTGCTGGATCGCGCGGTGCAGCATCGGCCCGCGCCACACCACCGGCGAGTTGCCCTCGAGGAAGTGCCCGATGGACATGATCTTCACCCCGTGCGCCTGCGGCGGGATGATCATGTCGTCGACCTGGTGCGGGCGGTGGTTCGAGCCCATCATGTGCGGCACCGAGTGACCGTAGATGTCGGCGTCGACGACACCGACGTTCAGCCCGCGCCGCGCCAGGGCGGTCGCGAGGTTCACCGTGACCGAGGACTTGCCGACACCGCCCTTGCCGGAGGCCACCGCGAAGACGCGGGTCGTCGACTCCGGCTGGGCGAAGGGGATGACCGGCTCGGAGACACCGCCGCGCAGCTGGGTGCGGAGTTCGCGACGTTGCTCGTCACTCATCACGTCCGTGGCCACCGTGACACTCTCGACCCCCTCCACGCTCTCCGCGGCCTCGCGGGTACGCGTGGTGAGCGTGGACTTCATCGGGCAACCGGCGATGGTGAGGTAGATCTCGACGGCCACGGACGAGCCGTCGACGTCGATGGACTTGACCATGCCGAGTTCCGTGATCGGCTTGTTGAGTTCCGGGTCCTCGACAGTGTCCAGGGCGCTGCGAACTGCTGATTCAGTGACAGTAGACATTGACCCCGATGATACGCCCACCCCGATTCAGGGCCAATCACCGTGTGCGGTCAGCGGCCGCCGGCGGCCGTCTCGTCCCTGTCATCCGGCAGTTCGTCGTTGCGACGGTCCTCCAGCTTGTCCTCGATGCGGCGCAGCACGTCCCCGAGGTCGTCGAGTTCGCGGCGCAGGTAGTCGCGGGTCACGTTCTCGCCCACGGCGATGCGCAGTCCGGCGAGCTCACGGGCGAGGAACTCGGTGTCCGCCTTCGTCTCCTCGGCTCGCCGGCGGTCCTCGTTCAGGGACACACGGTCACGGTCGTCCTGCCGGTTCTGGGCCAGCAGGATCAACGGTGCCGCATAGGCGGCCTGCGTGGAGAACGCCAGGTTGAGCAGAATGAACGGGTAGACGTCCCAGTTCCACCAGAAGCCGCCGACGTTGAGGCAGATCCAGACGATCACGATGATCGTCTGCCACATCAGGTAGCGGCCGGTTCCGAGGAAACGGGCGACCTTCTCGGCGCCGACGCCCACCGCGTCGTCGTTGTAGGCGAACAGGCGGCGACGAGGCCCCGTCGACGGGGTGTCGAGGTCGGTCCGGGAGAAATTGTCGGGCATGGGGTGTCTCTTTCTCGTCAGGCGGACGGGGTGGTGGTGGCAGCCCGGCGGTTGCTGCGCCAGTCGTCGTCGCGCCAGTTCTCCGGCAGCAGGTGGTCGAGCAGGTCGTCGACGCCGACGACCCCGAGCAGGTGGGAGTCCTCGTCGAGGACCGGCGCGGAGACCAGGTTGTAGGTGGCGAAGTAGCGCGCCGCGGTCTCCTCGGTGTCCTCCGGGTGCAGCGCCGGAAGCTCGAGGTCGAGGATGCCGCCGACCAGGGACGACGGCGGTTCGCGCAGCAGCTTCTGCAGGTGCACGCACCCCAGGTAGCGCCCCGTCGGGGTGGCCTGCGGTGGGCGGACGACGAAGATCAACGAGCTCAACGACAACGGCACCTCGGGGTTGCGGGCGTGCGCCAGGGCCTCGGCGACGGTCGCCTGCGGGGTGAGGATGATCGCGTCGGAGGTCATCAGCGCACCGACGGTGTCGGGGGAGAAGCTCATCAGACGGCGCACCGGCTCTGACTCCTCCGGGTCCATCAGCTCGAGCAGGACGTCGGCCTTGTCCCCGGGCAGTTCACCGAGCAGGTCGGCGGCGTCGTCGGGGTCCATCTCCTCCAGGATCGTCGCGGCGCGCTCGATGTTGAGCACCTCCACGATCTCGGTCTGCTCGTCGTCGGGCAGCTCGGCGATGACGTCGGCCAGACGCTCGTCGTCGAGCTCGGCGGCGACGCGCAGCCGGCGTTCCCGGTCCATGTCGCGCAGGGCGTGGGCGACGTCCGCGTTGCGCATCGTGGCGAACTCGGCGATCAGCTCGGCGTCCATGTCAACCGGCCCGGTACCCGAGGCGGACAGACCGTGGACGTGGGTGAAGGGGATGACCGCCGGGGTGGTGCGCCGGCCCAGTCGTCCGCGGGTGAACACGGCCACCCGGCTGAGCTCCCACTCACGGGTCCGGGTGCGTTCCAGCTCCACGTCGGAGATCTCCACGGCCCGTCCGGCCAGGTGGCCGAACTCCGGGTCGTCGGTGTGCACCATCGCCCCGACGAGATCCTCCATCACCGAGATCTCACCGGCACGGGAACGGAAGGGACGCAGGCTCACCGAGCTGGTGTTGAGGGTGACCTCCTTCGGGTCGATCGAGGCGATGCGGCCCATGGGGAGGAAGATGCGGCGTTTCGCGCCGACCTCCGCGACGATGCCGAGAGCGACCGCGCGGGTGGAGCGGATGGTCAACACGACGTCACGGACGCGTCCGAGCGACTCGCCGTCCGCGCCGAGCAGGAGCATCCCGGCGAGACGGCCGGCGAAGAACCGTGTGGTGATCCGGCTGGGGTTCCTGCCGGCGTTCGCAGTGGAGTTCATGGAACTAGAGGTTACGGCACAGCTTCCTGTGACCGCGCCCTGAACCGGCCTGTACGGCTTCTTCCGGGACGCGCACTGCAGGTATTCTGGTGCGGATGTCGAGCTACTGCCGAATGAGCGGAAGGAAACCATGTCGCGTCTGATAGCCGGTGGCCTGTGCGGGGTCGCGCTCATCCTCGCGGTGCTGGGGAGCCCGTTGTGGATCCCCCATGCGGTGGCGGCGGTGGTGGCCACGGCCGGGGCGCTGCTCTCCGACCGTGCCCGGTGGTGGGGGATCGTGCCCTGGCTGGCGCTGGTGGGCGTGTATCTCGTGGCGTGGTGGTGAGATGGGTGTGAGAGGCTGGGCCGGTGGCGGACGAGACGATGGACAGGACGGGCGCATGAGCACTCACGGGAACACGGCACGTGCCGGACGGTGGACGCGCGCCGGCGCGCGCCGTACGGCGGTCGCGGCGTCGGTCCTCGTAGCGGCGGCAGGGGTGTCGTCCTGCACGGCAGGCGGTGTCACCGGCCCCGCGTCGGTGGCCATGAGCGAGGAGACCTCGGGTCCGGTGTACCTGGGGGTCACCGACGACACCGTCCAGCACCGGCTGGAGGACAGGTACCGCAGTGCCTTCGAGGCGGCGGGCCGGGAGGTCGAGGCCCGGGACGTGACCACGGGTGACCGGCTGGACAAGCTGCACAACGGCGAGGTCAGCGTGGTGATCGGTTGTGTGGGCGAGCTGCTCGACGAGCTCGACCCGGCGAAGGGCGAGGAGCTGCGGGGGCTCTACGCCGAGGCACAGGAGGAGGGTGCGGACGCCTCGCAGTGGCGCGACATCGCCCACTCGACGATGTTCTCGGCGCTGCCGACGGATCTGCAGGCCAGCGACCCCGGTGAGGTGGCGGCGTGCGACGACGACTCCCTGCCGCAGAACTTCGTCGCCGTCTACCGCAAGACCGCGCTGGACCGTCCTGACCGGCGGGCGTTGAACAACGTCGCCGGAGGGGTGTCCGACGACGACCTCGCCGAGGAGTCGTCCGACAGCTCCTAGCCGCCCGGACATGCCGGAGGCCCGGCGGGAACCTTTCGGTTCCCGCCGGGCCTCCGGCTTTTCCCCGCCCCCGGCCGGCGACGGCGGGGTGGGGACGCTACTTCGCGAACGCCTCGTTGAGCAGCTGCTCCTGCTCAAGCTTGTGGACCTTGGCCAGGCCGGTCGCCGTGGACGACTGGGCGCGGCGGGAGACGCGCTTCAGGCGCAGACCCTCGATACGCTCCGGCAGGTTGAGGGCCAGGAACGGCCACGGGCCCTGGTTGGCGGGCTCGTCCTGGACCCAGCGGTACTCGGCGTTCGGGTACCGGTCCAGGATCTCCTTGACACGGTTGTGCGGCAGCGGGTGCAGCATCTCCATGCGGGCGATGGCGACGTCGTCGCGACCGTCCTCCTGACGCTTCTTCTCGAGGTCGTAGTAGATCTTGCCCGAGCAGAACAGGACCGTGGTGATCTCCTCGTGCGTGGCGGCGGAGTCCGCCAGGCGCGGGTCGTCGAGCACGGAGCGGAAGCCCTTGACCTCGGTGAAGTCCTCCACCGGCGAGGTCGCGGCCTTGTTGCGCAGCATCGACTTCGGGGTGAAGACCACCAACGGACGACGCATCGTGCCCATGGCGTGGCGACGCAGCAGGTGGAAGTGGTTCGCCGGGGTGGACGGCTGGGCGATGGTCATCGAACCCTCGGCGGCCATCTGCAGGAACCGCTCGATACGGGCGCTGGAGTGGTCCGGGCCCTGTCCCTCGTAACCGTGGGGCAGCAGCATGATGACGCTGGAGAGCTGACCCCACTTCGCCTCACCGGAGGCGATGTACTGGTCGATGATGGTCTGGCCACCGTTGACGAAGTCACCGAACTGGGCCTCCCAGGCGACGACGGCGTCGATGTTGCCCACCGAGTAGCCGTACTCGAAGCCGAGACCGGCGAACTCGGTCAGCGGGGAGTTGTAGGCACGGAACGATCCGCCGTTGCCGGACTCCTCGGCGAGCTTCTCCAGCGGGCTGTAGGCCTCGGTGGTCTCGGAGTCGAAGAGCACGGCGTGGCGCTGGGTGAAGGTGCCTCGCAGGGAGTCCTCACCGGCCAGGCGCACGAGACGCCCGTCCTGGGCCAGGGTGGAGAAGGCGAGCAGCTCGCCGAAGGCCCAGTCGATGCCGCCCTTTCGGGTCATCTCCTGACGGCGCTTGACGACCGGCTTGACGCGCTGGTGGACGTTGAATCCCTCCGGGACGCCGGTGAAGGCGTCTCCGACGGCCTCGACGACCTCGCGGGAGACGGATGTGTCCAGCCCACGGGTCAGGGCCTGGGAACCGGCGATGCCGGTCTGCTCGGCCGGGGCAGTGCCCTTCTCGGCCTCGCGCACCTGGTTGAAGACCGTCTCCAGCTGGCCGTGGAAGTCGTCGGCGGCGCGCTGGGCGTCCTCCTCCGACAGCTCGCCACGTCCCACGAGGGTGTCGTGGTAGAGAGCGCGCACGGTGGAGCGGTCGTGGATGCGGTCGTACATCTCCGGCTGGGTCATCGACGGGTCGTCGGACTCGTTGTGACCGCGGCGGCGGTAGCAGACCAGGTCGATGAAGACGTCCTTGCCGAAGCGGCGACGGTACTCGACGGCCAGACGTGCGACCCAGACGACTGCCTCGGGATCGTCGCCGTTGACGTGGAAGATCGGGGCGTCGAAGCCCTTCGCCAGGTCGGTGACGTAGTGGGTCGAGCGACCGGAGTCCGGGGTCGTGGTGAACCCGATCTGGTTGTTGACCACGACGTGCACCGTGCCGCCGACGGAGTAGCCGTCGAGGCGGGCGAGGTTGATGGTCTCCTGGACGATGCCGAGGCCGGTGAAGGCCGCGTCGCCGTGCATCAGGATCGGCATGACCGGGTGCTCGGCCTGGCTGGTCGAGATGTCCTGGTGGGCGCGTGCGAGACCCTCCATGACCGGGTTGACCGCCTCGAGGTGCGAGGGGTTCGCGGTCAGGGTGATGTCGATGTCGTTGTCACCGAACATCTGGGTGTACTGGCCGGTCTGGCCGAGGTGGTACTTGACGTCACCGGAGCCGCCGGCGACGGTCGGCTCGATGTTGCCCTCGAACTCGGTGAAGACCTTGGAGTACGGCTTGCCCACGATGTTGGCCAGCACGTTGAGGCGGCCACGGTGGGGCATGCCGATGACGACCTCTTCGAGACCCTGCTCGGCGGCGGAGTCCACGGCGGCGTCCAGCAGCGGGATCAGCGACTCGGCACCCTCGAGGGAGAAACGCTTCTGGCCGATGTACTTGGTCTGCAGGAAGTTCTCGAAGGCCTCTGCGGAGTTCAGGGTCTGCAGGAGGTACTTCTGCTCGGGGTTGGACAGCTTGGGCTGGCCACCCTCGATCTGCTCCTCGAGCCACTGACGCTCGTCGTGGTCGAGGATGTGGGTGTACTCGGAGCCGACCTTCAGCGTGTAGGCGCGGCGCAGCGTGGCCAGCACCTCGCGGAGGGTCATCTTCTCGCGGCCGGCGAACCCACCCACGTTGAAGCTGCGGTCGTAGTCCCACAGGGTCAGGCCGTGGGTCTCGATCTCCAGGTCGGAGTGGTCGGGGACCGGCAGACCCGGCTGGGTCCACAGCAGCGGGTCGATGTCGGCGATCAGGTGACCACGGCTGCGGTAGGCCTCGATGAGCTGCATGACGCGGGTCGACTTGTCGACGCCGATGTTCGGCAGGTCCTGGCTCCAGCGCACGGGGGCGTAGGGCACGGCCATGGCGGCGAACAGGTCGTCCCAGAAGTCGTCGTTGATCAGCAGGCGGCTGATGTCGCGCAGGAACTCGCCGGACTCCGCACCCTGGATGATGCGGTGGTCGTAGGTGGAGGTCATGGTGACGAGCTTGCCGACACCCATGTCCGCCAGGCGGTCCTCGGACGCGCCGGCGAACTCCGCCGGGTAGTCCATGGCACCGACGCCGACGATGGTGCCCTGCCCGCGGGTCAGGCGCGGAACGGAGTGGCGGGTGCCGATGCCACCGGGGTTGGTGAGCTGGATCGTCACACCGCTGAAGTCGTCCATCGTCAGCTTGCCGACACGGGCACGGCTGACGATGTCCTCGTAGGCCTCGACGAAACCGTCGAAGGTCAGGGTCTCGCACTCGCGGATGGCGGCGACCACGAGGTTGCGGGCACCGTTCTTGCTGACCATGTCGATGGCCAGGCCGAGGTTGATGTGCTCGGGGGTGACCTGGACGGGCTTGCCGTCGACGAGCTTGTAGTTGTTGTTCATCGAGGGGTGGGCCTGGACGGCCTTGACCATCGCCCAGCCGATGATGTGGGTGAAGCTGATCTTGCCCTTACCGCGGGACATCAGGTGGTCGTTGACCATCGCGCGGTTCTCGAACATGAGCTTGGCGGGCATGTCGCGCACGGTGGTCGCGGTGGGGATCTCCAGGGAGATGTCCATGTTCTTGGCGATGGACTTCTGCGCTCCCTTGAGGGGGTGCTCGCCGGCGGTGGGTGCCTCGGCCGGGCCCTTGGGCGCCGGGGGAGCCACGCGGTCCGGAATCGGGTTAACCGATGCAGAAAGCGACTTCTTCGGGGCCACCGCGCCCTTGGGCTTACCGGGCTTGCCGGGCTTGGAGCCGCCGGTGCTGCTCGCCGCGGCCTTCGGCTCGGACTTCGACGGTCCGGTCGAAGCCTTGGCGGTCTTGGTCCCCTTGTCGGCGGACGTGCCGTCGTTCTCGGAGGTCGTGGAGCTCGGGGACGTCGTCCCCGATGCGTGGTCAACCTTGTCCGGCCGCTTGTTGAAGAGTTCCCGCCATTCCGGATCTACGGACTGGGGGTCTTCCTTGAACTGCTGGTACATCTGGTCGACCAGCCATTCATTTTGGCCGAAATTGGTGCTGTTCACAGCAGGTCCTCGCCTCATTTCATGATGTGGTCAATCTCGACGTTCCACCCTACTACAACACCAGTTTCCGTGACCGTGGTGGGGGAGGTGTCGATATTGCCAGCTGAGCGTATGTTTTCAGTAGCTTCGCGTATGGCTCGCGGAGATGGGCCCGTTACCTGGACGAAACCACTCCTGGTGGGCGGCGAAGCGAGAGGCGAGGAGGGCGGGGCCGTGGGCAGGGACGTGTGGCGGCAACTGGGCTAGCATGGTGTCGTTCCGGCAGCCCGACCGCGCGAAGCCTGCGCAAGCTGCACATCATTCGGAGGAAGTACCGAGGAGGCGCCCGCCATGGGGTTCTATGAGGATGTTGCTGAGTCGCTGGATGCCGAGGGCATTGAGTCGAGGGTGAATGACGGGACGGTTTTCGTCCCGGTGTCCTCGGACCTCGAGATCCAGTTCGTGGAGATCGGGGAGGGGGTTCCTGCCGGACTGGTGGCGGCGAACGTGTTCCTCGCCATGGCCGACGTCGCCGAGGATGACGAGGAGTTCGAGGCAGCCCTGGTGGGTGTTGTCTTCTCTGTCGAGGAGGCGGTCGCCACCGTTGCCCGCCATATCGCGACCGACCAGGTCGTCGGCGTGATCCGCGACCTGATCGACGGCACGGACTCCAGGATCGTCGACCTGGAGTTCGTGCAGGACCCGGTCGACGCCCTCCGCGTCTCCGCGGAGATCGGGGAGAGCTCGGAGCTGGTCGTCACCCTCGACGGCGAGTCGACCGAACCGACGGCACGCGTCGAGTTCATCTCCCTTGGCGACGGGTTCGAGGACCTCATGGACGAGGCAATCGCCGACGTCTGGGACGGCGACTCGGTGGGCGAGGAGTACTCGGAGATGGAACGCCAGGCCATGTTCCGTGGGCTGGTCAGCAACGTCGCGGAGATGTCCGAGGAGGTCCTTGACCTCGGCGTGTACACCGACTTCGACCGGCTCTTCGACGTCCTCGCCCTGGCGCAGGTCCAGGCCCCGGACTGGGAGGCTCTCCTGGTTCCGCTGGAAACCCTGTGGGAGGAAGACGACGAAGACGATGAAGACGATGATGGGGACGGTCAGGCCGCGGTGCCGTGACCGGGTTCGGGTGCTGATGCGCGGCCGGGTTCACCGCTCAGGAGGGCGTGCCACGTCCACTCCATGAGTCCGTCGGTCCGGGCGGGCCCGCCGCAGGACTCCTGTGACACCCAGAGCACGTGGCCGCAGACGAGCTGGCCGCCCTGGCCGTCCTCGGCACCCTCGCCGGTCTCATCGGCGTCGGACCTGAGCGTCCGACGGAACAGCGAGTGCACGTCCGTGGTCATGTTCCGGGCGGACGCGGTCAGCTTCGACTTCTCCGCCCTGGCGGTCAGGGTGACCAGGTGGACGGGTGACGGCGGTGGGGTCTCGTCCAGTCCGGCCCCCGTGAGCCTGCGCCACATGGTGGTGGAGACCCGGTGACGTGACATGAACACCTGTGCGGGGCCGGAGGGGAGTGCGATGCGCAGGGACGGGGCCGTCCAGCCGGGGGAGACGCGGATACGGCTGCGCGGGTGGCGCAGGACCGTGGCGCACCGCTCGGCGGCACGGGAGACGGACGGTGCCGGCCTCAGTGCACTGAGCGGCCGACGCATCAGGACGTGGATGGACGGTGTCGTGGGTGTGGTGGTGTTCTCCATGCCGGGAACACTACGGCCGGCCGCGGACATGAATCCGCGACCGGCCGTGGTCAATCGAACATCCGTTCGAAAATAGTGCTGAGGTCAGTAGAGGTCCACCGGTGCGACACGCTGGGGGAACACCCGCGGACGCGCGCCGGCGATCTCCTCGACGATGCGGATCACCTGGTTGGAGTAGCCGTACTCGTTGTCGTACCACACGTAGACCACCAGGTTACTGCCCTCGGCGATGGTGGCGAGACCGTCGACGATGCCGGCGTGGGTGGAGCCCACGAAGTCGGTGGAGACCACCTCGGGGGACTTGATGTAGTCGATCTGCTGACGCAGGTTCGAGTGCAGGGCGACCTTGTGGAGGTAGTCGTTGACCTCGTCGCGGGTGGTCTCGGTGTCGAGGTTGAGGTTCAGCACCGCCATCGAGACGTCCGGGGTGGGGACGCGGATGGCGTTGCCGGTGAGCTTTCCGCCGAGCTCCGGCAGCGCCTTGGCCACGGCCTTGGCGGCGCCGGTCTCGGTGATGACCATGTTCAGACCCGCGGCACGTCCGCGCCGGTCGCCCTTGTGGAAGTTGTCGATGAGGTTCTGGTCGTTGGTGAACGAGTGCACCGTCTCGACGTGGCCGTGGCTGATGCCGTAGCGGTCGTTGATCACCTTGAGCACCGGCGTGATCGCGTTGGTGGTGCAGGACGCGGCGGACAGGATGCGGTCCGAGTCGTCCTCGGTGATGTCGTCGTGGTTGATCCCGTAGACCAGGTTGCGCACGTCGCCCTTGCCGGGCGCGGTCAGCAGGACCTTGGCCACACCGTTGGCCGCGAGGTGCTGGGAGAGTCCCTCGCGGTCGCGCCAGCGGCCGGTGTTGTCGACGAGTACCGCGTTGTCGATGCCGTAGGAGGTGTAGTCCACGGACGCCGGGTCGTTGGAGTAGATGACCTGGATCGGGGTGCCGTTGGCCCAGATGATCTCGTTGTCGTGGTCGACGGAGATCGTCCCGTCGAAGGCGCCGTGCACCGAGTCACGACGCAGCAGGCTGGCGCGCTTCTCCAGGTCGTCGTCGCCGTTGCGTCGCACGACCATGGCGCGCAGACGCACGCCGCCGTAGGCGGCTTCGCGGGCGATGAGGATGCGGGCGAGCAGGCGTCCGATACGTCCGAAGCCGTACAGGACGACGTCCGTCGGATCCTTCTCGGTGTGGGCGCCGACGACCTCGGCGAGCTCACGCTCGAGGTAGTCGCGCAGTGTGCCGGCGGACTCGCCCTCGGCCTCGTAGCCGGTGGCCAGGCGTCCCAGGTCGATCGAGGCGCTGCCGAGGTTCATCTCCACCAGCTCCTGCAGGATCGGCAGGGTGGAGCTCAGCGGCAGCTCACGGTCGGTCACCAGACGTGCGTAACGGTGCGACTTGATCACGTCGACACCGGTCACGTTGATCAGCAGGCGACCGAAGACGGACGTGACGACGTTGTGCTCCCGGTGCAGGCGGGAGAGGAGCGGGAGGATCTGCTCGGCAAGCAGGATGCGGGAGTTCCAGTCGCTCTGGGAATCGGTGGCCGGTGCACTCATGGGTGTGGGAGCTCCTAGGGGGCGGTCGTGATGGTCCCCGGTAAGGGGGTAGAAGGACACTACAAAGGTAAGGGAACGGACGTACGGAGAGCTACTCTCCCCCGATGTCATCCCCCCGCTGCGGGGAGTCGGACGCTGGATCAGACGCGGCGGCGGCCGCGCGGCGCCGGGTGAGGGGGTAGAGCGCGGTCATCGCGACCAGGAAGATCACCCCCGCCCAGAGGGCGGAGTGGTACTCGTCCATCCAGACCATCGTCCCGAAGGTGATCAGAATCACCCCGATGGCGAAGAACTGGCCCACCGGCCACAGCGGGACCGGGAACGCCGGGGGAGTGCCGTCGTCCTTCGTCACCGCGTTCCTGCCGTAGCGGCTGCCGAGGTGGGCGAGCAGGATCATCAGCCAGACGAAGACGGTGGCGAAGGTGGCCAGCGCCGCGATGCTCTGGAACATCTCCGCAGCGGTGCTGCTGGCGAGCTGAAGGGCCACACCGACCAGCAGGACGACCAGCATGACCCCGATCGTGGTCACCGGGACGCCCCGGTGGTTCAGCCGCGCGAAGATCCGCGGGGACAGGCCCTGGCGGGCCATGCCGAAGACCACGCGTCCGGCGCCGTAGAGGTCGGAGTTGATCGCCGAGAGCGCAGCGGAGACCACCACGACGTTCAGTGCCGCCGCGGCCCAGCCGATACCCAGGTCGCTGAAGATCTGGACGAACGGGGACTCCTCGCCGGTGATCTGCCGCCAGGGGATCACCGCCACGATCACCAGGATCGCCAGCACGTAGAACAGCAGGATGCGCATCGGCACGGTGTTGACGGCCTTGGGGATCGTCTTCTCGTGGTCGGCGGCCTCCCCGGCGGTAACCCCGATGATCTCGGTGCCGCCGAAGGCGAAGAGCACGAGGATCAGGGCGCTGAACACGCCGGTCACGCCGTTGGGGAACAGGCCGCCGTCGTTCCACAGGTTGTCGAATCCGGCGGACCCGCCGGTGTCGAGGTTGAAGACCAGGATCGCCGCACCGCCGAGGATCATCGCCACCACGGCCGTGACCTTGATCGAGGTGAACCAGAACTCCAGCTCCCCGTACCAGCGCGCACTGGCCAGGTTCGCCGCGCCGACGATCAGCAGTGCCACGGAGACCCAGACCCAGCCTGGGGTGTCGGGGAACCAGAAGGTCATGTACACCGTGATGGCCGTGAGGTCGGCCAGGCACACGATGATCATCTCGAAGGCGTACATCCAGCCGGTGATGTAGCCGGCCCAGCCGCCCAGGTACCGGCGGCAGTACTCGGCGAAGGACCCGGGGGCGGGGTCGGCGACGGCCATCTCGCCCAGGGCCCGGAGCATGAAGTACACCACGGCGCCGCCGAGCAGGTAGACGAACACCACGCCGGGGCCCGCGGCGCCGATGGCGCCGGACGAACCGTAGAACAGGCCGGTGCCGATCGCGGAGCCCAGTGCGATGAAGTGGATGTGCCGGTGGGTCAGCGTGCGGCGGAGCTGGCGTTCCTGCCGGACGGGGGCGCTTAAGTCACTCACGGACTCACATACTAACCATCGGGGAGTCCTATATCACAGCGCGGGCCGGTCGAATCGCTTTTATGGCGCCGACCACGTACTGTGAGGTCAATGTCTGAAACTGAGAACGTAACCGGCGACGAAAATATGCCGGAAACCTCCCAGTCGTCAGTACCTCAGGAGAATCTGCACGAGGATGCCACCTCCCCGGTCACGGGGTCGTCGGACCTCGGTGACGAAGTGGGCGCAGAGATTCCCGAGAGCACTGTGGACGGGGACGTCACCGAGAAGAACATCCAAACAGAAAACGAGAAGAACGGCTTCGACACCCTCGGCCTGCCGCCGAAGATCCTCGAGGCCGTGGAACGGGTCGGCTTCACGACCCCGTCGCCGATCCAGGCGTCCACCATCCCCACCCTCATGGAGGGTCGGGACGTCGTGGGTCTGGCGCAGACCGGTACCGGTAAGACCGCTGCCTTCGCTCTGCCCGCGCTGTCGCGCCTCGACCCCAACCAGCGCACCCCGCAGGTCCTGGTTCTCGCCCCCACGCGAGAGCTGGCCCTGCAGGTCGCCGATTCCTTCGAGACCTTCGCCAAGCAGCTCGGCGGCGTCAGCGTCCTGCCGATCTACGGTGGCGCACCCTACGGTGCCCAGCTGTCCGGCCTGCGCCGTGGCGCCCAGGTCGTCGTCGGCACCCCCGGTCGTGTGATCGACCACCTGGCCAAGGGCAGCCTCGACCTGTCCGGTCTGCGTTTCCTCGTCCTCGACGAGGCCGACGAGATGCTCAACATGGGCTTCCAGGAGGATGTCGAGCGCATCCTGTCCGACACCCCCGACGACCGCCAGGTCGCCCTGTTCTCGGCCACCATGCCGTCGGCGATCCGTCGCCTCTCCAAGCAGTACCTGAACGACGCCGCCGAGATCACGGTGAAGTCCACGCAGCGCACCGCGGAGAACATCGAGCAGGACTACCTGTACGTCACCTACCGCAACAAGCTCAACGCGCTGACCAGCATCCTCGAGGTCACCGACTTCGACGCGATGATCCTCTTCGTCCGTACGAAGAACGACACCGAGGAGGTCGCCGAGAAGCTGCGTGAGCGCGGGTTCGACGCCGCCGCCATCAACGGTGACATCCCGCAGAACCAGCGTGAGCGCACCGTCGACCAGCTCAAGGACGGTCGCCTCGACATCCTCGTGGCCACGGACGTCGCCGCCCGTGGTCTCGACGTGGAGCGCATCACCCACGTCTTCAACTACGACATCCCGCGCGACACCGAGTCCTACGTGCACCGCATCGGCCGTACCGGCCGTGCCGGTCGCCACGGCCGCGCGATCCTCTTCGTCACCCCGCGTGAGGGCCGGCTGCTCAAGAACATCGAGCGGGCCACCAAGTCCAAGCTCAACGAGATCGAGCTGCCGGGCGTCGACCAGGTCAACGAGGCACGCAAGAAGAAGTTCCACGCCTCGATCACCGAGTCGCTCAAGGGCAAGCAGGTCGCGACCTTCCGCGACCTGATCGCCGAGTACGCCACCGAGAACGACGTCGAGCCCACGGAGATCGCCGCGGCCCTGGCCGCCAAGCTCCAGGGCAAGGAGCCGTTCCTGATGGAGGAGATCCAGGAGCCGCCGCGTCGCGAGCGTCGTGACCGCAACGACCGTGGGGACCGTGGCGACCGCCGTGACGGTTTCGACGGCCAGTCCGGTGTGCACCGCCCGTTCAAGGAGCGCTTCAACAAGCAGGCGCCCACGGTCACCGACCGTAACGGCAAGTCCCTCGCGGTCTACCGCATCGGCGTCGGCCACCGGCAGCGCGTGCGCCCGGGAGCCATCGTCGGTGCCCTGGCCAACGAGGGGAACATGAATTCCCGCGACTTCGGCCGGATCAGCATCTTCTCCGAGCACTCCCTGGTGGAGCTGCCGGCCGACCTGCCGCGCGAGACCTTCGAGTCCCTCGACCAGACCCGGATCTCCGGCAAGCTGATCAACATCGAGCCGGATCCCGGCGCCCCCGCCGGACGCCCCGCGCGTACCCGTCAGGACGGCGACCGCGGCGGTGACCGTGGTGGCAACCGCGGCGGCGGGCGTCCCCGCGGCGACCGTAACGATCGCAACGACCGTAACGACCGCGGCAACCGCGGCCGGAACGACCGTGGCAACGGCGGCGGACGTTTCGACCGCGACCGCAGCGACCGCGGTGGACGCGGCAGCTTCCGCGGCAACCGCGGCGCGAAGCGCGACTGACGGTCACAGACCGCACACCCGTCGTGCCGCGTCCGCGTCCGCGGCACTGACGGTGAGCCGGTAGGTCAGGCTCACCACGAGATAGCGCGCGGCATAGGCACAGCCGGCTCCCGAGAGGGAGCCGGCTTTCGCCGTCTGCGGGAGCCATTCACCCAGCGTCCCGTCACTCTTGGCCTGGTTCGCCGCGCCGGAGACCGCCAACAGGTTGACCTCCCGGTCGTTGGCGAAGGCCACGCGCGTCGAGCGCTCCCACCCCCACGCGCCGTGGTCCCACGCCGCGGAGAGGGGGACCACGTGGTCGATCTCCACGTCCCCCGGGCTCAGCGGTCCACCGGTGTACACGTCGGTGGTCTCGCCCGTCGCGACGGGGCAGGAGCCGGGCGTACCGGGGGAGTGGTCGGCGAAGGCGTCCAACAGGACGAGGTGCCGGGTGCTGCACCCCACCCCGTCGCCGTACTGCTGCGACCACCCGCCGAAGTGCTCGCGCGAGTAGCCGAGCACGTGGACGCGGCGCGGGACGGTGCGCAGTTCGTCCAGCGCCGCCGTCACCGACGCGCGGTCGGCGGACGCCGGGGCGTCCTGCGCCCGTCCGGAGGGGGTCAGCACGCAGGCGGCCAGCAGGGCGCCGGCGACGAACAACGGCGGGAACGACGAAACCGGCCGGGGGAGTCTCATGGTGAAGAGAGACTCCCCCGACCGGTCCGGAGGTTCCCGTCCGGGGCAGATCCGCGCGGGGCGCGGGTCAGTGCCCGGGGTGGATCACTGCTAGAGCTTGCCCTCGGCAGACTCTGCCTCGACCTTGGCACGGGCGGCCTCGAGGTCGGCGTCGCCGTTGTCGACGGTGAGCTGGGCGAAGCGCAGGGCCTCGTCGAACTCGTCGGTGATCTCCTTGGAGGGGGCCTTGGTGGCCAGGGTGACGGTGACCATCAGGATGACGTTCAGCGCCACGCCCGGGATCATCTCGTACAGGCCGAAGGGCTTGTCCATGACACCGAACTGCGGCAGGCCACCCCAGATGAAGGCGACGAGCGCGCCGGCGATCATGCCGGCAGCCGCACCCTGGGCGTTGAGTCGACGCCAGTACAGCGAGGCGACGATGACCGGGCCGAAGGCCGCACCGAAGCCGGCCCAGGCGAACTCCACCAGGCCGAGGATCGCGGAATCCGGATCCAGGGCGATGAGCGCGGCGATGATCGCCACGATGACGACCATCGCACGCGACAGGTTCTTCAGCAGCGTGTCCGAGGCGTTCTTGTTGATCATGCCCGCGTAGATGTCCTCCACCAGTGCGGAGGCGACCACGAGCAGCTGCGAGGAGACCGTGGACATGATCGCGGCCAGCACGGCTGTGAGGATCAGGCCGGCGACCAGCGGGTGGAAGAGCACCTTGGCCATGTCCAGGAAGGTGGTCTCGTAGTTCGCCGTGTCGGAGAACATGGCCTCCGGGGTCTGGGCGAAGAAGACCGGGGCGGTCATGACGATGAACACCGCGCCGATGAGGCACAGGAACATCCAGCTGACGCCCCAGCGACGGCCGGCGACGGCGTCGGACGGCTTACGCATGGCCATGAAGCGAACCACGATGTGGGGCTGGCCGAAGTAGCCGAGGCCCCAGGCGAGGTTCGAGATGATGATGATGAACGCGGCCCAGGTGGTCGTGTCGTTGAACTGGAACAGGTTGTAGAAGTTCGAGTTCGCCGCGACGGCGTTCACTGCGCCGTCGGCCATCGACCCGTAGTCGTTGTCGAGCTGGTAGGTGAAGATGTCCCCCGGGTTGTCCAGGGAGATGATCGCGAAGACGGGCACCAGGATCAGCGCCAGGAACATCATCGAGCCCTGGACCACGTCGGTGTAGGACACCGCGAGGAAGCCGCCGACGAAGGTGTACACCACGGTGACGGCACCGATGATGGCCAGGCCGGTGAGGTAGTCGCCGTCGAAGCTGGACTGGAAGTAACGTCCGCCGGCGACCATGCCGGAGGACACGTAGAAGACGAAGAAAACCAGGATGATGATGCCGGCGACCACACGCAGCGTGTGGCTGTGGTCGCGCAGGCGGTTCTCGAAGAACGACGGCACGGTGATCGAGTTGTTCGACACCTCGGTGTAGCTACGCAGCCGGGGTGCGACCAGCTTCCAGTTCAGCCAGCAACCGATCAGCAGCCCGACGCCCATCCAGATCTCGGAGAAACCTGACATGAACAGTGCGCCGGGCAGACCCATCAGCAGCCAGCCGGACATGTCGGACGCGCCGGCGGACAGTGCGGCGACGAACGGGTGGAGGCCGCGGCCTCCGACCATGTAGTCCTCGTACTTGTCTGTCTTGGTGAAACTCCAGACTCCGATGCCGAGCATCACAGCCAGATAGATCACCATGGCGATAATGAACCAGGTTTGTTCACTCACCGTTGGCCTCCTCAGTAGGTGGTAGCGGTTGATCGTTCAGAATTAGCAGGCGCCACCCCACTACGTGGGGAGGCGACACCCCATCAGGGTTCCATGTCCGCACCGTGATATCCAGCCGGACAGCCAAAAAACCCGAATGTTCCCCCCAGGATTCTGCCAGGATCACGCTGGTATGCCCGTTGTTCGACCGTTCGGGTGCGCGCGTGGTTTCCATGTCCGTGCCCCGTGGTACACAAGGGGAGTGACTGACTACCAGGTTCATCTCCTCTGGCTCAACGGCCAGGGCCTCCACGTCTGGGCGGAACGTGTCGAGGGGCATGCCGCCGTCGTCGACGCGTCCGAGATCGCCGAGGGCGCCCTGCCGGACCGGCTGCGCACGTTGATGACGGCACGCCCGTTGCGCCGCCGGGAACCGGTGCAGGTGGCGACGCCGAAGGGTAAGGTGCTGGCGCTCGACCTGCCCACCCAGGGCTACACGCCCGACCAGGCGCTGGAGGTGCTCGGCGAGTTGTCGCGCCACGTGCGTTCGGCGGGCTCGGACGAGGGGCTGAGCCCGGAGTCACTGTGGTTCATCCGCCTCTACGAGCTCCTCCTGGAGGCGGTCCACGCCGGCCGGGTGATGATGAAGATGCAGTTCGCCGACGGCCGGTGGTTCCCCACCTGGTGTCTGTCCACCAGCGGCGACCACAACCGCGTGGTGCGCGAGTTCCAGGCCGGTGCACCGGCTGTGCTCACCCTCAACGGGGGGCCGGACGTGCTGCTGCGTGCCGCCGACGAACTGGTGCACTGGATGTGCGTGCGGCTGTTGCAGGACCGCATGGAACTGGTCGGAGGACTTCCGGAGAACCACTTCATCCACTCGTTGGTCACCGGGGAGGCCGACAAGCGGGCCAACTCGGCGGTCGCCGAGCTGTTGAACGGCTGGCGTGCCTCGGCCCGCGCGGCGTCCACCCGGCTGGTGCTGTCCCTGGAGGAACCGGACAGTCTCGCCGGCGCGGTGACCCCCGGGCACAACCGGGTGGCGGGCAAGGAGGCCGGGCCGTGTTGGCGCGTGGAGGTCAGGTTGTCGGTGGATGACGGGCCTGCCCAACCGATCAAGGCAGCCGAGGCCACCGGGTCGGTGCGTCAGTCCCTGCGCACCGGGCTCGACCAGGCCTACCGGGCGTGGCCGCAGCTGCGAGAGTACACCTCGGCCGCGGAGGCGTGGCTGCGCACGAAGCTGTGGTTCCCGCCGTCGGAGTCGCTGACCGGGCGACCGGAGAAGGACCGCGTGGTCTACCTCGCGCTGGACATCTCCCAGGTGGAGACCCTGCTGGGAGAGGGCGTCCAGGCGCTGTCCTCCAGCGGCATCGAGGTCCTCGTGCCGCGGGCGTGGTCGCGGGTGCGACCGGACGTGCGGGTCAAGGTCACCCCTGTCGGTCAGGGGCCGGGCTCGGGGAAGATGGGCCTGGACCAGGTCCTGTCGTTCGACTGGTCGATCGCGGTCGACGGGGAGGAGCTCAGCGCCGAGACGATGGAGGAGCTGATGACCAGCGCCTCGTCGATGGTGGAGATTCACGGGCGCTACGTCCGGCTCGACACCAACTCCCTCAACGCCGCGCGCAACTACTTCGCCAGGCTGCGGGACGCGGCGGCGGAGGCGGCGGACGCAGCGTCCGGCGACGGGTCGGACGGTGCGCAGCTCACCCTCGTCGACCTCGTCGACGCGGAGCTGGACTCCCTGTCCGAGGGTGGCCCGGGGATGGAGGAGATCACGGTCGACGCGGAAGGCTGGCTCGACCGGCTCGTTCGTTCCTTCTTCCCGAACCCGTGGAAGGACGAGGGGCGTCCCGCCCTGGCCCCGCCGGAGATCGTCGAGGTCCCCGCCATGGTGCAGTCGACGCTGCGTGACCACCAGCGCCGTGGCCTGAACTGGTTGGTGTGGATGTTCCGGCACCGCATCGGCGCCATCCTCGCCGACGACATGGGGCTGGGCAAGACCCTGCAGGTCCTGAGCCTGCTGGCGTGGGAGCGTGAGGCGGGCGAGGTCGAGGGGCCGACGTTGGTCATCGCGCCCACCTCGGTGCTCGACACCTGGCGTTCGGAGGTGGATCGCCATGTCCCGGGGCTGTCGGTGCTGGTCGACCACGGTTCCCGGAAGGTCGCCGAGAAGGACTTCGTGGAGCGCGCCACGTCCAACGACATCGTGCTCACGACCTACGGCACCGTGGCCCGTAACCCCGCGCGCTACGGCCGGCTCACCTGGGGCCGGGTCGTCGCCGATGAGGCGCAGAACATCAAGAACCCCGGTACCGCGCAGAGTCGGGCGGTGGGCCTGATCCCCGCCGGCCACCGGCTGGCGTTGACCGGTACCCCGGTGGAGAACCGCCTGGCGGAGCTGCATTCGATCCTCAACTTCTGCAACCCGGGGATCCTGGGCAGCGCCCAGGCCTTCCAGAACCGGTTGGCGATGCCGGCGGAGAAGGGGGAGAACGACGACAGCCGCGACCAGTTGCGCAGGCTCGTGGAACCCTTCATCCTGCGCCGGGTCAAGGACGACGAGTCGGTGGGGCTGAACCTCCCGGACAAGCACGAGGTCATCGACCAGGTGCCGCTGACCGAGGAGCAGGCGGCGCTCTACGAGGCGTACACCTCGAGCCTGGAGCGTCGGATCGCCGAGGCGAAGGGCAAGGGTCGCAGCGGGATCATCCTCGGCGCCCTGGTGCGCATCAAGCAGATCTGCAACCACCCGGCGCACTTCACCGGCGACGGGTCCGGGCTGATGAAGAACGGACGGCACCGGTCGAAGAAGGTCGAGCGACTCTTCGAGATCGTGGAGGAGGCACTCGCCAGTGGCCGCAAGGTGCTGGTGTTCACCCAGTTCCCGTCCTTCGGGGCGATGCTCGCTCCGGAACTGCAGCGCAACTTCGGTGAGCTCGCCGACGGTGGTGTCCCGGTGCTGCACGGCGGACTCAGCCGTGGTGAGCGCACGAGGATGGTCGACGGCTTCCAGTCCGACGACGGGCCGAAGGTGATGATCCTGTCGACACGGGCCGGAGGGACCGGCATCACGCTGACCCACGCCAGCGTGGTGGTGCACATCGACCGGTGGTGGAACCCGGCGGTCGAGGACCAGGCCACCGACCGGGCCTACCGGATCGGGCAGGGACGCGAGGTGACCGTCCACAAGCTGGTCTCCGTGGGTACCCTGGACGAACGCATCAACGACATCCTGAGTTCGAAACGTGAGCTGGCGGGAGACATCGTCACCACGGGTGAGGGGTGGATCGCGAAGCTGGACGACGGCGACCTCGCCGAGCTCTGGATGCTCAGGCGCTCCACCGTGGACAGGACGTCCGCCGGCAGCGACAGGGCGGAGCCCGCCACCCGCGGACGCGCCGGTGAGAGGGAAGGGAACGGGGATAACGATGAGTAACCGCTGGGACGAACGTCGCAAGGCCAGGGAGAGGATCGGCATCCCCCAGCCCGAGTGGGGCGACAACGTGGTGTCCGCGGACTTCAGCCGCGGTCGTGGCGCCACGAAGAAGCCGGGACGCGCCCGCCAGCCCGACCCCACGTCACCGGTGCAGCCGGACGGTTCGGACGGCGCGGGCGGCGCGGGCGGCAAACGGGCTCGGCGTGGTACGGGCGCCGAGGAACCCCGGAGTGCCAGGGAGGGGTGGGCCGCCGAGGAGATCATGCGTACCGCCACCGCGCAGGCCGACTCCTCGCGGCTGTCGCGTGGGCGGACCTACTTCCGCGGCGGCCACGCGACCCGGATGGAGTACGAACTCGGGCGGGTCGACGCCCTGGTCAGCGGTACCCAGCTGGAACCTTTCGAGGTGCAGATCCGGTGGCGTCCGCTGACGCGCCGGCAGGTCGACTTCGTCATCGGCGAGTGCAGCGACCAGCCCGACAACGTCCGTCGGCTGCTGGCGGGCATGCGTCCGACGGCGTCTGTGGCCAGTGTGCTGTTCGGCGTCGAGCACTACATGGACTCGTTCTGCACCTGCCCGGACCTCGCGGAGTTCTGCAAGCACCGGGTCTGCGTGGCCTACGCGCTCGCCGAGAGGTTCTCCAAGGACCCCGCGGAGTTCCTCGCATGGCGCGGAGTCGACGTGGAGGAGCTGCTTGCTGCGACCGGAGGCGCGGTCAGCCCCCCGACGGGCTGGTCGGACGAGGACACGGGGAAGGCAGACGGCTCCGGGGACGCCGGGGCGTCCGGGTGGGCTGGGTGCAACGGCAACGGCAACGGCACCGCCAGCGGCAGCGGGGAAGATCATGCAGCCGACGGCTCCGACGGGTCGCAGGAGGACACGACGACCTACACACCGACGGAGTTCTGGGGCGACCCGGAGGCCCTCCCGTCCTGGGGCCCGCTGGAGATGGAGTTCGGCCTCGAGCTGGGGGACACACAGGCCAGGGACCGTGCCCTGCGCAAGTTCAGCTGGAACAACGCCGACCAGCTCCGCGTGCTCGACACGCTGACCCGGTGCTATGAGGCGCTCACCGCCCTGGACGACCCCAGCGAGCCCTACGGGCAGGACGGTCCGCGCGGAGCCGGGGGCAAGGTGTTCGAACGCGAGCCGTGGATGTCCGGGCCGGATGATAGAAGTGGTGACCATGACTGAGACAGCGGCGTTACCCGTGGGCCTGCCCCCTCTGCCGGAGGACGGCGTGTTCCGGTTCATGCACACCTCCGACTGGCAGCTGGGCATGGACCGTTGGTTCCTCGGCGACGAGGCGGGGCCCCGGTACCGGGAGGCACGTCTGGCCGCGGTGGAGCGGCTGCTCGTCACCGCCGGTGAGCGTGGCTGCGCCGCCGTGGTCGTGGCCGGTGACGTCTTCGACGACAACCTCGTCGACCCGGTCACGTGGCGCCGGGCCGTGGACATCCTGCGGCGCAGCCCGGTCCCGGTGTTCCTGCTGCCGGGTAACCACGACCCCTACGACGCAGCCAGTGTCTACCGGTCCCGGGAGTTCGACGACCTCGCGCCGACCGTGCAGGTCCTCACTGACAGCCGGCCGCGTACCGTCGCCCGGGGTGAGGAAGAGGTGGACGGTGCGGTGCCTGCCGAGATCCTCGGCGCGCCTCTGTTGTCGAAGTACATGAGCGCCGACCCGGTGGCCTCCGCGCTGTCCGGGTCGGGCGCTGGAATCAGCTCCGCCGGTACCGGCGATGATGCGGAGGCCGGGGGGCTGGAGCAGAAGCAGCCGGGCGCGGTGCGCATCCTCGTGGGGCACGGCGCGACCCAGTCGCGGACCTCCGGCGGCGACCCGGCGGTCATCGACGTCGACGCCGCCGCAGCGGCCTGCCGTGACGGGGTCATCGACTTCCTCGCCCTGGGCGACACCCATTCGGTGGGGTGCCTGCACCAGGACGGGACCGTCTGGTACTCCGGCAGCCCCGAGGTCACCGACTTCCGTGAGGAGGACGGCGGCGGTGAAGGCCGCTCGGGCCACGCCCTGATCGTGGACATCACCCCGGTAGCCGGCCGGCCCGCGTCCACCGTGGGGGTCGAGGATATCCGCACCGGGCGCTGGCGGTTCCAGGCGTTGTCGGCCCAGATCAACGGTCCACAGGACGTCGAGGAGTGGATCGGCCGACTCGAGGAGATGCAGGAGAAACGCACCACCGTGGTGAAGTACGCGCTGACCGGCACCGTCGACCTGGCGACCGCGGCGGTGCTGGACCAGGAGATGGAACGGATGCGTCCGGCGTTCGCCGCACTGTACGAACGGCAACGGCTGATGGACCTGCACGTCGTCCCGGGCGACCAGGAGCTGGTGGGCGCGGACTGGCCGGGGGTCGTCGGAGTGGCGGCGAGACACCTCGCCGACCGCGGTGCCCACGAGGACGAGACCGCCCAGGACGCGCTTCGCCTGCTCTACCGGCTCAGCGCACAGAAGGGGAGCTAGGAACAAGACGATGCTGAAAATCAGGTCACTGACCCTGTCGCATGTGGCGGGGGTCGAGCACGCCCACGTGGAGTTCCCGGACAACGGGGTGCTCGTGGTCCACGGGCCCAACGAGGTGGGCAAGTCCACCCTGTTGCGCGCGATCCGGCTGCTGCTCGACGACACGCCCACCAGCTCACGCAAGCGGGAGGTCAAGGCGCTCAAGGACGTCGGCGTCGACGAGCCGACCACGATCAGTGCGCAGATGCTCGTCGGGGACATGGAACTGCACCTCACCAAGGCCTACAACAAGGGCACCGGACGGTGTGAACTGCAGGTCAGCTCGCCGCGCGCGGAGAGCCTCACCGGACGTGAGGCCTCCGACCGCTTCGCCGAGATCCTGCGTGGCGAGGTCGACACCGACCTGCTGGACGCCCTCACGGTGGAGCAGGGGGCGAGTCTCGACCAGCTGGCCGCCGCCGGCCTCGGACCGCTGGAACGGGCGCTGGCCGAGGAGACCGGGGTCGACGACCCCGCCGCGGGGGACCAGGGCGACATCGGTGCGGCATCGACCCTGGTCGACCGTATCGCCGCCGAACGGGCCCGCTACTTCACCCCGGGTGGCAGGGCGTCGAAGGAGCTCAAGGCGGCCGACGATGAACTGGCGGTGGCCGAGGACGAGCACCGCACCGCCGAGTACGCCTACGACCAGGCGCAGAAGCTGATCACCGACCTCGAACGCCTGCGTGCCGAGAAGGACGAGGTCACCCGCCAGGAGCCGAAGGCACGTGCCGAGGCGCAATCGACCGCCGCAGACCTGGAGAAGGGCCGTGAGCGCCAGCGCAGGATCGACGAGCACACCCTTGTGGTGACCAGGGCGAAGCAGGCACTGGAACTGGCGGAGCAGCGACTCCAGGTGCGTGAGGACCGGGTGGCCGAACTGACCGAGGCGACCACGGTCCGGGATGCCGCCGCCACGGCCGTCACCGCCGCGACGGAGGCCGCCGACGGGGAACGCCACCGCGAGGCGCAGCTGCGCGAAACACTGGCGCAACTGCGACGCCGTGCCCGCACCCTCTCCGCCTACGGCAGGTACCTCGACGCCAGGGAGCGCCGGGCGGCGGTGGCACAGACCCGCCAGGTACTCGCCGAACAACAGGAGAAGGCGGAGGAGGTCTCCCGGAAGATCGAGGAGACCCGGCGGCAACTCGCCGAGAACCCCGTCACACCGGAGCTGGAGTCGAAGATCCGGCAGGTCGAGGCCGAGCACCACCGGGCCCTCGGTGTCCGTGATGCCTCGGCGACACTCGTCGAGGTCAGCGGGCCGGCGGGGACACACTTCCGCGTGGACGGCGGCGACCACGAACTCGCCGAGGTTCCCGAGAGCCTGCGGGTCACCTCCCCGCGGGCACTGGAGTTCGGCGACGTCACCGTCAGCGTCACCCCGGCCCGGGGCAAGGACGGGCAGCTCGAGAGCGGTGACCTCGACGCCGAGGTCGAGAGGACGCAGACGTCCCTTCGCGCCGCCCTCACCGAGGCAGGGGTCTCCACGATCGAGGACGTGGCGGGGCAGGCAGAGGCCAGGCGTGTGCTCCAGGAGTCGCTCGGGGAACTGCGCATCACCCTGAGCCAGGCCACCGGCGGACTGTCCTTGGACGAGCACCGCCAGAAGATCGAGGAGAACGACCGGGACCACCGCGCCGCCGACACCGCGGCCACCGCCGCCCACGACCTCATCGCCGAGGAGGATCCCGACGGCGAGGTCGAGCTCCCCGACGAGGCCGGTTCCGCGACGTCCGCCCCCTCTGCGACCTCCGGCACCGGTGAGGTGACCCGGCAGGTCGACGAGGCTGAGGCGCAGGCGGAGAAGACCAGGGAGGACCTCGACACCCTGGCACGCACCGGGGCCGTCGCCGTGCTGAACAGCAGGGTGGAGGAACGTGACCGCGCCGACGCCCGGGTGGGCACCATCGCCACGGCCCTGGAGAACATGCGCGCCGACGTCGACGACGACCACCTGCGACAGCAGGTGAGCGGTGCCAGCCAGGACGTTGCCACGGCACAGGGGGAGTTGGACGCCCTGCTCGCAGAGACCGACCACAGCGCCGGCGACCTCGACACGCTCGAAGGGCTCGCCGAGGGTGCCCAGTCACGGGTGAAGCGACTGCGTGACCGCGCCGACCGCATCGGCCACGAGATCTCCGGGGCCAACGGTGCGCTCGGTGAACACAGCGGTGTCGCCGAACGCATGGAGGCGGCCACCTCCCGGCTGCAACGCGCCCGTCGTACCCGGGAACGCGTCCACCGCCAGGCCCAGGCCGCCGACGCACTCCACCAGGCGGTGCAGGCCGCCCGTGACGATGCGCGACGTCGCTACGAGGCGCCCTACCGGGCCTCCGTGGAGAAGCTCGCCCGCACCCTCTACGGCCGGGCGGTCACCATCGAGTTCGACGAGGACCTGCGCATCTCGCGCCGGGTGCTGGACTCCACCGCACTCGACGCCGCGCAGCTGTCCGGCGGCGCCAGGGAACAGCTGTCGATCCTGTCCCGCCTCGCCGTCGCCGACATCGTGGGCAAGGGGGAGGGCGTGCCGGTGGTCATCGACGACGCCCTCGGTTTCGCCGACTCCGCGCGGGTGCAGCGGATGAACGTGGTGCTGTCACAGCTCGGCAGGACCAACCAGATCATCGTGCTCACCTGCGACCCCGCACGGTTCGACGGCGTCCCCGGGGCCACGGTGACCTCCATGGCGCAGCTGCAGGGCTGACATCGAGAAGCGGCCCGACCACCATCGACGATGGTGATCGGGCCGCATCAGTGTGCCCCCGAGACGATTCGAACGTCCGACCGCTGGTACCGGAAACCAGTGCTCTATCCCCTGAGCTACGGAGGCAATGCGGTCACTATAGCACCGCGGATCCGTGCCACCGCAAAACCCCCGGACGGGACGCGATTCGCGGAGTCCAACCCCGGACTTGTTACTCTCGTGGGTTGTGACCCCAGCTGAACTCGCCTCCATCATTACCGAGACCACCCGCACCGTCCTGACGGAGCATGATCTCGACCCCGCCGTCGTGCCTGACCTGGCCACCGTCGAACGTCCCCGCAACCCGGAGCACGGCGACTACGCCACCAACATCGCGCTGCAGACAGCGAAGAAGGCCGGCACCAACCCCCGTGAACTCGGCACCTGGCTCGCCGAGGCACTCGGGAAGGTCGACGGGGTGGACGAGGCCTCCATCGCCGGCCCCGGTTTCATCAACATCCGGCTCGCCGCCGACGCCCAGGGCAAGCTCGTCGCCGACATCATCACCGCCGGCGACTCCTACGGCACCGGCGACGACTACGCCGAGCAGCGCATCAACCTCGAGTTCGTCTCCGCCAACCCCACCGGCCCCATCCACCTGGGCGGTACCCGCTGGGCGGCCGTCGGCGACTCCCTGGGCCGCATCCTCGCCGCCCGCGGTGCGGCGGTGACCCGCGAGTACTACTTCAACGACCACGGCACCCAGATCGACCGGTTCGCCCGGTCGCTGGTCGCCTCCGCGAAGAACGAGAAGGCCCCCGAGGACGGTTACGGCGGAGAGTACATCGCCGACATCGCCAACCAGGTCATCGAGGCCACCCCGGACTGGGCGGACAACGACGACGCCACCATCCAGGAGATCTTCCGCTCCCAGGGCGTGGAGCTGATGTTCGCGCACATCAAGCGCACCCTCGCCGAGTTCGGCACCGAGTTCGACGTGTACTTCCACGAGAACGCCCTGTTCGAGTCCGGTGCGGTGGACAAGGCCATCGCCACCCTGAAGGACAACGGCAACCTCTACGAGGCCGAGGGCGCCTGGTGGCTGCGGTCCTCCGAGTTCGGTGACGACAAGGACCGGGTGGTCATCAAGTCCGACGGCAACGCCGCCTACATCGCCGGCGACATCGCCTACATCGCCGACAAGATCGACCGCGGGCACAACCTGTGCATCTACATGCTCGGCGCCGACCACCACGGCTACATCGCCCGGCTCAAGGCCGCGGCCTCCGCCCTGGGCTACGACTCCGACCAGGTCGAGGTCCTCATCGGCCAGATGGTCAACCTCGTGCAGGACGGCAAGGCCGTGCGCATGTCCAAGCGCGCCGGCACCGTGATCACCCTCGACGACCTCGTCGAGGCGATCGGTGTGGACGCCGCCCGCTACGCGCTGATCCGCACGTCCGTGGACTCCTCGCTGGACATCGACATGAGCCTGTGGGCCAGCGAGACCAGCGACAACCCGGTCTACTACGTGCAGTACGGCCACGCGCGTCTGTGCTCGCTTCAGCGCAAGGCCGCCTCGTTGGGTGTGGAGATCCCCGAGGACCTCTCCACGCTGGACTTCTCACTGCTCGACCACGAACGCGAGGGTGACCTGATCCGTACGCTGGGCGAGTTCCCGGGTGTGGTCGCCACGGCCGCCGAGCTGCGTGAGCCGCACCGCATCGCCCGGTACGCCGAGCACCTCGCGGGCACCTTCCACCGCTTCTACGACTCGTGCCAGGTCCTGCCGAAGTCGGACGAGCCCAACGGCGCCGACACCGCCGCGATCTTCCTGGCCCGTCTGGCCCTGGCCGACGCCACCCGACGTGTACTCGCCAACGCCCTGGGCCTGCTCGGGGTTTCCGCACCGGAGAGGATGTGACCCGCCACCATGGATCCTGACGTCCACCTGCCCCAGATCCCGCTGCGTAAGCGCACCGAGACCCTCGAGGACTTCAACAAGATTCCCGCGCACGTCTTCCCGATGTCCTCGGGACGCACCGGTGAGGGCGAGCTGGTCATCGCCGGCAACCGCGTCACCGACCTCGCCGAGCGCCACGGCACGGCCCAGTTCGTGATGGACGAGGCCGACTTCCGCGCGCGCTGCCGTCGTCTCGCCGTCGCCTTCGGCGGTGGGGAACGGGTGCACTACGCGTCCAAGGCGTTCCTGTCGCGCACCGTGTGCCGCTGGATCGACGAGGAAGGCCTGGCGCTCGACGTGGCCAGCCACGGCGAGCTCGCCGTGGCCCTGGCCGCCGGTTTCCCGCCGGAGCGCATCACCGTGCACGGCAACAACAAGAACCGCGGGTTCATCACCGCCGCCGTGCGCGCCGGTGTGGAGCTCATCGTGATCGACTCGGTCATCGAGATCGAGCGTGTTGCCGAGATCGCCCGGCAGGAGGGACGTCGCCAGGACGTCCTGGTGCGGGTGAAGCCGGGCGTGCACGCCGACACCCACGAGTTCATCGCCACCAGCCACGAGGACCAGAAGTTCGGCTTCTCGCTGGCCTCCGGCTCGGCCGAGGACGCCTGCATGACCTGCCTGTCCACCGAGGGGCTGCGCCTGCGCGGGCTGCACTGCCACGTCGGCTCGCAGGTCTTCGACGCCGACGGTTTCGCCCTGGCCGCCGACCGCCTGCTGGGACTGTGGGTCCGCCTCGTCAGCGGCGAGTCCACGCACGACGCATCCGAGACCGAAGCGCTCGACGTGCTCGACCTCGGCGGCGGCTACGGCATCGCCTACACCCCCGACCAGGAGGCCCTCGACGTCGAGGCCGTCGCCGGCGACCTGCTCGAGCGGGTCGCGGCGAAGGCCGCGTCCTACGGGGTCGCCGCGCCGGTGGTCAACGTGGAGCCGGGCCGCGCGGTCGTCGGCCCCTCGACCGTCACGCTCTACCGGGTCGGCACCGTCAAGGACGTGCACACCTCCGACGACACCGTGCGCCGCTACATCTCCGTGGACGGTGGCATGAGCGACAACATCCGTCCCGCCCTCTACCAGGCGGAGTACGACTGCCGTCTGGCCAACCGGGAGGCGAGCGGCGAGCTGGTCGCCACCCGCGTGGTCGGCAGCCACTGCGAGTCCGGGGACATCCTGGTCAACGACACCCTCATGCCCGATGACATCGTCCCCGGCGACCTGCTCGCCATCCCGGCGACGGGGGCGTACTGCTACATGATGTCCTCGCGCTACAACATGATGACCCGGCCCCCGGTGGTCGTCGTCTCCGACGGGGAGTCCCGGGAGATGATCCGCCGGGAGACAGTGGAGGACGTCATGGCACTCGAGAATTTCTGATGGTTTATCATCAGGAAAACGAATCTTCACGCGGGGCAACCCCACACGACACAACAACGGGAGAGTAATGGCTGATCAGGCTGACAACAATGCCGCGCCCACCGTCGGCGTAGCGCTGCTGGGCATGGGTACCGTGGGTACCGAGGTGCTCCGCATCCTCGAGGACAACGCGGCGGACTTCACCGCACGCACCGGCGGCCCGATCGAGGTCCGCGGCATCGCGGTCTCCGACCTCTCCAAGCCGCGCCCGGGCGTGCCCTCCGAGCTGCTCACCGACGACGCCTTCGGCCTGGTCGGCCGTGACGACATCGACCTGGTCATCGAGGTCATCGGCGGCATCGACTACCCGCGCACCGTGGTGCTCGCCGCCCTGCGTGCCGGCAAGTCCGTGGTCACGGCGAACAAGGCGCTGGTCGCCGCACACGCCGACGAGCTCTCCGAGGCCGCCGACTCCTCCGGCGCCGACCTGTTCTTCGAGGCCGCCGTCGCCGCCGCCATCCCGGTGGTCGGCCCGCTGCGCCGCTCCCTGGCCGGTGACAAGGTCAACCAGGTCATGGGCATCGTCAACGGCACCACGAACTTCATCCTCGACGCGATGTACAGGCGCGGCGCGTCCTACGACGAGATGCTCGCCGAGGCCACCGCACTGGGCTACGCCGAGGCCGACCCCTCCGCCGACGTCGACGGCTACGACGCGGCGTCCAAGGCCGCCATCCTGGCGTCGCTGGCGTTCCACTCGCCGGTCAGCATCGACGACGTGCACGTCGAGGGCATCCGCTCGATCAGCGTCGACGACATCGCCGCCGCCAAGGCCGCCGACTGCACCATCAAGCTGCTGGGCATCTGCGAGCGCCTCGTCGACGACAACGGCGAGGAGTCGGTCTCCGCGCGCGTGTACCCCGCGCTGATCCCGCTGGACCACCCGCTGTCCAGCGTGAGCGAGTCCTTCAACGCCATCTTCGTCGTCGCCGAGTACGCAGGACGCCTCATGTTCTACGGCAACGGCGCCGGTGGCGCCCCCACCGCCTCCGCGGTGCTCGGCGACGTGGTCGCCGCCGCACGCAACATCGTGCACGGTGGACGTGCGCCCGGCATGTCCACCTACGCCAACCTGCCGGTCGGCGACTTCGGCTCGGTGCGCACCCGCTACCACGTGGACATGGTCGTCGAGGACCGTCCCGGGGTGCTGGCCGAGGTGTCCTCCACCTTCTCCGTGCAGGGCGTCTCGCTGAAGACCGTGCGCCAGGAGGAGGCCGGTGACGACGGGGCACGCCTGGTCGTCATCACCCACCACGCCGCCGAGAGCGACCTGGAGTCCACCGTGGACAACCTCAAGAACCTCGACGCCGTGAAGGCAGTCAACAGCGTGATCCGAATGGAAGGCAACTGATGACCGACAACCGCACCCCGGTGCTCCACCACTGGACCGGCCTGATCAACGAGTACCGCGACTGGATGCCCTTCGCCGCGGACTGGGAGCCGGTCACCCTCAACGAGGGTGGGACCCCGCTGATCCGGGCGAACCACATCTCCGAGGTCACCGGGTGCGACGTGTGGCTGAAGGTCGAGGGTGCCAACCCCACCGGTTCCTTCAAGGACCGCGGCATGACCGTGGCGGTCACCGACGCCGTGCACGCCGGCAAGAAGGTGCTGATGTGCGCCTCCACCGGCAACACCTCGGCCTCGGCCGCGGCCTACGCCGCACGTGCCGGCATCGCCTCCGCCGTGCTGATCCCCGAGGGCAAGATCGCCCAGGGCAAGCTGTCGCAGGCCGTGATGCACGGTGCGAAGATCATCCAGGTGCGCGGCAACTTCGACGACTGCCTCGAGCTCGTGCGCAAGACCACCACCGACTTCCCGGAGATCGCCCTGGTCAACTCGGTCAACCCGATGCGTATCGAGGGCCAGAAGACCGCCGCCTTCGAGATCGTCGACGCCCTGGGCGACGCACCCGACATCCACGCCCTGCCGGTCGGCAACGCCGGCAACATCACCGCCTACTGGAAGGGCTACTCGCAGTACGCCGAGGCAGGTCTGTCCACGAAGCGTCCGGTGATGCTCGGCGTGCAGGCCGCCGGTGCCGCACCCCTGGTCAGCGGTGAACCGGTGCTCGAGCCGGAGACCGTGGCCACCGCCATCCGTATCGGCAACCCGGCGTCCTGGCACCAGGCCGTCGCCGCCAAGGAGGAGTCCGGCGGATCCTTCCGCGCCGCCACCGACGAGAAGATCCTCGAGGCCTACCGCCTGATCGCCGCCCGTGAGGGCGTGTTCGTCGAGCCGGCGTCCGCCTCCTCGGTGGCCGGCCTGCTCGCCGCCCACGCCGAGGGCTCGATCGAGCCGGGCCAGCGCATCGTCTGCACCGTGACCGGTCACGGTCTGAAGGACCCGACGACCGCGCTCAGCGAGATGCCGGAGCCCACCCCGATCGACGTGGACACCAATGCCGTGGCAGAGGCACTGGAACTCGCATGACCGAGCGCACCCTTGCCGCCGGACGTCGGGTGACGGTCACGGTGCCGGCCTCCACGGCGAACCTCGGTCCGGGTTTCGACACCCTGGGCCTGGCCGTGGGCCTGTACGACACCGTCGAGGTGGAGTCCACCGACGCCGGCCTGGACATCTCCGTGCACGGGCAGGGTGAGGGGGAGGTCCCCCTCGACGAGCGTCACCTGGTGGTCCGCGCCCTGCGCTCGGGCCTGCGTGAGGCCGGTGTGGGCGTGGGCGGGCTGCGTATCGTCTGCCACAACAACATCCCGCATTCGCGCGGACTGGGCTCCTCGGCCGCCGCGGCGGTCGCCGGGGTCGCCGCCGCCAGCGCCCTGGCCGGCGGTGAGCACCCCACCGGTGCCCTGGACGACGACACGCTGATCCAGCTGTCCTCCGCGTTCGAGGGCCACCCGGACAACGCCGCGGCCTGCGTGCTCGGCGGGGGAGTGGTGTCCTGGACGAACATCCCCGTGGACGGGCGCAGCGCCCCGGAGTACCACGCCGTGGCCGTGCCGGTGCACCCGGACATCGCGGCGACCGCCCTGGTCCCGGACTTCCACGCCTCCACCGAGGCGGTGCGCCGCGTGCTGCCCAGCGACGTCTCGCACCAGGACGCACGCTTCAACGTGTCCCGGGCGGCACTGCTGCCCCTGGCGCTGAGCTCGCACCCCGATCTGCTGTGGGAGGCCACCCGCGACCGGCTGCACCAGCCGTACCGTGCGGAGGTGCTCCCCGTGACCACCGAGTGGGTCAACCGGCTGCGCAACCTGGGCTTCCCGGCGTTCCTGTCAGGGGCCGGCCCCACGGTGATGGTGCTGTCGACCACCCCGGTCGACCCCGCACTCCTCGACGAGGCCCGTGGCCGCGACATCGGCGTGCTGGAGACCGGTGTGGGACGCCGCGCCAGCGTCGAGGTCCACTAGCCTCTTACGACCTCTACTGCTCCTCCCCGGCGGGCTTCGGCTCGCCGGGGCCTCGCAGTTTGATCACGTCGAACTCGCCGTCGGTGAGGTGGGCGCGCAGGTCCTTCTTGTCGAACTTGCCGACGGAGGTCTTGTCGATGCGGTCGACGAACGTCCAGTACTCCGGTGCCATCCACCGCGGGACCTTCGTGGCCACCGCGGCCGCCAGTTCCTCGGCGGTCCCGCGTCCACGCTCCACCCCGGGGGTGGTCACCACGACGGCGAGGGGACGCTGCCCCCAGCGTTCGTCCGGCACACCGATGACCGCGGCCTCCGCGACCACGACGGACTCCATGACGATGTTCTCCAGGATCGCCGAGTAGATCCACTCCCCGCCGGAGCGGATGGTGTCGGTCTGGCGGTCGTGCACGGTGAGGTAGCCGTCGCGGGTGATCGTGCCGATGTCGCCGGTCCGTAACCACCCGTCGTCGGTGAAGCGTCCGGCCGCGTCGTCGTTGTCGTCGACGTCGGAGCCACGGAAGACGTGGGCGGCCCCACCCTCGGCGGAGGCGGGCGAGTGGTGGTAGTCCGTGGTCACCCAGTTGCCGCGCACCTGGATCTCGCCGCTGGAGCGGTCGTTGGCCTGCTGCGGGGTGCCGTCCTCGCCGACGACGCGGAACTCCATGCCGATGGGGAAGCGGCCCTGGCTGTCGCGGTAGCGCCGCCGGGCCTCACCGCCGACACCGACGGGTGTGCGGGCGACGGTGCCGACCGGGCCGGTCTCGGTCATGCCCCAGGAGTGGATCATGTCCACGCCGTACCGCTCCTCCCAGGCGTCGATCAAGGCTGGCGGGACTGGGGCGCCTCCCGAGATGATCTCCTGCAGGCTCATCTTCTCCGGCGGGGTGTGCTGGTAGTGGACCACCAGCTGCATCCACACGCTGGGCGCGCCGTGGGCCATGCGGGGCATGGCGTCGGCGATGACGTGCGCCAGGTGGGCGGGTCCGCCGGCGCCGCCGGGGAACACCAGGGGGGTGCCGGCCATGAACGCGGCGATGGGCACGCCCCAGCTCAACACGTGGAAGATCGGTACGGCGCACAGGAAACTGTGCCCGTTGCGGATCCCGAAGGAGTCGGGGGTGCGCAGGTTCATCGCGTGCAGCCACATCGACCGGTGCGAGTAGGCCACGCCCTTCGGCGCACCCGTGGTGCCGGTGGAGTACAGCAGTGCGGCGGGGGACGTCTCGTCGACGTTGGGCCAGTCGTAGCTGGTGGGGTAGCCGTCGAGGAGCTCCTCGTAGCCGAGGACGCGGATGCTGCCGCGTCCGGCGTCGGCGAGCAGGTCGGAGAGTTCCTTGCGCGCGGCGTCGCCGCCGGTGCCGGTGACGACGAGGGTGTGGACGTCGGGGCAGTCGGGCATCACGGGGACGAGGCGCCGGGACGACCGCGGCGAACAGATGATCACTTGGTCACCGGCGTGGTTGATGATGTGCACCAGCTGGTCGGCGACGAGGTTGGAGTTCAACGGCTGCAGCACCGCGCCCATGGAGGTCACCGCGAACAGGGACTCCAGGTGCTCGGTGATGTTCGGCATGAACGTGGCGACACGTTGGCCGGTCTCCACCCCGACGACGTCGGTCAGTGCGTGGGCCAGGGCCGCGGCGCGTCCACCGACCTGGGCGAAGGTGGTGTCCTCGGGGGAGTCCCCGTAGTAGGTGCGCACCGTCGTCGTGCCGTGGACGACGCGTCCGTACTCCAGCACGGAGGCCATTGTCAGGGGGTACTCGTGCATCGTCGACACGGTCAGTGGCGCGGTGCTGGGAGCCGGACCTGATCTGGTGCGTGCGTCCATGTGGTGGGTGGCGTCCATGACCTCAAGGATAGGGGACGCACCGTGCGTCCTGCCGGACGACCTCCGCGCCGGTGCGTGGATTAGCACCACCGGTGTGCCGGGGTGGTACCATCGTCGACGAGAACCGACCACCGCCATCCCGAGGACCCCAGGAATTTACGGGGTCACCGAATCGGTCCGAGACGGTGGGCGGTCATCCGGAGTCACGGAGATCCACGCGGGTACACCGCACCGACATCTCATCCGCCGGGAGTGTTCGTCTGCCCCGGCGCCGGACCAGTTGTCCGCGCGCACCGTGACATCCATTCCACATAAACGACGACTCACTCGAGCACGTCACCTTCCATTGTCCTGCCGCCGTCTGGGACCGGTAACGCCCGTGGGGTGTGCCGGTCCGCGGGGACAGGGACCAGGCCGCGGTCACGACCGCGGGCGGGTGAGCAGGGGGAGGTGAACCGAAAGGACACCTGTGACTTTGCCGGACATCGTCTCCAGGGCACAGAACGACGGGCTTGCCTCCCTGAAACTGGCGGAACTCAAGCAGATCGCGACATCGCAGGGGTTGAAGGGGACCTCCGGGATGCGTAAGGGGGATCTGGTCTCCGCGATCGCCAGCGCCGGGATCGGCGGACAGCGTGGTCCGGCTGGCAAGGATGCCAAGGATGCCAAGGACGCCAAGCCGGCGAAGGACAAGAAGGACGCACCACAGACCCAGGAGGCGCCGATGACGCAGCAGGTTCCCGCCGAGAAGGACGCGGCACAGGCCGACAACAACGCGGCGAAGGCCGACAACACCGCGGCGGACGCGAGCGCGGGCGTCGACCAGGGCACGCAGGAGCGTGGCGACCGCAACGACCGTAACGACCGCAATGACTCCGACGAGGAGGGTGGCCGTCGTGGTCGCCGCAACCGTCGCAACCGTCGTAACCGGGGCAAGGGCGAGCAGGGCGGTGGCCAGGGGAACCAGGGTGGCAACCAGGGCGGAAACCAGGGGGGCAACCAGCAGAACTCCGACGAGCGCGGCGGTCGCAACCGCAACGACCGGAGCGAGCGTGGCAACCGGGGGAACCGCAACGACCGCAACGACCGGAACGATCGCGGCAACCGCAACAACCAGAACAACCAGAACGACGGCGGCAACGGCGGCGGCAACAACAACGGCGGCAACAACGAGCCTCCGACCCCGGTCGCCGGCATCCTCGACTTCGCCGACGCCAACACCGCCTTCATCCGCACCACCGGCTACCACGCCGGGCCGACGGACGTGTACGTGCCGATCCAGATGGTGCGCAAGTTCGGGATGCGCCACGGTGACGCGATCACCGGCACCATCCGTCCCGGCGCCAAGGCACAGCAGGCCGGTGGCGGCGGCGGACGCAACCGCAACCGTCAGAAGTACACCCCGCTCAACTCCGTCGACACCGTCAACGGACTCGCCCCGGGGCAGGCCGCACAGCGTCCGAAGTTCAACAACCTCACCCCGCTGTACCCCAACCAGCGTCTTCGCCTGGAGACCGAGCCGAAGATCCTGACCACCCGTGTCATCGACCTGATCATGCCGATCGGCAAGGGGCAGCGTGCCCTGATCGTCTCCCCGCCGAAGGCCGGCAAGACCACGATCCTGCAGGACATCGCCAACGCCATCACGGTGAACAACCCCGAGTGCTACCTCATGGTCGTCCTGGTGGACGAGCGTCCCGAGGAAGTCACCGACATGCAGCGCTCCGTGCGCGGTGAGGTCATCGCCTCCACGTTCGACCGTCCGCCGAACGAGCACACCGCCATCGCCGAGCTCGCCATCGAGCGGGCGAAGCGCCTGGTGGAGCAGGGCAAGGACGTCGTGGTGCTGCTTGACTCCATCACCCGTCTGGGCCGTGCGTACAACAACTCCTCGCCGGCGTCGGGCCGCATCCTCTCCGGTGGTGTGGACTCCAACGCCCTGTACCCGCCGAAGCGTTTCCTCGGCGCGGCCCGCAACATCGAGGACGGTGGCTCGCTGACCATCATCGCCACCGCCATGGTCGAGACCGGCTCCGCCGGCGACACCGTGATCTTCGAGGAGTTCAAGGGCACCGGCAACGCGGAGCTGAAGCTGGACCGCAAGATCGCCGAGCGTCGCATGTTCCCCGCGGTGGACGTCAACCCGTCCGGCACGCGCAAGGACGAGCTGCTGCTCGGCCCGGACGAGGCGCGCCTGCTGCACAAGCTGCGCCGCATCCTCTCCGCGCTCGACCCGCAGGCCGCGATCGAGCTGCTGAACAAGCAGCTGCGCAAGTCGAAGACGAACCGCGACTTCATGCTGCAGATCGCCTCGTCCGCACCGCTGGCCGGGGAGGACGACGATGAGTGACTTCGCCGGTTCCCCCTCCAAGGTCGACGACATCCTGTCGGAGTACCAGGGCCTGGAGATGCAGTTGGCCGACCCGGAGCTGCACAACGACGCCGCCGCGGCCCGCCGCGTGGCCAAGCGATTCAGCGAGCTGCAGCCGGTCATCCAGACCTACAACAAGCTCGTGGAGACCCGCGACGACCTCGAGGCCGCCCGCGAGATGGCCTCCGAGGACCCGGACTTCGCCGCCGAGGCCGACCGCCTCGCCGCGGACCTGCCGGGTCTCGAGGAGAAGCTCACCGACCTGCTCGCCCCGCGCGACCCCCACGACAGTGAGGACGTGGTCATGGAGATCAAGTCCGGTGCCGGTGGCGAGGAGGCCGCGCTGTTCGCCGGGGAGCTGGCACGCATGTACCAGCGCTACGGAGAGAAGCACGGCTTCACCTTCGAGGTCCTCGACGTCAACGAGACCGACCTGGGCGGCGTGAAGGACATGACCATGTCCGTGCGCGCCAAGCAGCCAGGCCGCGACGGCGCGTGGAGCGTGTTCAAGTACGAGGGCGGCGTGCACCGGGTGCAGCGTATCCCGGTGACCGAGTCGCAGGGCCGCATCCAGACCTCCGCCGCCGGCGTGCTGGTCTACCCGGAGCCCGACGAGGTCGAGGACGTGGAGATCGACGACAAGGACATCCGCGTCGACGTCTACCGTTCCTCCGGTAAGGGCGGTCAGGGCGTGAACACCACCGACTCGGCGGTGCGCATCACCCACCTGCCCACGGGCATCGTGGTGACGTGTCAGAAGGAACGTTCCCAGATCCAGAACCGTGCGCGCGCCATGCAGGTGCTCGCCGCACGCCTCCAGCAGATGAAGGAGGAGGAGGCGGACGCCGTGGCCGCGGAGGGACGCGCCGCACAGATCCGCACGATGGACCGTTCCGAGCGCATCCGGACCTACAACTTCCCAGAGTCGCGGGTCTCGGACCACCGCATCGGCTACAAGGCGAACAACCTCGACGCCGTCCTCGACGGTGACCTCGACGCGCTCTTCGGCGCGTTGAGCGAGGCGGAGCGTCAGAGCCGGCTCGAGGCGGGGGAGTAGGACCGCGGTGACGCAGGACGCTGCGAGCGTGTCGGCGGCGCTGCGGGACGCCGCCTCGGCGTTGTCCTCGGCCGGGGTGGAGTCAGCCGCACACGATGCGCGCGTGCTCATGGCCGCCGCCCTCACCCGCGAGTCGGGGGTGGACGTCGGCCCGTTGGACCTGGTCATGCGCGGCGGCGACGCCGTCCCGGCGTCCTTCGCCACGATGCTGCAGCGACGCGTTGAGCGCGAACCGCTGCAGTGGATCCTGGGGTACGGGACGGTCGCGGGCATCGACCTGGCGGTCGGCCCGGGGGTGTTCGTCCCGCGTCCCGAGACCGATCTGCTGATCGACTGGGTGGCCGGTGAGGCCCAGCGGCGTGTGGCGCTGCGCGAGGACCCGCTCTTCGCGCGCCTGCTGGAACCCACGTTGACCATCGTCGACCTGTGTTCCGGGCCGGGCACGATCGCCCTGGGGGTGGCCCACGAGCTTGGTACCCGAGGGATAGTAGATGCTGTCGACGCTGTCGACGCCGTCGGCGTCCGTGTCATCGGCCTGGAGATCACCGCGCAGGGCGTGGAACAGGCCCGTGACAACCACCGGACCTGGGTCGCCGAGGGCCACGTGGATCCGCGGATCGCCGTGGAGTTCCACCGGGCGGACGTCGCCACGCCGGAAGACGTCGTGGCGCTGGGACTCGTCGCCTCCGCCGACATCGTGGCGTCCAATCCGCCGTACGTCCCGGAGACCACCGAGGTCTCCCCGGAGGTCGCCCGTGACCCGCACGCCGCGGTCTTCTCCGGGACGGACGGCCTGGAGCTGATGCGCCCACTGGCGGAGGTCATCGACCTCGTCGCCGCCCCGAGTGCGGGCGTGGCCGTCGAACACGACGACTCCACCGGCGCGGACGTCCGTCAGATCCTGGCCGGCGTGGGCGTCACCGAGCTGGAGCAACACCGGGACTTCGCTGGCCGGGACAGGTTCGTCACCGGCCAGGTGCACCGCGATCCCGGCCACCGGCCCACACGGGGCTAGAGTGAACGGGTTAAGGTAAGCAACCAACGACACGAGAGGACGGACGGCGCGGAGCATGGCACAGACCTACGACTGCAACGAGGACGAGGGCAGGCAGAGCGGTGTCGCCGCCGCACTGAGCGCGGTGAAGGCCGGACGTCTGGTGGTCACCCCCACCGACACGGTGTACGGCATCGGTGCCGACGCCTTCGACAACGACGCCGTCGCCGCCCTGCTGCGTGCCAAGCACCGTGGCCCGGACATGCCGGTGCCCGTGCTCATCGGCTCCTGGGACACCGTCGCCGGGCTGGTCCGCGACTACAACGAGACGGTGCGCCTGCTCACCGAGGCCTTCTGGCCCGGCGGGCTGACCATCGTGACCCACCAGGCGCCCAGCCTGCCGTGGAACCTGGGGGACACCCGCGGGACCGTGGCGCTGCGCATGCCGCTGCACCCGCTGGCGATCGAACTGCTCCAGCAGACCGGGCCGATGGCGGTCTCCAGCGCGAACATCTCCGGTAGTCCGGCCGCACTCACCGCCGCCGAGGCACGCGGGCAGCTCGGCGACTCGGTGTCGGTCTACCTCGACGCCGGGGAGGCGTCCATCGGTACGGCCTCCACGATCGTTGACCTGTCCGGTCACCGTCCGCGCATCCTGCGCGACGGTGCCATCAGCGCCGACCGGGTCGGCGAGGTGCTGGGCGTGTCTGCCGAGGCCCTGCTCGCCGACGACTCCGCCCGGGGCAACTGAGGATGGAGCTGTCCGCGGCGTCCTGGTCCGGGGTGGGTGTGCCGTTCCGTGAGCTGGCGCTGATCCTGCTCGTGGGCCTGGTCACCACGTACCTGACCACCGGTGTGATCCGCATGATCATGATCCGGTTCGGACGCATGACCGCCCCGCGCTCCCGCGACGTGCACACGGTGCCGACCCCGCGGCTCGGCGGGGTGGCGATGTTCACCGGCTTCGTTGTCGCCGTGCTGGTGGCCAACCAGCTGCCCGCGTTGAACCGTGGGTTCCCCCCGGTGACCCCGGACATGGTGGCTGTCGTCGCCGCCGCCTTCGTGATCGTGATCGTGGGGGTGGTCGACGACCTCTTCGACATCTCCTGGGTGCTCAAGCTCGGCGGCCAGGTTGCCGGCTCCGTGGCGATGAGCCTGGCCGGTTTGTCGTGGTACCTGATCTACTCGCCGTTCGGCGACGGCACCACGTTGATCCTCGATCAGGTCCAGTCCACGATCTTGACGGCTCTGCTGACGGTGGCCATCATCAACGCGATGAACTTCGTGGACGGATTGGACGGTCTCGCCGCCGGCCTGGGCGCGATCGCCGCGGCGACGCTGCTGATCTACTCCCTGACGATCCTGCACGACCAGGGCGGCACGGTCAGCGCCTATCCGCCGGCGATGATCTCGGCCGGCCTGCTGGGCGTGTGCCTGGGGTTCCTGCCGCACAACTTCTCGCCGGCGCGGATATTCATGGGGGACTCCGGGTCCATGCTGATCGGGCTGCTGCTGGCCGCGGCGAGCGTCTCGGCGTCGGGTCGGATCAACATGGCGCTCTACGGCCCCGCGGACTTCCTGGCGTTGATGACCCCGGTGCTGGTGGTGATCGCCGCGCTGTTCATCCCGATGCTGGACCTGCTGATGGCGGTCGTCCGCCGGTTGAAGGCGGGCAAGAGCCCCTTCGCCCCGGACAAGCAGCACCTGCACCACCGGCTCCTGCGACTGGGTCACTCCCAGAAGCAGGTCGTGCTGGTGCTCTACACGTGGGTCGGCGTGGTCGCCCTCGGGGCCGTGGGGTCCACGGTGCTCCCGTTGCCGATCGCGGCGATCGTCTTCGGGGTGGCGATCCTGCTGGCGACGGCGTTCACGGCCGTGCCGCTGTGGCGGGGGCGTGGGGACGCCTCCGGTGACGGTGCCGGCGGGAGCAAGGCCGTCGCGACCGGGTAGGTCGTCGCCGTGGGGGACAGCTAGGCTGTACCCCGTGAATGAGCAGAACAACGAGCAGACGACCGACCCCGCCGACCTCCCGGAGATCAACGAGTCGGACGGGGACATGGCAGACCACCGGCGCCCGTTGCTGAACGCGGCGCGGTCGGGGGCGATCGGCCTCCTGGTGATCACGGTGATCTCCCTGGCGCTGTGGGGCAACTTCCGCGGCCTCGAGGGGTTGTGGGGGGTGCTCCTCGGCGCGGCGATCGGCGGTGGTTTCGTGCTGGCGACCGTGGCGGTGGTGCTGTTGACCTCCAACACCTCGCCGCAGACCACGATGATCATCACGTTGGGTTCCTGGCTGATCAAGATCGTCGTCGTCCTGTGTGTGCTCCTGGTGCTGCGTGACATGGACTTCTTCGACCACACCGCCATGGGGGTCACCGTGATCGCCTCGCTCGTGGTCGCACTGGGGGCGGAGACCATCGGCATCATTCGGACGAATGTGACGAACGTGTGACACGGGGGTGGATCCGTGCAGGGTGGGGCATAGTCTGGTCCGCTTCGGGGGATCGGGGGGAGTTGGTTCGCGCACCTGCGCGGACTGCTGGTAATATCTCCCGCGGGTAATCAGGTAGGCGGACCCACGTGCTCACGCGTGCCCGCGAGCAATCCTGGTATATCACCCCCGGTACCGTGCGGATGTGCGACGGAGTCCACGGTTCCGGGAACTCCTGACATCCTCCATCGCACCGCCTGACCCACAATCACGCGGCCCAAACCACGGGAGAGAACGCTGAGCGTTACAACCTTGGCCATGAAGGGCGAATTCCACGCGCCTTCTATGGAGCATGAATTCTTCCCGGGGGAAGTGGATCCCAGCCAGCTCTGGTTCAGCGACTTCGCGAACGGCATCTTCGCAGTAGACCGCCTGATGGTCATCCGTCTTCTGATGATCGTCATCCTGGCGGCCTTTTTTCTGTATGCCTTCCGCAAGCCGAAGCTGATCCCGAGGGGTGCGCAGAACGTTGCAGAGTATGCGGTCGACTTCGTCCGCATCCACATCGCCGAGGAGATCCTGGGGAAGAAGGAGGGGCGTCGGTTCCTGCCGATCATCGCCACCATCTTCTTCGTGGTTCTCATCGGTAACCTGCCTGCAGTCATTCCTGCACTGAACATCTCCGCCAACGCCAGGGTCGGCATGCCGATCGTGCTGGCGGCGGTGGCGTACATCGCCATGATCTACGCAGGTGCCAAGCGTTACGGTTTCGGCAAGTTCGTGAAGTCCTCCGTGGTCATCCCGAACCTGCCGCCGTTGCTGCACGTGCTGGTCGTCCCGATCGAGTTCTTCTCCACCTTCGTCCTGCGGCCGGTCACCCTGACCATCCGTCTCATGGCGAACATGCTGGCCGGCCACATTGTTCTCGTGCTGCTGTTCGGCGCCACGAACTTCTTCTTCTGGCAGCTCAACGGCTGGACGCTGTTGGCCGGAGGAACGCTCGTCGCCGCACTGGCATTCACCTTGTTCGAGATGCTGATCATCTTCCTGCAGGCCTACATCTTCAGCCTGCTGACGGCGGTCTACATCGAGCAGTCGCTGCACGCGGACGAGCACTGACCCCCGACATCCACACATAATATTTCCGCCTCGCCAACCGGGACCACGACCGTGGACCAGGGCGGGGCACCACGAAAGGGAATGGAATCCTAATGAACGACCTGCTGCTCCTCGCCCAGGACACCACCACCAAGTTCGAGGGTCTCGGCACCATCGGCTACGGCCTCGCCGCCATCGGCCCCGGTGTCGGTATCGGTATCCTGGTCGGCAAGACCGCAGAGGCAATGGCTCGTCAGCCCGAGATGGCCGGCCAGCTGCGCACCACCATGTTCCTGGGTATCGCCTTCACCGAGGCCCTGGCCCTCATCGGCCTGGTCGCCGGCTTCCTGTTCTAGTGTGCGGCGTCCCGCCCGCGGGACTCTGTGACAAGACCTTCACACTCAAGAGCGAAAGCTGGAGACTATGACGAACTACCTCATTCTGGCAGCCGACGAGCTGCCTTTGGAGGAGCAGATCAACCCTCTGCTCCCCAAGTCGTATGACATCGTCTGGTCCCTTGTCAGCTTCATCATCATCTTCGTGATCTTCTGGAAGTTCGTTCTTCCCAAGGTCAAGCAGGTCATGGCTGACCGCACCGACCAGATCGAGGGTGGCATCGCACGTGCCGAGCAGGCACAGGACGAGGCCAAGGCCGCGCTGGAGAAGTACAACGCCCAGCTGGCCGAGGCACGCACCGAAGCCTCCCAGATTCGTGACGACGCCCGCTCCCAGGGTCAGAAGATCATCGCTGACATGAAGACGCAGGCGACCGACGAATCCAACCGCATCATCGAGTCCGGCAACAAGCAGCTGCTCGCGCAGCGCGAGTCCGTCGTCTCCGATCTGCGTAAGGAGATGGGGGAGAACTCCATCAACCTCGCCGAGCGTCTGCTGGGCGACCAGCTCTCGGACGACGTCAAGCGTTCCGGTACGATCGACTCCTTCCTCGCTGATCTCGACAGCGTCGGATCGGGGAAGTGAGGCCCGTGCACGCAGCGAGCAGAACAACCCTGGACCAGCTGACTGAGTCGCTGGACGGTGCACTGTCCGGTGCAACCGACACCGCCGCAGCCGGTGCTGCGACCGGTTCCGAGCTGTTCGAGGTCGCAGACCTCCTGGACAGCGACCGGTCACTGCGCACGGCGCTGGTGGACCAGACTGTTCCGGCCGACCGTCGCGCCGCACTGGCCGACGGGCTGCTGGCGGACAAGGTCTCCACGACTACCCGCGAGACTGTCTCGCAGGTCGTCACGGGCACCTGGTCCAACACCCGGGACCTGCGCCACGGGCTGGTCGAGCTGGGCCGCCGTGCCCTGCTGCGTGCAGCCCATGAGCAGGGTCAGAGCGAGAAGGTCGCCACGGAGCTCTTCGACATTGCCCGTCTCCTCGAGCGGGAGCCGGAACTGGAGATGCTCCTGGCCGACCGTCTGGCGTCCGGAGAACGACGTCGGGAACTGCTGGCGAAGGTCCTCTACGGCCACGTCAGCGCCATCGCCGAAGCCCTCGCGCTTCAGGTGATCGGCCGTCCCGTCGCGCGTCCGGTCGAGGACCTTGACGCACTGTGCGACTTCGCAGCCGGACTGGACGGACGCCGGGTAGCCCGCGTCCGTTCCGCCTCGGCTCTGTCGGAGGCACAGGAGCAGGCACTGGGTCAGAAGCTGGAGAAGATCTACGGTTCCGCGATGTCCGTCCATTCCGAGGTTGACACCAGCCTCCTCGGTGGTGCGGTCATCCGGGTCGGCGACGAAGTGATCGACGGTAGCACGGCTGGAAAGCTGGAGCGCATGCGTCGGGCCTTCGCCTAGGCCGCCCCGGATCGAACCTCGATCGACAAGATAGTTCACGTAATGCTGGAAGACGATACCGAGAGCAGGAAGAACATGGCGGAGCTTACGATCTCCTCCGATGAGATCCGTAGCGCGATTGCGAACTACACCTCAAGCACTTCCGCGGAGGCCTCCCGTGAGGAGGTCGGCGTGGTTACGATGGCAGCGGACGGCATTGCCCAGGTTTCGGGCATGCCCTCCGTGATGACCAACGAGCTGCTTGAGTTCCCGGGCGGTCTCATCGGAGTCGCGCAGAACCTCGAGACCGATTCGATCGGTGTTGTGGTGCTGGGTAACTACGAGTCGCTGAAGGAAGGCGACGAAGTCAAGCGGACCGGCGATGTCCTGTCCGTCCCGGTGGGGGAGAACTTCCTCGGCCGGGTCATCAACCCCCTGGGTCAGCCCATCGACGGCCGCGGTGACATCGAGTCCACCGAGACCCGCGCCCTGGAGCTGCAGGCACCGTCGGTGCTGCAGCGCCAGCCGGTGCACGAGCCGATGCAGACCGGCATCAAGGCCATCGACGCGATGACCCCGATCGGCCGTGGCCAGCGTCAGCTGATCATCGGCGACCGCAAGACGGGTAAGACCTCCGTCTGCATCGACACCATCCTGAACCAGCGTGAGAACTGGGAGTCCGGGGATCCGACGAAGCAGGTGCGTTGCATCTACGTCGCGATCGGCCAGAAGGGCTCCACCATCGCCGCGCTGCGTCAGACCCTCGAGGACGAGGGTGCCCTGGACTACACGACCATCGTGGCAGCCCCGGCATCCGACTCCGCCGGCTTCAAGTGGCTCGCGCCGTTCGCCGGTGCCGCCCTGGGTCAGCAGTGGATGTACGAGGGCAAGCACGTCCTCATCATCTTCGACGACCTGACCAAGCAGGCCGAGGCCTACCGCGCGATCTCCCTGCTGCTGCGCCGCCCGCCGGGCCGCGAGGCATACCCGGGCGACGTCTTCTACCTGCACTCCCGTCTGCTGGAGCGTGCGGCGAAGCTGTCCGACGAGGAGGGCGCCGGCTCGATGACGGCACTGCCGATCATCGAGACCAAGGCCAACGACGTGGGTGCGTTCATTCCCACCAACGTCATCTCCATCACCGACGGCCAGGTCTTCCTGGAGTCCGACCTGTTCAACCAGGGCGTCCGGCCGGCCATCAACGTCGGTGTGTCCGTCTCCCGTGTCGGTGGCGACGCACAGACTAAGGGCATGAAGAAGGTCGCCGGTAACCTGCGACTGGACCTCGCCGCCTACCGTGACCTGGAGGCCTTCGCGGCCTTCGCGTCCGACCTGGACGAGTTCTCCAAGGCCCAGCTGGAGCGCGGCGAGCGTCTCGTCGAGCTGCTGAAGCAGAAGGAGACCCAGCCCCAGGCCGTCGAGGATCAGATGGTCTCCATCTTCCTCGCCGGTGAGGGTGAGTTCGACACGGTCCCCGTCGTCGACGTGCGCCGCTTCGAGTCGGAGCTGTGGGAGTACCTGCACGCCAACAACGCCGACGTCTACGAGCAGATCAACGGTGGCAAGCCGCTGTCGGACGACTCCAAGAAGGCACTGGTCGCCGCGACCGGCGACTTCAAGCGTGGCTTCCAGTCCACGGACGGCACCCCGGTCATCAACGAGCCGGAGGCCCAGGCCCTGGCTGACGAGGATCTCGACCAGTCGCAGATCAGCGTCTCCCGCAAGAAGTAGCGCGGGGAACTTAAACGATGACTGCACAGACCGAGTACACAGAAGAAGGGAGGTAGCAGCGATGGCAACACTTCGCGAACTGAGGGGACGGATCAAGTCCGTCAACTCGACGAAGAAGATCACGAAGGCCCAGGAGCTCATCGCGACCTCCAAGATCACCAAGGCGCAGGCTCGCGTGAGCGATTCTCAGCCGTACGCCGACGAGATCACTCGGGTCATCCAGCGTCTCGCATCCGCGTCCTCACTGGACCACCCGATGCTCGACGTCGAGGCCGAGGCCAAGCGCGCCGCTATCCTCGTCATCACGAGTGACCGTGGCATGTGCGGTGGATACAACCACAATGTGCTGAAGAAGACCGCCGAGCTGCGCAAGCGGCTCGAGGGCGAGGGCAAGGACGTCGTCCTGTACATCGCCGGCTCCAAGGGAGTCACCTTCTACAGCTTCCGTGGTGACGACTTCGCCGGTTCATGGACCGGGTTCTCCCAGGACCCGGACTACGCCGCGACGCACGACCTCCGCCGCCACCTCATCGACGGCTTCACCGCCGGCGACGAGGGCAGCGTGCACTGGCGCGACGGGCTGAACGTCCCGGAAGGCACCGAGCTGACCGGCTTCGGCGAGCTCCACGTGGTCTACACGCGGTTCGAGTCGATGCTCACCCAGACGCCGCGTGCCATCCGCATGCTGCCGATCGAGACCCAGCAGGACGACGAACCGCTGCAGACCGGGGACGACATGCTCTCCAATGCCAGCGACGACGTCAGCGCCGAGGTCGAATTCGAGCCGGATGCGGACACGCTCCTGACGGCACTGCTGCCGCAGTACGTCTCCCGGAGCATCTTCGCCCTGATGCTGGAAGCCGCCGCTAGTGAGTCCGCTGCCCGCCGTACCGCAATGTCCGCTGCGACGGACAACGCCACCGCGCTGGTCAACGACCTCTCCCGGGTCGCCAACCAGCTGCGTCAGGCAAAGATCACCCAGGAAATCTCAGAGATCGTCGGTGGCGTCAACGCGCTCGCCGACAGCGGAGAAAGTGACTAACTATGACTACAGCTACTGAGGTGCAGCGCGACAGCGCTGCATCGACTGCTGCCGGTCGCGTGGTCCGAGTCATCGGACCTGTCGTCGACGTGGAGTTCCCGCGTGGCGCTATGCCGGCACTGTACAACGCACTCGAGGTGGAGGTGACTCTGGAGTCGGTGGCCAAGACCATCGTCCTGGAGGTCGCCCAGCACCTCGGTGACAACATCATCCGTGGTGTCTCCATGGCCCCGACCGACGGACTCGTCCGTGGCGCCGAGGTCATCGACACCGGCCGTCCGATCTCCGTGCCCGTGGGCGACGTCGTCAAGGGCCACGTGTTCAACGCCCTCGGTGACTGCCTCGACGAGCCCGGCCTCGGCCGTGACGGCGAGCAGTGGGGCATCCACCGTGAGGCCCCGAACTTCGACCAGCTCGAAGGCCGCACGGAGCTCATGGAGACCGGCATCAAGGTCATCGACCTGCTGACCCCGTACGTCAAGGGCGGCAAGATCGGCCTGTTCGGCGGCGCCGGTGTGGGTAAGACGGTGCTCATCCAGGAGATGATCACCCGTATCGCCCGCGAGTTCTCCGGTACCTCCGTGTTCGCCGGCGTCGGCGAGCGCACCCGTGAGGGCACCGACCTCCGTCTGGAAATGGAGGAGATGGGCGTCCTCCAGGACACCGCCCTCGTCTTCGGCCAGATGGACGAGCCCCCGGGAGTCCGTATGCGCGTGGCGCTGTCCGGTCTGACCATGGCGGAGTACTTCCGCGATGTCCAGAACCAGGACGTGCTGCTGTTCATCGACAACATCTTCCGTTTCACCCAGGCCGGTTCCGAGGTCTCCACGCTGCTGGGCCGTATGCCCTCCGCCGTGGGTTACCAGCCGACCCTGGCCGACGAGATGGGTGTGCTCCAGGAGCGAATCACCTCGACCAAGGGCCGTTCGATCACGTCTCTGCAGGCCGTCTACGTGCCTGCCGACGACTACACCGACCCGGCACCGGCGACGACCTTCGCCCACCTGGATGCGACGACCGAGCTCAACCGTGCCATCGCCTCGAAGGGTATCTACCCCGCGGTGGACCCGCTGACCTCGACCTCGCGCATCCTGGAGCCCGGCATCGTCGGCGAGCGCCACTACGCGGTCGCCCAGCGTGTGATCGGTGTTCTGCAGAAGAACAAGGAACTGCAGGACATCATCGCCATCCTGGGTATGGACGAGCTGTCCGAAGAGGACAAGATCACCGTCCAGCGTGCCCGTCGTATCGAGCGCTTCCTGGGTCAGAACTTCTTCGTCGCGCAGAAGTTCACCGACATCCCCGGCTCCTTCGTGCCCCTCGAGGACACGATCGACGCCTTCGAGCGCATCTGCGACGGCGAGTTCGACGCCTACCCGGAGCAGTGCTTCGACGGTCTGGGTGGACTCGACGACGTCGAGGCCGCCTACAAGAAGCTCACCGAGAAGTAAGGGGTCACGCACATGGCTGAGATTGCCGCTGAACTGGTGGCCGTGGAGCGGATGCTGTGGTCGGGTAAGGCCACCTCCGTCACCGCACAGACCACCGAGGGCGAGATCGGCGTGCTCCCCGGTCACGAGCCGCTGCTCGGCCAGTTGGTCGACAACGGTGTCGTGGTCATCCGGACCACCGAGGGTGAGACCTTCGTCGCCGCGGTACAGGGCGGTTTCCTGTCCGTGTCCACGTCGAAGATCACCATCCTCGCCGACTCCGCGCTGTGGGCCCACGAGGTCGACACCGCCGAGGCCGAGGCGCGCGTCCGCGACGCCTCGACCGACGAGGAGCGAGAGCTGGCGCAGTCCGAACTTCGCGCCGTGAAGCGTCTGCAGGAGAGCTGACAGCCGCTCCAGCCTGCCGCCGGGCCGGCCACCTCTTCACCGAGGTGGCCGGCCCGGTTTTCGTCGTGCGTGCACCTGCGCGCCCGGACCGGCGGCTCGGCTTGCCTATTCCTTTTGGTACTGCCCCTGAACGACGGTAATATCGACGAAAAGTTCTAAGGCGCGACCCCGCCGGCCCGGATGACCACCGTGCGGAGGGATCGCGACCGAGAAGGGGCGTGACTGGTGCTGTTGAACATTCTGATTACCGTCGTGGTGATCGCACTCGCATGTGGCGTGATAATCGCCGGCGCGAGATTCCTCACCCTCCGCAGTCGGGGCATCCCCGTGGTGGTCAGAAGCCTTCCCAACCAGGACGGGCGGCACTGGCGCCACGGGGTTCTTGTATACGGCAGCGGTATCGCCCGGGTGTACAAGCTGCGCTCCGTGCGTCCGGAGTCGGACCTGCAGCTCAACCGGCACCACACCGAGATCACCGACCGGCGCATCATCACCGACCGTGAGTCGGCCTTCCTGGAGCCCGAGCTTCACGTGATGACGTTGGAGGACGGGGCCAAGACCTGGGAGGTCGCCCTGGACGATGCGGGGGACACGGCCCTGGTGTCGTGGCTGGAGTCGGCACCTTCGGAGCGGATGATTCGCTCGGACCTGCGCACGGTGAGGAAACGGGGCATACGGTAGCCTGTCCCTCATGCGTTTGGTCATCTGCCGCTGCTCCGTCGACTACGAGGGGCGCCTCGCGGCCCATCTCCCGGAAGCTGACCGTCTGGTCATGGTGAAGGCGGACGGCTCGGTGAGCATCCACGCCGACGACCGTGCCTACAAGCCGTTGAACTGGATGACGCCGCCGTGCACGCTCAGCGTCGCCGAGGGCGACGACGTCCCCGACGAGCTGTCGGAGCAGGGCGTGACGGCGGTGTGGACGGTGGAGAACCCGAAGAAGGAACGCCTGACCATCAAGATCGGCACGGTCTACTCCGACACCTCCCACGAGCTCGGTGAAGATCCGGGCCTGGTCAAGGACGGTGTGGAGTCGCACCTGCAGGAGCTGCTCGCCGAGCAGATCGACATCCTGGGGGAGGGCTACACCCTGGTGCGCCGGGAGTACCCGACCGCGATCGGGCCGATCGACATCCTCTCCCGCGACGCCGACGGTGCGGCCGTCGCCGTGGAGATCAAGCGGCGCGGTGGCATCGACGGGGTGGAGCAGCTCAGCCGGTACGTGGAGCTGCTCAACCGGGACGAGCTCCTGGCCCCGGTGCAGGGTGTCTTCGCCGCCCAGGAGATCAAGCCCCAGGCCAAGACCCTGGCCGAGGACCGTGGCTTCCGCTGCGTCACCCTGGACTACCAGGCGATGCGCGGGGTGGAGTCCGACGAGCTCCGCCTGTTCTGACGTAGGCCGGGAGCGGGTCGATGCCGAGACGCAACAGGAGGGACGCGACCCCGTCGCGCGGGCTGCCGCGCGACGGTGGGTCCTACCTGGGCACCCGGCGTGAGGACGCGCCGTCCTGGGCGGGCGGGACGTCCGGCTGGACGGAGAGTTACCTGGTTCGACGGATCGGCCCGAAGGCGGCGGTGAAGTACTACGTCTGCCCGGGCTGCAACCAGAACATCCCGCCGGGGGTGGCGCACATCGTCGCCTGGCCGGACTCGCACCGCGGTGGCGACGACCGGCGTCACTGGCACTCCGGGTGTTGGGAGCGGAGGCGTACGGGGCGGCGCTAAGATGGGGCGCCATGACGACACCGAACCATCCGGGACAGCATCAACAGGGCGGCGCGGCGGCCCCGAACCGTTTCGCGGCCGGCGCCGTGGACCTCGGGGCGGTCAAGGAGTCCGCCGACCAACGCCAGCGGGCGGCGGAAAGGTCGAGGCAGGAGGCCGAGTCGGGGGCGCGCATCGCCCGTAGTGCGGCGGTGACGCCGGAGAGTTTCGAGCAGGACCTGGTGGTGCGCTCCACCCAGGTCGCGGTGATCCTGCTGCTGGGCAGTCCGCGTGCCGAGGGGTGCGCGGAGATGTCCGCCGAATTCACCCGACTGGCTGAGGCGCAGGACGCCTCCGGCGCCCCCGTGCAGTGGGTCTTCCGCGAGGTTGACGTGGACACCACCCCGGAGATCGCCCAGGCGCTGCAGGTGCAGGCCGTGCCCACGGTGCTGGCGCTGGCCGGCGGACGTCCGTTGACGAACTTCGAGGGCGTGCAGCCCGCCGAGCAGATCGCGCAGTTCGTGGACGCCGTCGTGCGCGCCGTGGACGGTCGGCTGCCGGGGCTGCCGGAGTCCGACGGTAGCGAAGACGCCGGTGCCGGCGCTGACGGCCTTGACGCCACCGACGGGGGAGAGGACGCCGTCGACCCGCGCTTCGAGCGCGCCGGCGTCCTGCTGGACGGCGAGGACTACGCCGGGGCGGTCGCGGTCTACGACGAGATCATCGCGAACCCTGGCGCAGACCCCGCCGCGGAGCCGGAGGCCGTGCAGGAACTGGTGGCGGAGGCGCGTGCCGCCCGCGTGACGGCACTGCTGCTGGAGCGTTCGGCGCAGGGGGCGTCCGACGAGGTCGACGACCTGCTGCTGGCCGGTGAGCGGGTGCAGGCCTTCGACACCCTCATCGAGCGCATCAGGACCAGCGCCGGCGACGAGCGCGACGCCGCGCGCAGCCGGCTGCTGGAGATCTTCGCCATGTACGACACCGCCGATGCCGAGGTCATCGCGGCGCGTACCCGCATGGCCTCGGCACTGTTCTGAGGTGGGTGGGGCCGGTGGACCCCTGATCCACCACGGCGCGGCACGGTAGGGCACGATGGAGGACGTGAACGACACCATCATCTCCTCACCCGCCACCGCCGACGCCCTCGACGAGGACCTCGTCCTCGACCTGCGCGAGGTGACCATCGTCCGCGACGGACGCCATGTCCTGCACCCGGTGACCTGGCAGGTCGAGGTCGACGAGCGGTGGATCATCATCGGTCCGAACGGGGCGGGCAAGACCTCCCTGCTGACCATCGCCGGGGCGCGCCAGTACCCCTCGTCCGGCACCGCCCGGATCGTGGGGGAGACCCTGGGCAAGACGGACGTGCGCGAGCTGCGCACCGCGGTGGGCATGTCGTCGGCCGCGGTGGCCCACCAGGTGCCCGGCGGGGAGAAGGTCCTCGACCTGGTGATCTCCGCCGGCTACGACGTGATGGGCCGCTGGCGTGAACGCTACGACCGGGGTGATGAACTGCGTGCCATGGAGATCCTGGAGCAGATGGGTGCGCTGCACCTGGGGGAGCAGACCTGGGAGACGCTGAGCGAGGGCGAGCGTAAACGCGTGCTGATCGCGCGTGCCCTGATGACCGACCCTGAACTGCTGCTGCTCGACGAGCCGGGCGCAGGCCTGGACCTGGGTGGGCGTGAGGACCTGGTGCGCATGCTCGGGGAGCTGGCGGAGGACCCGGACGCCCCTGCGACGGTGATGGTGACCCACCACGTCGAGGAGATCCCCCCGGGATTCACCCACGGCATGATCCTCGACGAGGGCAGGGTGGTCGCCCAGGGGCTGCTGGAGGACGTGATGACCTCCGAGAACCTGACCCGGGCGTACCACCAGCCGATCTCGTTGTCCTTCGACGACGGGCGCTACTTCGCGCGCAGGGCACGCACCGGGGGAAGCCACCGGGCACGCTGAGGGCCAGGAACCGGCCCACACGACTATGGTGGAGGACATGGTGGACGGCAGTGTGAACGGCAGTGAGCGTGACGGCGCACGTGACGGGGCACCTGACAGGGCACGTGACGGGGCACCTGACAGGGCACGTGACGGGGCCCCGGGGGCGGTCGTGCCGGCCCGGCACGCCTCGACGCTGATGCTGCTGCGAGATACGCTCAGCGGCCCGGAGGTGTACGTCCAGGAGCGTGCGAGCACGATGCGTTTCTGCGCGGAGATGACGGTCTTCCCCGGTGGCGGGGTGGACGCCCGGGACCTGCCCGGCGACGGCGACGGCGACGGCCACGACTCCCCGGAGATCGGCTGGCAGGGCCCCTCGCCGCAGTGGTGGGGCGAGCGGCTGGGGACCTCGCCGGAACTGGCGCGCGCCCTGGTGTGCGCGGCGGTGCGCGAGACTTTCGAGGAGACCGGCACCCTGCTGGCCGGCTATGCCGGTGAGGCAGGGGAGAACGGTTCCGGGCCGGTGCGCGACACGGTTCCCTACCTGCCGTTCCGGCAGGAGCTCGAGCAGCACCGGCTGGCCTTCTCCGACTTCCTGAGCATGCACGACCTGGTGCTGCGCGGCGACCTGCTGCGCCCGTGGGCGAACTGGGTGACCCCGGAGTCGCAGCCGATCCGGTACGACACGGCGTTCTTCGTCGCCGCGATGCCCGAGGGGCAAGAGACGCACGGGGACACCCGTGAGGCCAGTTCGACGGGCTGGTTCCGTCCGGCCACGCTGCTCGACGGCTGGCGCAACCGCAAGATCAACCTCATGCCGCCGACGTGGTCGCAGCTGAAGATGCTCGACACCTTCCGCAGTGTCGGGGAGATCCTGGACTTCGCCGAGACGCTGCGGGTGGACCCGGTGCGTTCCGAGCCGGTCGACGAGCCCTACATGGCCGAGTACTACCTGCTGGAGACCCGGATGTACGGCTACCCCGAGCGGGTGTTCGCCCCCGGCATGAAGTTCGCCGTCGACCCGGGGGAGCTGCCCCCGTCCCCGTTCGCGTGAGTTTCACGCTGGAGGAGGTCGACTGGCTCGTGGCGCACCCGGACGCCGTGGCCGGGGCGGAGAACCTCGCGCTGACGAAGTCGAGCCGGGTCGCTGACACCGCGACGCTGCGCCGGGAACACGGCGAGCACGCCCGCGCCCTGATGGAGCTGGTCGCCGCCCGGCGTTCGGCCGTGGCCGGCGGCAAGGTGCCCGGTGACTGGCTGGTGTGCGGGGACTCCGCCCAGCAGGCGACACCGGCGGTGGTGGCCGCCGAGCGGGCGGACCACATCGCCACCATGCTCGGGGCCGGCACCGGCGGGCAGGCGGGCGGGGGGCTCGTCGTCGCCGACGTGACCTGCTCGGTCGGTACCGAGCTGCCGCATCTCGCCGGACGCTTCGGCACGGTGCTCGGCGGCGACCTGGATCCGTCCCGGCTGGCGATGGCGCGCCACAACATGACGGTCACAGGACAGGACGCAGGACGCGTCGCGCTGGTGCGTGCCGACGCGGTGCGTCCCGTCTTCGCCCCCGGTGCCGTGGACGTGGTGGTCGCGGACCCGGCCCGCCGGACGGCCCGCGGGCGGATCCGCGACCCGAAGGACCTGCTTCCGCCGCTGCCGGACCTGCTCGAGGCGCACCGGGGGTCCGCGGTGGCGGTGAAGTGCGCCCCGGGCATCGACTACGGCGAGTGGGAGGGCCAGGTCGACGTGGTCAGCGTGGACGGCGGGGTGAAGGAGGCGTGCCTCTACACCCCGGAGCTCGCGGCGCACGAGCGTCGGGCCGTGGTCTTCCGCGACGGTCGACGCCGCGTCCTGACCTCCGACGACCCGGAGTCCGAGGAGGTGGGCCGCGTGGGGCGCTACATCCTTGACCCGGACGGTGCGGTGGTGCGCGCCGGGCTGGTCCGTCAGTACGCCGCCGCCCTGGGCTGGTGGCGGGTGGACCCGCACATCGCCTACCTCAGCGGCGACTCCCTGGAGGACCTGTCGGCGAGGGGGACGGGGACGGGGACGGAGGGGGCCTTCCTGCCCGGCCAGCGCGTCTTCGAGGTGATCGAGGAGGTCCAGCTGAAGAAACTGCGTCCGGCGTTGGCGGCGTTGGACTGCGGACGTCTGGAGATCCTGGTGCGTGGGGTCGACGTCGACCCGGACCAGTTGCGCCGCAAGATGAAGCTCAAGGGCGGGCGGGAGCTGACGGTCGTGCTCACCCGGATCGGCGACGCCTCTGTAGCGGTCATCACCGAGGAACTACACCTGCGGGGGTAGTTCTAAATAAATGATTTCTGCGACAGTTGGCCTCGTCGTCGCAGGTGACGCGCTTACGCCGGTGACGTGACCCGGGGGGAAATCCCAATGTGGGGTACATCACGGTGATTCGCAGGTAGACTTCGGACCGAAGAAAAGCACCCCAAGCAGGAAGGCCTATGAATGTCGAACATCGTGGTTCTGGTCAAGCAGGTGCCGGACACCTATTCCGAGCGCAAGCTGACCGATGACGACTTCACCCTCGATAGGGAGAGCGCTGACGCGGTCCTCGACGAGATCAACGAGAACGCCGTCGAGGCTGCGCTCCAGCTCAAGGAAGCTGGCGGCGACCGCAACGTCGTCGTTCTCTCCGTCGGCCCGGCCAGCGCTAAGGACGCGCTGCGCAAGGCGCTGTCCCTCGGTGCTGACGAGGCGATCCTCGTCACCGACGACGCACTCGCCGGTTCCGACGCGCTCGGCACGGCCTGGACCCTGTCCAACGCGCTGAACCTCGTCGACGACATCGAGCTGATCATCGCGGGCAACGCCTCGACCGACGGCGTCGCCGGCGCGGTCCCGGGTCTGCTCAGCGAGTACCGCCAGATCCCCGCCCTGACCCACCTCCGCACCCTCGAGGTCAGCGGCGACAAGGTCTCCGGCGAGCGTGTCACCGAGGACGGCATCTACACCGTCGAGGCCCCGAAGCCGGCCATCGTCTCGGTGACGGAGAAGGCCAACACCCCGCGTTTCGCCGTCTTCAAGGGCATCATGGCCGCCAAGAAGAAGAAGATCCAGGAAGTCGGCCTCGCCGACATCGGAGTGGCTCCGGAGAACGTCGGCCTGGCCGCCGCCTCCACCTCCGTGACCACCGCTGCCCCGAAGCCGGAGAAGACCGCGGGCGAGATCATCACCGACGAGGGCGACGGCGGCAACAAGCTCGTCGAGTACCTCGTGTCGAAGAAGCTCGTCTAGTTCACCCACCGGTTCAGCGCGAACGAAACTGTCGAAAGGACATACACAACCATGACCAACGTCCTGGTACTTGTCGAGCACACTCAGGGTGAACTGAAGAACTCCACCCTGGAGCTCATCACCGCGGCCCGCGCGTTCGGCACCGTCGGTGCCATCGTCGTCGGCGCCCCCGGCACCGCCGAGAAGCTGCAGGAGGGTCTGGCCGCCGGTGGCGCCGAGACCATCTACGCCGCGGAGTCCGACGACGCCGAGAAGTACGTCGTCACCCCCTCCGTGGACGCCGTCTCCGGCCTCGCCGCCCAGCTGCAGGTCCCGGTGATCATCGCCGCCGGTGCCGCCGGCAACGAGATCGCCGGACGTGTCGGTGCCCGCGTGGCCTCCGGCGTCCTGTACGACCAGATCGCCGTCAACGCCGACCGTTCCTCCAAGGGTTCGATCTTCGGTGGCGACTTCACCGTGGACTCCACCGCCGGTGGCGCCTCGCCGGTCTACACCCTGCGTGCCGGAGCCGTCGACCCGGAGCCGCAGGCGGCCTCCGGTACGGTCCAGCCCGTCGAGCTGCCGGCCGCCGGCCCCACGGCCGTGACCATCACCTCCTTCTCCCCGGCGGAGAAGGCTGACCGTCCCGAGCTCACCGAGGCGAAGATCGTCGTCTCCGGTGGCCGTGGTGTCGCCGGCCCGGACGGCTTCCGCGACGTCATCGAGCCGCTGGCCGACGTCCTCGGTGCCGCCGTCGGTGCGTCCCGCGCCGCGGTCGACGCCGACTACTACCCGGGCAAGTTCCAGGTCGGCCAGACGGGCAAGACCGTCTCCCCGAACCTGTACCTGGCCCTGGGCATCTCCGGTGCGATCCAGCACAAGGCCGGCATGCAGACCTCGAAGACCATCGTCGCGGTCAACAAGGACGACGAGGCGGGCATCTTCGAGATCGCCGACTTCGGTGTCGTCGGCGACCTCTTCAAGGTCGCCCCGCAGGCCACCGAGGCCCTCAAGGCCCGCGGCTAGCCAGCCACCCCCGCATCCCCCCGGGGCCGGAGAGTAGACTCTCCGGTGAACCGGTGAGGTGCACCGTGCACGGCACGACGACGACCCGCACTCACCGAGTGCGGGTCGTCGTCGTTGCGCGTCGGGCCCTCACACCACACCCCGAAGTGCTCCCACGCGGGCGCCCCCGATAAGGACAACTCCTCCGTGACCACCCTCTTCGTCATCATGTGCCTGATGCTCGCCACCGTCCTCACGGTGGGTGTGGGTGACCGGATCGGGCTACCGTGGCCGGTCCTGCTGCTGCTGGTGACCACGGCGGTGATGTTCATCCCCGGCACCCCCACCATCGAGATCGAGCCGGAACTCATCCTCCCGCTGTTCCTGCCGCCACTGCTGTGGGCGCTGGCCAGACGCACCTCCTGGGGCATGTTCCGCGACCAGTGGCGCACCATCCTCAGCCTGTCGGTCGGCCTTGTCTTCATCACCGTGGCCGCGGTCACCGGTGTGACCATGCTGATCATCCCCGGGGTGGGGCTGGTCTCGGCCATGGCGGTGGGGGCCGCGGTGGCACCACCGGACCCCGTCGCGGTGGAGGCTGTCGCCGAGCCCGCGGGCATCCCGCGAAGGATCATCGGCTCGCTGCAGTCCGAGGGGCTGTTCAACGACGCCGCCTCCCTGGTCATCTTCAGTGCGGCGATCACCGCCGCGGAGTTCCACCACGACATCCACTGGTTCGAGGCCGGGGGAACGTTCATCTACAGCGCCCTGGGAGCCGTGGCGTCGGGCTGGCTGGTCGGCCGCGGTTCGGCCCTGGTGCTCGGGTGGGTGGACTCGCCGGTGGCCGGCAACGCCTTCACCTGGGTGCTGCCGTTCATGGTGTACCTGGCGGCGGAGGAGATCGGCGTGTCCGGGGTCATCGCCGTGGTCGTCGCCGCGGTGGAGCTGACCTCCCGCGCCGACGCCACCGCCGCCGACGCCCGGCTGACCGGCTCGGCCTTCTGGGAGGTCACCGAACTGCTCGTCACGGGCCTGGCCTTCGGGCTGATGGGCATGAACGTGCGCGACGCGATCATGGACGACGACACCGACCACCTCAACCCGGTGTGGTGGGGCCTGGTGATCTCCGTGGTGCTGATCCTGGTGCGGTTCCTCTGGATGTGCTGGCTGCTGCGGGTCAACCGCCGTAAGGGCGGACGCTACCGCGCGCCCATCCGGTTCACCGACGTGATCCTGCTCAGCTGGTCCGGCATGCGCGGGCTGGTGACGCTGGCCCTGGTGCTGTCGCTGAACCCGGTCGACTTCCCGATGCGCGACGAGTTCATCATCGTGGCCTTCGTGGTCCTGCTGTGCACCATGGTGATCCCGGGCCTCACGCTGCCCGCGCTGACGAACTACCTCCGCGAGCACCACGATCTCCAGGACCTGGACGACAAGCTGACCGAGGAGGCCCTCGACGAGGCCTACCGGGCGGCGATGAGCGTGGTCCGCCAGCAGATGGGCGAGGGGCTGTCCCCGGAGCAGGCGGCGAGGATCGAGGAACGCCTGGGCATCGTGCGCTCGGTCTCCAGCCTCGACGACAGCTCCGACGACACCTCCGAGGAGGTCAACGACGGTGGCACCGGGGCCATCCGCACCGGCTCGACCGGTGGGAGCGAGACAGAGGCGCTGCGCCGGCGCCGCGAGCACCGCCAGGAACTCGCGCGACGTGCCGTGGAGGTGCGCCGTGAGTCGATGTACGCCGCCCAGCGCAGCCTCGCCGCGGCGAAGTTCCGCAAGGGTGTCGACCCGGAGGTCATCGCCGAGAAGATGCGTGAGCTCGACCGACGCCTGCTGGCGTTCCCCGGGGAGAAGTGAGCATGGCACCTGTGACACGGAGGATCTTCGCCGACCACGCGGCCACCGCGCCGTTGCGTCCCGAGGCGGTGGACGCCGCCACGGCGGCCGCCGGCCTGCTCAACCCGGCCGGGCAGTACGCCTCGGGCCGTGAGGCCCAGCGCGTGCTGGAGGACGCCCGTGAGCAGGTGGCGGAACTGCTCGGCGCCGACCGCGCGGAGGTACTCTTCACCGCCTCCGGCACCGAGTCCGACAACCTCGCCGTCCAGGGGCTCGCCTTCGGTGCGCGGACGGCCCGCGGGCCCGGTGCCCGGCGCATCCACTCCGCGGCCACCGAGCACCCGGCGGTCGTGGAGACCGTCGACTGGCTGTGCGGCGACCTGCTCGGGGGCGGGGAACCGCTGTTCGAGCACGTCGAACTGGCGGTGGACGGCCACGGGCGTGTGGGCGCCGGGAACGTCCCGGCGCTGGATCCGTCCACCGACGCGCTGGTGACCTGCATGTGGGCCAACAACGAGACCGGCAACCTGCAGCCCGTCGCCGAACTGGCGGACCTCGCGGCAGGGTCGGGTGTGCCCTTCCACGTCGACGCCGTCCAGGCCGTCGGTCACGTCCCGGTGGACTTCCACGCCCTGGGCTGCACCACGCTCGCGGCGAGCGCGCACAAGTTCGGCGGACCGAAGGCCACCGGGATCCTGCTGGCACGTCGCGACGCCGGACTCGTCAGCCCACTGCGCGGCGGCGGGCAGGAACGTAAGGTCCGCTCCGGCACCGCCGACCCGCAGGGGGCGGCTGCCACCGCCGCCGCACTCGCCGCGGCCGTGGCGGAGACCGCCCGTGAACACGAACGTCTCAGCGTCCTGCAGGAGCGTCTGCTGGCGACCGTGCGCCAGATCCCGGACGCACGCACCTACACCGACCCGTCCGGCGGCGCCCTGCCCGGCCACGTGCACGTGGGGTTCCCGGGGGCGGAGGGCGACAGCCTGATCATGCTGCTCGACGTCGCCGGGGTCGACGCCTCCACCGGCTCGGCCTGCTCGGCCGGGGTCAACCGGGCCAGCCACGTGCTCACCGCGATGGGCGTTCCGGTGGACGTGGCCCGTGGTGCACTGCGGCTCACCCTGGGCACCGCCACCACCGCCGCCGACGTGGACCGGCTGTGCACCCTGCTGCCCGGGGTGGTCGACCAGGCCCGTGCGGCAGGCATGGCCTAGCAGGTGAGAGGCCGCGTACCCACCGTGTAGGGTGAAGGGCTGACTGCAGGGCCCCACACGTGGGGCGGAGAAGAGAGCACGAGAGGAACGGGTACACACGATGCGGGTTGTCGCGGCGATGAGCGGTGGGGTGGACTCCTCCGTGGCTGCAGCACGGGCACTGGAGGCCGGACACGAGGTCATCGGCGTGCACCTGGCGTTGAGCCAGTCGCCGGAGGCCGTGCGGGCGGGTTCGCGTGGCTGCTGCTCGCTGGAGGACTCCGCCGACGCCCGCCGGGTCAGCGACTCCCTGGGCATCCCGTTCTACGTGTGGGACTTCTCCGACCGTTTCAAGGCCGACGTCATCGACAACTTCGTGGAGTCCTACGAGATCGGCGAGACCCCCAACCCCTGCCTGCGCTGCAACGAGAAGATCAAGTTCGAGGCGCTGCTGGACCGCTCCATCGCCCTGGGGTTCGACGCGGTGGTCACCGGGCACTACGCCCGCCTGCACGACGGGGTCATGCGCCGCGGCATCGACGACAACAAGGACCAGTCCTACGTGCTCGGCGTGCTCGACGACGAGCAGCTGGCTCACTGCCTCTTCCCAGTCGGCGACACGGTCAAGCCCGAGATCCGTGAGGAGGCCGCCGGGCTGGGCATGGGTGTGGCCTCCAAGCCGGACAGCCACGACATCTGCTTCATCCCCGACGGCAACACCCAGGCGTTCCTGGGCAACCAGATCGGTCTGCGCCCCGGCATGGTCAAGTCCGTGGAGGGCGAGACCCTCGCCGAGCACGACGGCGTCTACGGCTTCACCATCGGCCAGCGTAAGGGCCTCGGCGTGGCAGGTCCCGCCGCCGACGGCCAGCCGCGCTACGTCACCGACATCGACGCCTCCACCGGCACGGTGACCGTGGGTGGGCGTGAGGACCTGCGTGTCGGCCACATCACCGCCGACCGGCTCAAGCGTCTGGACCCGGCCAAGCACGGCAGCACCTTCGAGTGCGACGTGCAGGTCCGCGCCCACGGCGGCGTGGTCCCGGCCACCGCCACCCTCGGCGGGGGATCGGTGGAGCTGGAGCTGCACGAACCGTTGCGCGGGGTCGCCCGCGGCCAGGCCGCGGTGGTCTACCTGCCGGACGCCGAGGGCGACATCCTGCTCGGGTCCGGCACGATCTGCCGGACGCAGCCCTGGTCCGAGACGGTGCCTACATCACAGGCGTCGCAGGCACGGACCGCGTGAACGAGACGATGACTCGTTTCGCCTGGTGGGAGGACATCCGCACCGACCACGTCGACCTCCGTGCCGCCCTGGCCGCGGCGTCCCGGCGCACCCGCGACGTGGACGAGGACGTTGGCGTGGTTCCCCCGCTGAGTCTGCCGCAGGGTGACCTTCTGCCCGCCAGCGCGGCGATGGGCGTGCTCGTCGGTGGGCCCTACCTGCGCTCCCACGCCCGCGGCTGGGAGATCGCCCCGGGCCGGACGCTGGACGCCCGGCACTTCCTGGGGCGGCTGCACGAGATCACCGACATCGTCGCCGAGGTCATGCCGGGCACCGACCGGCTGATGGTGCACGTCACCGGCCCGTGGACCTTCGGGGCGGACGTGGAGTACCGCGGGCACCCGCTGTGCTTCGACCGTCCGGCGTTCCGGGACGTGGCGCTGTCGCTGGGCGAGGGCGTCCGGGAGTTCTGCGACGCGGTGGGAGCGTCGGTGGTGCACGTGCATGAACGACGCCTCGGCGAGGTCACCTCACACCTGCAGGGCGCGACGGAGTTCGAGACGATGCAGGTCGACCGCGAGGTCGCGCTGAACGTGGAGCGCAGGTTCATCGACCAGGTGCGTGGTGGGACCGCGCGCCGGGTGGTCCTGGACACCGGGCTGGTGTGGCCGGAACTGCTGCACACCGGCGCCGACGCGCTGGTCGTCGACGAGATCTCCGGGGAGCGCACCGACGACGTGGCCGGGCTGATCGACGCCGGGGCACAGGTCGCCTGGCGGGTCGACGACGCCCGGTCGAGCGAGGACATCGCCCGCGAGGTCATCGGCACGTGGCGGCTCTGGACCTTCGACGCGGCCACCCCCGAACCCCAGATCGACCTCGTCGCCGTGGGGGACGGGGTACTGAAACCGGGCCCGGCGGCCGAGCTCGCCCGGACCGTGCGCGGGGCCGCGGCGCTGCTGCACAGCAACTAGGCGCGGTGCCCCGGGGTCGGGAGGGGACTACTCGGAGCCGAGGTCCACGACCTCGAACTCCAGCAGCGAGGCGCCCGTGGCGACGGGCTTCTTGCCCTCGCCGCCGTGCGGGCCGCTGTGGGCGGCCTTCGCCGGGCCGTCCGCCCACGCCTGGAAGTCCTCCTCGGTCGCCCAGGTGGTGACCACGAAGTAGCGGGTCTCGCCGGCGGTGGGGCGCAGCAGCTGGAAGCCCTCGAAGCCGGGGGAGCCGTCGACGGTGTGTGCGCGGGCGGCGAAACGGGCCTCGAGCTCGGGGCCGGCGCCCTCGGGGACGTCGATGGCGTTGATCTTCACGACGGACATGTTGCTCCTTGCTTCGGGGTGAGAGTGTGTTTCCACCAGCGAGTCTACCGCCGTCCAGCCCCCTCGTCGTAGACGTCCTCGACGGCCGCGAACAACCAGGCGGGCTCGATACCGGAGTTGTCCGCCAGCCGGCGAATGGAGCACAGCACGCTCATCACCGGTAGTCCGAACTCCCAGGACCAGTCCTCGTCGGTGAAGGTACCGGACGTGATCGTCACGGTCGGCAGCTGCGCCCCCTCAGGTACTGGGGGACGGAACCCCGCAGTCGTGGATCCTCGACACGGTGGAGTCAGCGAAGATGAATCCGGGAGCGTGGCCAGGTTCAGGAACGTCGGCCCGGCTCAGCGTCATCACCGTGGACCACCAGCGTGCCATCGCCCAGCGCGTCGTGAATCTCGGTGTCGGTGAGCTGGGAGTCGAGGGCGAACCCGCGGAACCGGTCGAGTACGTCAGTGAAGGCCATCAGTGAAGGCCGCGAGGCTGATAGTAGTCCTGACGTCACTACAGTCGACTGTAGTGACGTCAGGACTACTTCGGTCGGTCGAAGTCCATTTGCGGGCGGTCAGCGCACCGCGTCCGGCCCTTCGGCCAGCAGTAGCTTGAAGCCGTCCTCGTCGAGGACCGGGACACCCAGGTCCTCGGCCTTCTTCAGCTTCGAGCCCGCCTTCTCCCCGGCGACGACGAAGTCGGTCTTCTTTGACACGGAGCCGGACGCCTTGCCCCCGTGGGCCTCCACGACCTCCTTGGCCTCGGTGCGGTCGAAGTCGACGAGCGATCCGGTGACCACCAGGGTCAATCCCTCCAGGGTCTGCTCCGGGCGCTCGGAGGCCTCGATGATCTGCTCCATGCGCACCCCGGCGGCGGCCCAGGCGTCGACGATCTCGCGGTGCCAGTCCACGGCGAACCAGTCCTTCACCGACTGGGCGATGATGCCGCCGACCCCGTCGATGTCGGCCATCTCCTCGACAGAGGCTTCGTCGATGGCGGGGATGGACTGCAGCTTCGCGGCGAGCGCCTTGGCCGCGGTGGGGCCGACGTGGCGGATCGACAGGGCGGTGATCACCCGCCACAGGTCCACACCCTTGGCCTCCTCGAGGTTGGCCAGCAGCACCTCGCCCTGCTTGTTCAGCGCGCCTGCCTTTGTGGTGTACGCACTGGTGGTGGCCAGCTTCTCCGGGGTGAGGGAGAACAGGTGGCCCTCGTCGGGCAGGACACCGGAGTCGATGAGGTCGTGGGCGGCGCGCTCGCCGAGCGCGTCGATGTCGAAGGCGCCACGTCCGGCGAGGTAGTTCAGGCGGTTCTGCAGCTGGCCGGGGCAGTAGCGGGTGTTGGGGCAGCGCCAGTCGGCGTCGCCGTCGCGGGTCGGCGACAGCGGCGTGCCGCACTCCGGACACAACGACGGGTAGAGGTACTCGCGTTCCTCCCCGGTGCGCGCGCTCTCCACGGGGCCGAGGACCTCGGGGATGACCTCGCCGGCCTTGCGGATCATGGCACGGTCGCCGAGCCGGACGCCCTTGCGGTGCGCCTCGGTGGCGTTGTGCAGCGTGGCCATGGTGACGGTGGACCCGGCGACGTAGGTCGGCGTCATGACCGCGTACGGGGTGGCGCGCCCGGTGCGTCCGATGCCCACGCGGATGGACTCCACGGTGGTCACCGCCTCCTCCGGCGGGTACTTGTAGGCGATGGCCCAGCGCGGTGCGCGGCTGGTGGCACCCAGGTCCTGCTGCTCGGAGACGTCGTCGATCTTCACGACGAGCCCGTCCATCTCGTGGGCGGCGTCGTGACGGTGCTCGCCCCAGTAGGTGACCGCGTCCAGCACCTCGGCCACGGTGCGCACCTGCCGGGTGTAGGGGCTCACGGGCAGCCCCCAGGCCTCGATCGCCCGGTAGCCGTCGTGCTGGCTGGCCGGCTCGAAGCCTTCGCGGGCGCCGATGCCGTGGCAGATCAGACGCAATGGACGCTTGGCCGTCTCCTCCGGGTTCTTCTGCCGCATCGCCCCGGCGGCGGCGTTGCGGGGGTTGGCGAACATCTTCTTGCCCTCGGCCTGCCGGTCGGCGTTCATCGTGGCGAAGTCCTCAACGGTGATGAAGATTTCGCCGCGGATCTCCACCAGGGCGGGCACGGGGAACTCGTCGGTGCCGGTGAGCACGTCCGGGATGTCGTCGAGGGTGCGGGCGTTGTGGGTGACGTCCTCGCCGGTGACGCCGTCACCGCGGGTGAGGGCGAGGTCGAGCCGGCCGTCGATGTAGAGCAGGTCGATCGAGGCACCGTCGATCTTCAGTTCGGTGAGGTAGGTCGGCGCGGGGGTGCGTTCGAGCCACTCACGCATCTCGTCGAGGCTGAAGACGTTGTCGAGACTGAGCATCTGCTCACGGTGGTCGACGTTGCGGAACGGTGAGTTCTCCGGCGACGGGGCGACCTCCTGGGTGGGGCTGGTGCCCTGCACCACCTCCGGGTGGGACGCCTCGAGCTCCTGGAGCTCACGCATCATCGCGTCGAAGTCGGCGTCGGAGATCTCGGGCGCCTCGTAGTAGTACAGCTCCCGGTGGCGGCGGATGTCGGACGCCAGCGTGGTCCACCGGTCTTCGGGTGTCTGCTCGGGAGTGTGCTCAGTTGTGTGCTCGGGTGTCTCAGTCACCTGGGCCAGTGTAGTGAGCGCGGTGCCGCCGGGGGAGCCGCACCTGGCGGCAACCGGATGGTTCTACGGACAGATGAGTGCCTGTTCACAGGGGACGGCACTCCTGTGGTGTGCATCACTACCGGTGGGGGTGGTGGTATCTGCGGTGGTCATAACTAGGTGGAGGTGGCGTCCGTGCCGTGCCCTGCGGTGATGGCGGGAATGTGATGTGGGTATCGGGGTGGTCGGAAGTTCGTGGGGGTAGATCTGTTCACCTGGGAAAACCTAGCGTTGTCGGTGTCAAGGAGCCCCACAGGGAACACCACACACGCAGACCAGCACTGAAATCCGATGGCTGCACCTCCAGAAAGGACGATCACATGTTCAACCTGCTCAGCCGTGAAGAGATCAACGAGATGACCGCCGGCGCCAACTACTTCCTGTTCGGTGACGACGAGGCCATCGCCGTGGACACCCCGGAGCACGACGACTTCCTCGTCTAGCCCCACCTGGTTCCCGTCGCCCGGGTGCACGATCACCATGATCGTGCACCCGGGCGACGTCGTTGGGCGGCGTTGGACGTCGCTGTTCGACCACGCCCGGGGTTTCATGTCCGGGGTGCGTTATAGAGTGGCTGCCATGACCACCGCCGAGCACTTCGACCCGACCCACCTCCTCAGCTTCGACCTGGAGACCACCGGAACGGATCCCTTGACCGCACGGATCGTGACCAGCGCGCTGATCACCATCAACGGCCGTGAACGCGACGACCTGGAGATGCTCGCGGACCCGGGGATCCCGATCCCCGAGGGGGCGTCGAAGGTGCACGGCATCTCCACGGAGTACGCGCAGGAGCACGGCCGCCCGCACGCCGAGGTGTTGTCCGAGACCATCGAACGCATCCGTGCCGGCTGGCGCGCCGGGGCTACCCTGGTCGTCTACAACGCCGCCTACGACCTCACCGTCCTGCGCAGCCTGGAACCGTCCTTCACCGTGGACGGCCCCGTCATCGACCCGCTCGTCATCGACAAGGCCAAGGACCAGTACCGCAAGGGGAACCGGCGGTTGGAGACCGTCTGCGAGCACTGGGGCGTCACCCTCGGCAACGCCCACGAGGCGACGGCGGACGCACTGGCGGCCGCCCGCGTGGCCTGGAAGCTGTCACGTGCCTACCCGGAGATCACCGAGGTGACCGCGGACGAGCTGATGCTTCAGCAGGCCACCTGGCACTACGAGTCGCAGTCGGGGCTGAAGAAGTACTTCGAGAACAAGGGGCAGACCGACCGCGCGGCCACGGTGAACACCTCCTGGCCCCTCCAGGCATAGCTGTTCAGTAGGATTGACGACCATGGCTAATTCCGCACCCAAGACCTCGGCCGAGTACCTCCGCGACATCGTTGCCGCGCCGGTCTACCGGGCGGCACGGCACACCCCGCTTGAGACCATGGACGCGCTGTCGGCACGCACCGGCAACCGGGTGCTGGTCAAACGTGAGGATCTGCAGCCGGTCCACAGCTTCAAGCTGCGAGGGGCCTTCAACCGCATGTCCCAGCTCACCGGCTGCGCCGGTGTGATCACCGCCTCAGCCGGCAACCACGCCCAGGGTGTGGCCCTGTCCGGCCGCGAACTGGGGATTCGCTCGGTCATCGTGATGCCCGTGACCACCCCGTCGATCAAGGTGGACGCCGTGCGCGGATTCGGCGGTGAGGTCGTGCTGCACGGGGAGAACTTCGACGCCGCGCAGGGCAAGGCCAAGGAACTCTCCGAGGTCGAGGGCCTGGTGTACGTACCTCCGTTCGACAACGAGGCAGTGATTGCCGGACAGGGAACCATAGGGCTGGAGATCTTCCAGTCCGCCGCCGTCGACCGGGTCTTCGTGCCCGTCGGTGGTGGTGGCCTCGCCGCCGGAGTGGCGGTACTGCTCAAGGAACTCAACCCGCAGATCAAGGTCATCGGTGTCGAGCCCGAGGAGTCTGCCTGCCTCACCGCCGCCCTGTGGGCAGGGGAGCCCGTGGAGCTCGAGCACGTCAGCCTCTTCGCCGAGGGTGTGGCCGTGCGCAAGATCGGTGCCGAGACCTTCCGGTTGTGCCAGCAGTACCTCGACGAGGTCGTGACCGTGAGCTCCGACGAGATCAGCGCGGCGATCAAGGACCTCTTCGACGACACCCGCGCGATCGCCGAGCCGGCCGGCGCGGTGTCCCTGGCCGGGCTGAAGAAGTACGCCACCGCCAACGACCTCCAGGACGAGACCCTCGTCAACGTGCTGTCCGGGGCGAACCTGAACTTCCACACCCTGCGCTACATCTCCGAGCGCGCCGAACTCGGTGAAGGTGGCGAAGCGATCTTCGCCGTCACCATCCCCGAGGAACAGGGCGCCTTCGTGAAGTTCTGCGAGGTGCTCAACGGCCGTATGGTCACGGAGTTCAACTACCGCGTCGGCGAGCGCGACGACGACCGGCGTGCCCGGATCTTCGTCGGTGTCCAGCTCAAGGAGGGCGCCGCCGAACGCACCGCCATCGCCGACGCACTGGACACCGCCGGTTACGATGTCGTCGACCTCTCCGACGACGAGGTCGCCAAGGAGCACGTGCGCTACATGATCGGCGGGGTGCCGCCGGCCTTCGTCGACGAGCGGATGTTCACCTTCGAATTCCCGGAGCACCCCGGTGCCCTGGTCCACTTCCTCGACGTGCTCGGCGCGAACTGGAACGTCACCGCATTCCATTACCGCAGCCAGGGAATGGACTACGGACGGATCCTCGCCGCCTTCGAGGACGCCCGTTCCGCCGACTTCGAGGCCCACCTCAGCGAGCTGGGTTACCCGTTCACCGAGGTGACGGACAACCCGTCCTACCAGCTGTTCCTGGCACCTGCGGGGGAGTAGACGACGAGGCCCGGGTCGAGGCGGAGGCCGCTCAGTCCAGCAGAGCGCCGAGGATCTCGCCGACCTCGCCGAGGTGCTCGATCTCGGAGAGCAGGAAATCCGGTCCGCCCGGACGGCCCAGGATCAGGATGTAGTCCGTGCCGGTCAACGGGGTCGCGGCCAGGGCGGAGTCCATCACCGTCCAACTCGACGGCACCCAGGTGTCCCGGTCAGTCAGGGCGCGTGCCTCGGTCACCGGGGTTTCCGACAGCACCCGGCCGTCGTCCTCCGGGGCGGCGGCGGACGCCGTCACACGGCGGGTGTTCTCCCCGGACTCCAGGATCACGGCCCACTGCACCGACATCGACTTCGGCAGCCGGTCGATCAGCTTCTGGACGCTGCCCAACGCCCGACGGCGGTGCCGGGCGACCTCGGCGAGCAGGCTGATCTGGCCGCGACGGTCCACCGTCCCGGAGAACGGGCGGATCGAGTCGACGTAGACCCCGTCGACCTCCTGGGCGGCGCTGATCAGGGCGTCCGCCAGGCGGCCGTTCGGCAGGTCGACGACGATGTCGTCGACGACCGAGCCGTCCGGATCATGCTCGACGACGTCCACGCTCCTGATGTCGGCGTCGATGGTGCCCATCGTGGCAGCGATGAGCCCGAGGGTGCCGGGGACGTCGGGAAGCCGGACGCGCATCAGATAGGACAAGGTGAACCTCAGTGTAGATAGGGCAGGGTAAATAAAGCGGAAACAATGCGTTGCGCCACGATTGTAGCGAACCGGGGCGGACGCACGCGCGGACACGGCGTCCTACTAGAGTGGTGCGGGTAAACCCTGCGACAGCACATGTACCGCACGAACGATGAAAAGGGGACCCACCTGTGTCCGAGATCTCCCGTGACGAGGTCGCGCACCTCGCCAGGCTTTCCCGCCTCGACCTGACCGAGGACGAGCTCACCAACTACGCCGCACAGATCGACGGCATCGTCGAGACCGTCGCCGCCGTGCGCGAGGTCGACACCGAGGGTGTCGAACCGCTGAGCCACCCCACCCAGAACGTCGACGGCGCGGTGTCGGTCATGCGTGAGGACGTCCCCCAGGAGTCCCTGACCGCCGAGCAGGCCCTGGACCAGGCCCCCAAGCAGGACCAGCAGCGCTTCCAGGTTCCCCGGATCCTGGGCGAGTAGAGGGCGAGACGACAGCGAAATGAGTGAAGTGAACAACACGACCTACACCGTCGGAACCCGGGACGACTCGGACCTGACGACCTGGACCGCCGCCGAACTCGCGGAGAAGATCCACGCCGGCGACGTCAGCTCCGTCGACGCCACCCGTGCCCACCTCGACCGGATCTCCTCGGTGGACACCGATGTCCACGCCTTCCTGCACGTGGGGGAGAAGGAGGCGCTCGCCGCCGCCGAGCAGGCGGACAAGGACATCGCCGCCGGCACCGTCGCGTCCTCCCTCGCCGGCGTCCCGCTGGCGCTGAAGGACGTCTTCGTCACCACCGACGCGCCGACGACCTGTGCCTCGAAGATGCTCGAGGGCTACATGAGCCCCTACGATGCGACGGTCACCCGCCGCATCCGTGAGGCCGGCATCCCGATCCTCGGCAAGACCAACATGGACGAGTTCGCCATGGGTTCCTCCACCGAGAACTCCGCCTACGGCCCCACCCACAACCCCTGGGACCTCAGCCGCACCGCCGGCGGTTCCGGCGGCGGCTCCTCCGCGGCCCTGGCCGCCGGCATGGCCCCGCTGGCCATCGGCACCGACACCGGCGGATCCATCCGCCAGCCGGCCGCCCTGACCAACACCGTCGGCGTGAAGCCCACCTACGGCACGGTCTCCCGCTACGGCCTGGTCGCCTGCGCGTCCTCCCTGGACCAGGGTGGGCCCACCGGCCGCACCGTGCTCGACACCGCCCTGCTGCACGAGGTCATCGCCGGCCACGACGCCAACGACTCGACGTCGTCCGAGCGTCCCGTCGCCCCCGTCGTGGAGGCCGCCCGCCAGGGCGCCAACGGCGACCTGACCGGCGTGACCGTCGGCGTGGTCAAGCAGCTCGAGAGCGTGCAGGGCCTGCAGGCCGGTGTGGCGGAGAGCTACCGGGCCTCCCTGGAGCAGCTCAAGAGCCAGGGCGCGACCATCGTCGAGGTGGACTGCCCGAGCTTCGAGTACGCGCTGAACGCCTACTACCTCATCCTGCCCTGCGAGGTCAGCTCCAACCTGGCCCGCTTCGACGGGATGCGCTACGGCCAGCGTCAGCTCGACGACGGCCAGCACTCCGCCGACCAGGTGATGTCCGCGACCCGCGCCGCAGGGTTCGGCCCCGAGGTTAAGCGTCGTATCATCCTGGGCACCTACGCGCTGTCCGTCGGCTACTACGACGCCTACTACCTGCAAGCACAGCGCGTGCGTAACCTCATCGCCCAGGACTTCGCCAAGGCCTTCGCCGACGTCGACGTGCTGGTCTCCCCGGTTACCCCGACCACCGCCTTCGAGCTGGGGGAGAAGGCGGACGACCCGCTGGCGATGTACCTGTTCGACCTGTGCACCCTGCCGCTGAACCTCGCCGGGGTGTGCGGCATGTCCGTGCCCGGCCCGCTGTCCAGCGACACCGGCCTGCCCGTCGGCCTGCAGATCATGGGCCCCGCACACGGCGACGACCGGCTCTACCGCGTGGGCGCCGCCTACGAGGCGGGGCGGCGCTAGACTGGCCGCAACCATCGCCGAGGCAGGAGGAGAGGCCAGTGAGCACTGAGGACGACGTCCGGCGCCTGGCCACCGCCCTGCCCGAGGTGGCTGAGCGTACGTGCTACGGGACGCCCGCGTTCTACGTGGCGGGCACGATCTTCGCACGCGTCCACGAAGAACCGGACGTGCTGGTGTGCTGGCGGGAGAGCCTGGAGGACCGTGAGTTCCTGCTGGCGGCAGACCCGGGGAAGTTCTTCACCACGGACCACTACGCAGGGCACGCCAGTGTCCTGGTCCGCCTCGATCAGGTCGACGTCGGTGAGCTTTCCGAGCTCCTCGCCGAGGCATGGGACGCCCGTGCCCCGAAAAGACTGGGGCGAGCGGCCGAATAGGCCCTGCCCTTCACACCTCCGGCCAGTTCCGTTCCAGGCCCTCGACGATGAAGTCCACCTTCACGTCCATGAATCCACGACCCGACCACGACTCGTCGGGCTGGAAGAGGTGCTCCTCGCCGATGCGCTGCCGCACCTTCTCCAGCCCCGAGACACCGGCGGTGTCGGTGGCGCGCATCATCTCCACCCCGAGCCGGGTGGCCATCACGGTGTCCCCGATGAAGTCCAGGGCGAAGGCCGCCTGCATCCTCGACCTGCCGTGCGACTCGATCACCCGGACGTAACCACGCAACGGATCCTCGATGTGGTCGAACGCCGCCGGGTATGAGAACAGGGTCCGGGCCAGCCCGGGTAACTCCTCACACATGCGCCAGCACTCGTCGGCCCAGAGACGCAGCGCGTCCTGCCAGCCGGCGTCATCCCCGGGAGGCTGGATCGTGGCGGCGACGCGGGCCAGGCAGGCCTCCAGCACCGCGTCCCGGGAGGGGAACACCCGGTACAACGCCGGGGTGACGACCTCGATCCGGCGGGCGACCGCGGACAGGGTGAAGTCGGCGATGCCCAACCCCAGCGCGGCGTCCACCACGTTCTCACGGGTGAACGTGGGCTTCGGCCCCGTCTTGCGTCCCGCCTGTCCAGGTGTGCTGCTCATGGTGCCAGCGTAGTGGGGGAGCGCGTCATCTACTCCACCAGCCTCCAGCCCTGCGCATCGTGCAGGTGGCTCCAGTAACGGGCGTACGTCCCACCGAGTGCCAGCAGCTCCGCGTGGGACCCCTGCGCCTCCACCCGGCCCTGCTCGTCGAGCTGCACGATGACGTCGGCGCGGGCGATGGTGTCCAGGCGGTGGGCGATGGCGAGCACGGTGGAGTGGGTGCGTAGTTCCTCCACCGCCGCGACGATGTTGGACTCGTTCTCCACGTCCAGGGCACTCGTCGCCTCGTCCAGCAGGACGACAGGCGCCTGCTTGAGCAGGGCACGGGCGAACGACACCCGCTGGCGTTCACCACCGGACAGTGCACGACCACCCTCGCCGACCCGGCTGTGCCACCCGTCGGCGAGCCGGGCGGCGACGGAATCCACCCCGGCCACGGATGCGGCGGCGACGACGTCGGCGTCCGAGGCGTCCTCCCGACCCACCCGCACGTTCTCCAGCAGGGTGTCGTCGAAGAGGTACACGTCCTGGAAGACCATGGACAGCTGCGACATCAGCTGTGTGGTGGTCTGCTCGGTGACAGGCGCACCGCCGACGTTGACGACGCCACTACCGGCATCGTAGAAACGGCTGATCAGGCGGGCCACCGTCGTCTTCCCTGACCCGGACGGGCCGACGAGTGCCACCATCCGCCCGGCGGGTATGTGGAGGTCCACGTCGCGCAGCACCGGGGAGTCCGGCGAGTAACCGAAGGTGACGTGCTCCAACGACACCGAACCGGGGGCGGTCAACTCCGCCGGACGGGACGGCTCCGGCAAGGGTGTGGCCGTGAGGACCTCGTCGATCCCGTCGAGCACGGCGCGCCGGCTCTCGATGCCCATCGCGCTCTCCGTGATCGCCGACAACGTGCTGGTGAAGCGGATCGCCAGGCCGATGAAGGCCAGTGCGGGAACCGGGTCCAGCGTGCCGGCGACCGCGAGTGAACTGGTCACGCTGATCAACGCCACGACCACGCCCTGGGTCGCCGCGCCGCCGAGCACCAGGCCGACGGTCTCCAGGCCCAGCGCACGCAGCTTCGTCGACCGGGCCCGCTCCATCGACTCGGTCAGGGGAGTGAAGTCACCGCTTCTGCCGCAGGACCGCAGCGCCCCCTGGCACTGGGCGAATTCCACGATCCGGTCGGCGAGATCGTCCTGGGCCGGGGCGGTCCGCCGGGTCGCCCGCCGCATCAGGGCGGTGGAGGCCACGGTCAGCAGCGCGAACACCGGGACAGAGACGGTGAGGACCAGCCCGAGCAGCGGGTCCCAGAACCAGGAGACCACGACGATGACCCCGGCCGCTGTCGTCCGGCTGATCAACGGGACGATCATGTGCGCGATGATCTCCCCGGTGGTCATCAACTCCGTGGACACGATGCGCGACAAACGGCCCGCCCGCGACCGGGCGAACCACCCCAGCGGCTGACGGGTCACCTGGTCGCCGACGAGCCGGTGGATGTTGCGCAGGAAGTCCAGGGCCATGGCGTACCCCCACCTGTTGGAGAGGTAGTTCGCCACGAACGTGGCCAGGGCGAGTCCGGCCAGGACCCACATCCACCCGCCGAATCCGATGCCCCACACCGGGTCCCCGGTGGCCAGGGCGGTCACTGCGGGCAGGAGGGCGCCCAGCGCCGCACCCTCGAGGAGTCCGACGAGGACGGCGATGGACACCACACGCCGCATCGCACCCGGGTCGGCGAGCATCCGGCGACAGCGGGGGATTATGTCGGTCAGGGGGAGGTTCATGACTGGAGTCCTTCGGTGTTGTCCCAGAGACGCGCGTACCCCGGATGGGCGAGCATCTCTGCGTGCTTTCCGGCGGCGACGACCCTGCCGTTGTCGGTGAGGATGATCTGGTCGACCCCGGTGATGACCTCGGGGCGGTGCGCGATGAGAAGCACGGTCCTGCCCCGCACGAGGGTGCTCAGCGCCTCCTGGATCTGGTGCTGGGACTCCGGGTCGGTCAGGGCGGTCGCCTCGTCGAGGATGAGCACGGGGGCGTCGACCAGCAGCGCCCGGGCGATGGCGATGCGCTGGGCCTGGCCGCCGGACAGGCCGGCCTGCGACCCGTAGACCGTCTCGAGCCCGTGGGGCAGCGCCTCGATCTCGTCGAGCACGTGGGCCGCCCGCGCGGCCCCGCGTACCTCGTCGTCGGTGGCGTCGGGACGTCCCAACGCGATGTTGTCCCGGATGCTGACCCCCAGCAGCTGCGGATCCTGCAGGACGAATCCGACGTGGGAGTACAGGTCCGGTACCCGGGAGACGGGGACACCACCGATTCTCACGGTGCCGGAGTCCGGGTCCGCGAAGCGGGCGAGCAGGGTGGCGATGGTGGACTTTCCGGACCCGGACGGCCCGACGAGCGCGGTGACGGTGCCCTGCGGCAGGGTGAAGCTGACGTCGTCGACGGCGGCAACGTCCGATCCCTCGTAGGAGTACGTCACCTGGTCGAAGACGACGTCGTTGCCGGCGGGGGAGGACGCGGCGTCCGCGCCTGTGTCCGTACCGTCCGGCAGGGTCGGGGTCTGCAGGAGCCGCACGAGACGCAGCGCGGCCTGCCCGGCGAGCTGGTGCGACCACATCGAACTCATCCCGACCTCGATGGCGAACGGCACCAGCAGGGCGATCAGGGATGTCGCGGTGACGTCGGCGACGCTGACGTAGTCGTGGTGGACCAACCACGCGCCACCGCCGAGATTGACCAGCAGGACCAGCGGTACGGCGAGAGTCGACTGGCCCAGGGCCGCCATGCGGATCAACGGCTGGCACCAGGCGCGGTAGAAGGCGTAGAAGTCGTCGGCGGCCTGCTGGTAGCGGCCGTGGGCCTTGCCGACCTGACCGAACGCCTTGACCACCGTGATGCCGGTGACGAACTCCACCATCCGGGCCGAAACGTCGGCGAGCTTGCGGTCCATCTTGACCGTGTTCTCACCCATGCCCCGCATCATCACCAGGTTCGCCGTCAGGTACAGCGGAACGGTCGCGATGGACAGCAGACCGAGACGCCAGTCGATGACGAAGGCGTAGGCCATCAGCGCGACGGGCATGACCAGCGCGTTCGTCCCTTCGACCGGTTGATGGGCGATGAGCTGGTGCACGGTGGTGATGTCGTCCTGCAGGGCCTTGCGAACCCGGCCCGAGTTCGTGGAGGTGAACCAGGACAGCGGGACACGGGCCAGGCGGGCGACGAGGTCACCGCGGATCCGGTGGCCGAGGCTGACGTCGGCCACATGGGCGAGTGTCAGGGCGATGAAGTAGACGAAGAGCCGGGCGGTGAAGGCGGTGAGCAGGATGAACAGCCACCGTCGGACGGCTGCGCCGTCGACCGCCTCGCCGTCGGCCGAGGCGCGGAGGAGGATCTCCCCGATCTGCACCAGCGCGACATAGGGGACGACGGCCAGGACCGCGGAGACCGCGGCGAGGAGGCGTCCGACCGCGAGCGGACCGGCGACCGGGGACAGCAGCTCCCGGAGCGCGGCAGCGCCGGCCTTCTGGTCGGCGCGACCGGAGGACCCCGAGTCGGTCGCCGGGTCCGTCCCCGGTTCTGCGTGTGGTGTGGTCATGTCTCTCCTGAGGTTTGGCAACCGTAACCATGAATGGGCTTCATGGTAGATCCGACGGGGCCTCCGCACAAGAGGGCCCCGGCGAAGTGGCGTACCCTCGTCGGCATGACCCAACAGGCACTGCACGGTGACGGGTGGGCCGTCGGCACCGACGGCACCCGACGGTGGGGCACGCTCGGTGCGGCGGGCCTCTTCCTCACCACCAGGGAAAACGACACGACCCTTCTCCTCGTCCAGCACCGCGCGAGCTGGACCAACTTCGGCGGCACCTGGGGGATCCCCGGCGGGGCGGTCGAGCCGGGGGAGTCCGCGGTCGAGGCCGCGCTGCGCGAGACGCAGGAGGAGACCGGCGTCGAACCGTCCGACGTCCACGTCTCCGACCACCTCGTCACCTCGCGCGCCGACCTCACCCACGTGCTGGTGCGGCTGCCGCTCGCCCCGGAGGACATGGTGCTTGCCGCACCGGTCACCGCGGCGGTGGAGGACGGGGCGACGCTGCTGGAGGCCGTGCGCTCCCACCGCATCACCCAGCCCGGCACCGGCTACCCGCTGACGATGACGATCTCCGGGCAGCTGTGCTGGGAGGTCCCGGACGACAGCATCGAGGAGTGGACGTACACCACGGTGCTGGCGACCTGCGACTCCGCGCTGGAGCTGTTCCCGTCGGCGGAGAGCGCCGACCTGGCGTGGTGCCCCATCGACGAGGTCGCCGAACTCCCGCTGATCCCGCCCTTCCGCGAGGCCCTGCCCGGGCTGCGGGAGATGCTGGAGGCCTAGGACCGCCTCTTCGTGGCAGACTGGTCCGTCGTGACCGAAAAGAACGCCTCGACGTACCCCACGATGCCGTTGCCGGCGAAGGACGCGTGGCCCGCGCTCTTCGCGTTGTGCACCGGTTTCTTCATGATCCTGCTCGACCAGACGATCGTCGCGGTGGCGACGCCGGAGTTCCAGCGTCAGCTCGGCGCCGACTACAACCAGGTCATCTGGGTGACCTCGGCCTACCTGCTGACCTTCGCCGTCCCGCTGCTCGTCACCGGACGTCTCGGCGACCGCTTCGGCCCCCGCAACGTGTACGTGGTCGGCATGACGGTGTTCACGCTGTCCTCGCTGTGGTGCGGGCTGGCGGGCAGCGTGGAGGAGCTGATCGCCGCGCGCGCCGTCCAGGGCCTGGGGGCGGCGCTGCTGACCCCGCAGACCATGGCGGTGATCAACCGCATCTTCCCGCGGGACAAGCGTGGCTCCGCACTGGGGGTGTGGGGCGCGACCGCCGGTCTGTCCACCCTGTGCGGACCGATCCTCGGCGGACTGATCACCGGCACCGTGGGCTGGGAGTGGGTCTTCTTCATCAACGTGCCCATCGGGGTGCTGTCGATCATCGCGGTCATGATGTGGGTGCCGCGGTTCCCGCCGGCGGCGCGGCGCATCGACCCGTGGTCCATCGTGCTGTCCGTTCTGGCCGTCTTCCTGCTGGTGTTCGGGCTGCAGGAGGGCGAGACGATGGACTGGGCCTGGTGGATCTGGGTGATGATCGTGGTGTCCCTCGTCCTGTTCGTCCTGTTCGTGCGCCAGCAGGTCGTCGCCGAGAAGCGGGGACGCGACCCGCTGATGCCGCTGAGCCTGTTCAAGGTGCGAAACTTCTCCCTGGGCAACATCGGCATCGTGGCCATGGGCTTCACCGTGGCCAGCGTGCCGCTGCCGTTCACGCTCTACTACCAGCAGGTGCACGGACTGACGCCGCTGGAGGCCGGCATGATGCTGGTCCCGCAGGCGGCGACGTCCCTGGTGCTGTCGCCCGTCGTCGGACGCATGACCGACCGCTACAGCCCGCGCGGGCTGGGTGCGTCCGGCTTCGCGGTGATGGGGCTGTCGATCGTGGGCATGACCGTGGTGATGTCCACCGACGTGAGCCACTACTGGACGGTGATCCCGTTGATCGGTCTGGGTGTGGGCAACTCGCTGGTGTGGGCGCCGAACTCCGCTTCGACGATGCGCGACCTGGAGCTCAGCCAGATGGGTGCCGGATCCGGCGTGTACAACCAGACCCGCCAGCTCGGCTCGGTGCTCGGCGTGGCGGCGGTAGGGGCCATGATGCAGTGGCGGCTCACCGTCGACGACCCCGGCGTGGCCTTCGGTCTGGCCGTGCTCCTGCCCGCCGCGACCATGCTCGTGGGGGTGGCGTCGTCCCTGTTGTCCAGGAACAACCTGCACCGGAGCTCGACAGTCGCAGCCGGGCCGTCGGCTGACTAGGATCAGTGGCATGCGCATCGCAACCTTGACCAGTGGAGGGGACTGCCCCGGACTCAACGCCGTCATCCGTGGCGTGGTCCGAACGGCGGCAGGCCGTGGAGCAACCGTCGTGGGATACCAGGACGGTTGGCAGGGGCTGGTCGAGGACCGCCGCATCCAGCTCTACGACGATGAGGACATCGACCGGATCCTCACCCGTGGTGGCACGATCCTGGGCACCGGCCGGCTCAAGACCGCCGACTTCAAGGCGTCGATCGACAAGATCCGCGAGAACCTCGACGACGCGGGCATCGACGTGCTCATCGCCATCGGTGGCGAGGGCACGCTCAAGGGTGCGCAGTGGCTGCACCAGCAGGGCCTACCGGTGATCGGTGTGCCCAAGACCATCGACAACGACGTCAACGCCACCGACTACACCTTCGGTTTCGACACGGCGGTGGCCGTGGCAACCGACGCCATCGACCGGCTCCACACCACCGCCGAGTCGCACAACCGTGTGATGATCGTGCAGGTCATGGGCCGGCACGTGGGCTGGATCGCCCTGCACGCCGGCATGGCCGGTGGTGCCCACGACATCCTGATCCCGGAGGTGCCCTTCGACATCGACGAGGTGTGCAAGCGCATGTCGCGTCGCTTCGAGCTGGGTGAGAAGTACGGCATCATCGTGGTGGCCGAGGGGGCGGTGCCCAAGGAGGGCACGTTCGACATCGGTGACCGGGCGGTGGACCAGTTCGGTCACCAGAAGTTCGACGACATCGGTGCGAAGATCGCCCACGAGATCGAGAACCGTCTGGACACCGACGTGCGTTCCACGGTGCTGGGTCACATCCAGCGTGGTGGTACCCCCACGGCGTTCGACCGGGTGCTGGCGACCCGGTACGCGGTGCATGCCACGAAGGCGGCGTTGCGTGGGGAGACCGGCAAGGTCGTCGCGTTGCACGGTGAGCGTATCGAGCTGGTGTCCTTCGACGAGGCGGTCGGCAACCTGAAGGTGGTGCCGCAGCAGCGTATCGACTCCGTCGGCGCGCTGATCGGGTAGCCACCCGGCCCGTCCTGCATGTATGTTTCCGCGGTGAACGACGTGCATCCGGCCCCTGCCGGACAGGGGAGGGGGTACCCGCTTGTAGGGTGACCCTCACCGCATCAGGCATCCCGCGTTCATCCCCGTCCTCGCGCGGCCGACCACCCCCGGCCCACGGAGATGACGCGCACTCACGGCTCCTTTCCGAAAGTGACCTGACCTCCCCGTGTCTTCTGTGTCTTCCGGGTCCTCCGCACCCTCCACGTCAACATCCGCGTCCTCCTCCGCCACCCAGGACCGTAGCGCCTACATCGCCTCGCTGGGCTTCCCCGTCCTGGTGATCATCGGCGGAGTCATCGGTTTCCTCGGCGGCGACGACCTGTCTGCCGCGACGTCCGGGTGGACCAACTGGCTGCTCGGGCTGATCATGTTCGGCATGGGGCTGACCCTGAAGCCCGGCGACTTCGTCCTCGTGGTCAAGCGGCCCCTGCCCGTGGTCGTGGGGGTCGTCGCACAGTTCGTGATCATGCCCCTGGCCGCCCTGCTGGTGGTGTGGGTCCTCGGGCTGCCGTCCGCCATCGCCGCCGGCGTGGTCCTCGTGGGCTGCGCCCCGGGCGGCACGGCGTCCAACGTGGTGTCCTACCTCGCCCGCGGTGACCTGGCCCTGTCCGTGGCGATGACGTCGGTCTCGACCCTGCTCGCCCCGCTGCTGACGCCGCTGCTCACCCTGTGGCTGGCCGGGCAGTACATGCCCTTGGACGCCGGCTCCATGGCGGTGTCGATCGTGCAGGTCGTGCTCGTGCCGGTCATCGCCGGGCTCCTGTTCCGTTTCCTGCTGCCCCGGCTGATCGAGAAGATCCTGCCGGCACTGCCGTGGATCTCGGTCGTCGCCATCGCCGCCGTGGTGGCGATCGTCGTCTCCGGAAACCGCGACAACCTCCTGGAGGCAGGTCTCCTGGTGCTGGTGGCCGTCGTGCTGCACAACACCCTCGGCCTGGCGCTGGGCTACGGTGCGGGCAAGGTCACCGGCCGGCCCGTCCCGGTGCGTCGCACCATGGCCATCGAGGTCGGGATGCAGAACTCCGGGCTGGCAGCCGGGCTCGCCGCACAGCACATGGAGCCGATGTCCGCGCTGCCCGGTGCCATCTTCTCCGTGTGGCACAACCTGTCCGGTGCGGTCTTCGCGGCCCTGTGCCGTGCGTCGGACCGTCGTGCGGCACAACGAACCGACCACAGAGCGGACCACGCCAGCGACGCCGCGGACGCCATCCACTAGACTGAATCACCATGACAGCCGTGGTGAACGATTACTCCGATGACGTGATGGACTTCGACGAGGTGCTCGAGCGCTTCGACCCCGTGATGGGGATGGAGGTCCACGTTGAACTCGCGACGCGGACGAAGATGTTCTCCGCGTCCTCGGCGGAGTTCGGTGACGCACCGAACACCAACGTCGACCCCTGCAGCCTCGGCCTCCCCGGAGCGCTGCCCGTGGTCAACCGCCAGGGCGTCGAGTGGGCCATCAAGATCGGCCTCGCCCTGAACTGCGACATCGCGCCCTACTCGCGCTTCGCCCGGAAGAACTACTTCTACCCGGACCAGCCGAAGAACTACCAGATCTCCCAGTACGACGAGCCCATCGCCCACGACGGCTACCTCGACATCGTGCTGGACGACGGCACCCCGTGGCGCATCGAGATCGAGCGCGCGCACATGGAGGAGGACACCGGCAAGCTCACCCACCTGGGTGGTGCCACCGGACGCATCCACGGCGCGACGGCGTCGCTGGTGGACTGCAACCGTGCCGGTATCCCGCTGATCGAGATCGTCACCAAGCCCATCGAGGGCGTGGGGGAGCGCGCCCCGGAGATCGCGCGCGCCTACGTCACCGCCCTGCGTGACCTGGTCAAGGCACTCGAGGTCTCCGACGCACGTATGGACCAGGGGTCGATGCGCGTGGACTCCAACCTGTCCCTGCGTCCGGTGGGGACCACGGAGTTCGGTACCCGTACCGAGACCAAGAACATCAACTCGCTGAAGTCGGTCGAGCAGGCCGTGCGTTTCGAGATGCAGCGCCAGGCGGCCTGCATCGTCAACGACGTGGAGATCATCCAGGAGACCCGCCACTACCAGGAGGCCGACGGCACGACCTCCCGCGGGCGCGTCAAGGAGACCATGGCGGACTACCGCTACTTCAACGACCCCGACCTGCCCCCGGTGCTCGCACCGTCCGAGTGGGTCGAGTCGATCCGCGAGACGCTGCCGGAGATGCCCTGGATCCGCCGCGCCCGCATCCAGGAGGAGTGGGACCTCAAGGACGAGGAGATGCGCGACCTGGTCAACGCCGGTGCCCTCGACCTGATCATCGCCACCGTCGAGGCCGGGGCCACCCCGTCCGAGGCGCGCAGCTGGTGGGTCGCCTACCTGTCCCAGAAGGCCAAGGAGGCCGGCGTCGAGCTCGAGGGCCTGGAGATCACCCCGGTCCAGGTCGCCCGCGTCGCTGCACTGGTCAAGGAGGGCAAGCTGACCAACAAGCTCGCCCGCAAGGCCGTCGACGGCGTGCTCGCCGGCGAGGGTGACGTCGACGAGGTCGTCGCCGCCCGCGGCCTGGAGGTCGTCCGTGACGACGGTGCGATCGAGAAGGCCGTGGACGACGCCCTCGCCGCCAACCCCGACATCGTCGAGAAGTACAAGGCGGGCAACAAGAAGGTCACCGGTGCCATCGTCGGTGAGGTCATGAAGGCCACCCGCGGCAAGGCCGACCCCGCTCAGGTGAACAAGCTCATCGCCACGAAGCTGGGCTGAGACCGGTCCACGTCGTAGAAACACCGACCCCCGGGGTGCCCACCCCGGGGGTCGATGCGTGGGGTGGGGACCCTACACGGGGGAGGTTTCGTTATCCGCAGAAACGTTAAATAGGTCCCCTCGGACGGTGTCGGGGGCACCGCATCCGGGAAAACGGGGGTGGTTGGCTGCCCTGCGCGGGAAGATCCGGACAATATCACGGAACCTCTGTTGGCGAGTCAGCTACATGTGCATAATAAACCGGACGTTAACATACGTGTACCCAATGACTGGGTCGACGTCCGGGCGCGCTCGCGACCTCCACCCACACCTATGGTGGGCATGCCGCGGCCCCGGAAAGCTCGACCACGCACCAGAGGAGCCCTCCGTTGCTCATAGGTATCCCCCGGGAACCGCAAACCTTGGTCTCTGCGACACCTGACACCGTCGGCAAGCTGATCAAGCTCGGCTACGACGTAGCCGTTCAGTCCGGCGCAGGTGACAAGGCGAACTTCCCCGACAGCCAGTTCGAGGCCGTCGGTGCCACGATCGTCGGCGAGGACGTCTGGTCCTCCGACATCGTCACCACCCTCGACACCCCGACCGCCGACCAGCGTGGAGCCCTGAAGTCCGGTGCCACCCTGATCTCCCGGCTCGCACCGGGACGCAACGACGAGCTCGTCCGGGAGCTGGCGGAGAAGAACGTGACCGCCATCGCCATGGACACCGTCCCGCGTATCAGCCGCGCACAGTCCATGGACGTGCTCAGCTCCCAGGCGAACATCGCCGGCTACCGTGCGGTCATCGAGGCCGCCAACACCTTCGGCCGGCTGTTCACCGGTCAGGTGACCGCGGCGGGCAAGGTTCCCCCGGCCACCGTGTACGTCATCGGCACCGGCGTCGCCGGGCTGGCGGCGATCGGCACGGCCAACTCGATGGGCGCGGTGGTCAAGGCCACCGACCTGCGTCCGGAGACCGCCGAGCAGGTGGAGTCGATGGGTGCGGAGTTCGTGGCCATCCCCACCGCCTCGGAGAAGTCCGACGACGGCTACGCCAAGGAGATGACCCAGGACCAGGCCGCCGCGGCGGCGAAGCTCTACGCAGAGCAGTCCGCGGCGTCCGACATCGTCATCACGACGGCCAACATCCCGGGACGTACCTCCCCGGTGCTGCTGACCGCGGCGGACGTGGCGAAGATGAAGCCGGGTTCGGTCATCGTGGACATGGCTGCCGCCAACGGCGGCAACTGCGAGCTCACCGTCGCCGGCGAGGTCACGACCACCGACAACGGTGTGAAGATCATCGGCTACACCGATCTCGCCGGACGCCTGCCGGCGCAGTCCTCGCAGCTCTACGGCCAGAACGTGGTGAACCTGTTCAAGTTGGTCACCCCGGGCAAGGACGGCCAGACCGTCCTGGACCTCGACGACGAGATCGTCCGCGGCATCACCGTGACCAAGGCTCAGGACGGTGCGCACGCCGCGCAGGACGCCCAGGCCGAGATCCTGTGGCCACCGCCACCGGTGAAGGTCTCCGCCGCCCCGGCGCCCGCGCCGAAGGCTGAGGCGGCCCCGGCCGCCGAGGAGGAGGCGCCGGCGAAGTCCACCCTGCCGTGGAAGATCCTCGCCGGGATCCTCGGCATCGCCCTGGTGCTGGTCAGCCCCCTGGAGGTCGCCGACGAGTACATGGTGCTCCTGCTGGCCGTCGTGGTCGGTTTCTACGTGATCACCGCGGTGACCCACAAGCTGCACACCCCGCTGATGAGCGAGACGAACGCGATCTCGGGCATCATCCTGGTCGGAGCGATCCTCCAGGTCGGATCGTCGAACATCGCCGTGGCAGTCCTGGCATTCATCGCCATCGTCGTCGCCTCGATCAACATCTTCGGTGGCTTCTTCGTCACCAGGCGCATGCTCACCATGTTCGAGGGAGGCAACTGACATGACCCTGACCAACCAGCTCATTCTCGCCAACGGTCCGAGTGAGTCCGTCCTGGAGTGGACGGACAAGGTCACCAACCTGGCCTATATCATCGCCGCCCTGCTGTTCATCCTGGCTCTCGCGGGCCTGGCCAAGCAGCAGTCCGCCTCCCGCGGCAACCGCTTCGGCATGGCGGGCATGGCGATCGCCCTGATCGCCACCATCGTCAAGGCCGTCGTGGCCTCCGCCGACGACTCCGAGAACTACAACAGCCCGTTCGTCACCCTGATCCTCATCGCCATCGCGATGATCATCGGTGCGGCTATCGGCATCCCGCGTGCCCGCAAGGTCGAGATGACCGGCATGCCCGAGCTCATCGCGATGCTGCACAGCTTCGTGGGTCTGGCCGCCGTGCTCATCGGCGTCAACTCCTTCATCCAGCGTTCGGAGTCCGACGAGCACGTCGCCGGCTTCAACCTGGGCGAGATCTACCTGGGCATCTTCATCGGTGCGGTGACGCTCACCGGCTCGATCGTGGCCTACCTGAAGCTGTCGGGGAAGATCAGCGGTTCGCCGCTGATGCTGCCCGGCCGCAACCTGCTCAACATCGGCGTGATCCTGGTGTCGCTGGTCGGCATGGGCGTGTTCATCGCCGCCGGCACCGACAACCCGGCACTGTCCTGGACCGTCCTGGGCGTGATGCTCGTGCTGGCCCTGGCCCTCGGCGTGCACCTGGTCGCCGCCATCGGCGGTGGCGACATGCCCGTCGTGGTCTCGATGCTGAACTCCTACTCGGGCTGGGCCGCCGCGGCCGCCGGCTTCATGCTGGCCAACCCGCTGCTGATCATCACCGGTTCGCTGGTGGGTTCCTCCGGTGCGTACCTGTCCTACGTGATGTGCAAGGCGATGAACCGGTCGTTCATCTCGGTGATCCTCGGTGGCTTCGGCGCCGACTCCTCCGGTGGCGACGACCGCGACTACGGCGAGCACACCGAGGTCTCCGCCGAGGACACCGCCGAGCTGCTCAAGGGTGCGAAGTCGGTCATGATCACCCCGGGCTACGGCATGGCCGTCGCCCAGGCGCAGTACCCGGTCGCCTCGCTGGTCGCCAAGCTGCGCGACCAGGGCATCGACGTGACCTTCGGCATCCACCCGGTTGCGGGCCGTCTGCCCGGCCACATGAACGTGCTGCTGGCCGAGGCCAAGGTACCCTACGACATCGTCCTGGAGCTCGACGAGGTCAACGACGACTTCGGCGACGTGGACGTGGTGCTGGTCATCGGTGCCAACGACACGGTCAACCCCATCGCCGAGGAGCCGGGTTCCCCGATCGCCGGCATGCCGGTGCTCAAGGTGTGGGAGGCCGACAAGGTCATCGTGTTCAAGCGGTCCATGGGCTCCGGCTACGCCGGCGTGCAGAACCCGCTGTTCTTCAACGACAACACCGACATGCTGCTCGGCGACGCCAAGCAGTCCGTCGAGGCGATCACCTCCGCCCTCTAGGAGGACGCCCGATCACGCACTGTCAGGCACCGTCAGGCACCGTCACCGTCCCGGACGTCCTCCGGACGCGGTGCCGCCGGTGCCGTACCGTCACCGAACGGTGATCCGCCCAGCCGCCCCCTGTCGTGGGCGGTGGTGAACCCCACCGGGTCCGGCCCCACGGCCACGACCCCGGTGGGGTTCACGTCTGTGTGGACGATGTAGTAGTGGTCCTTGATCTGCCCGAAGTTGGTGGTGTCGCCGAAGCCGGGGGTCTGGAACAGGTCACGCAGGTAGCCCCACAGGTTCGGCCTGCTGGAGATCGTGTAGCGGTTGCACTTGAAGTGCCCGTGGTAGACCATGTCGAACCTGACCAGGGTGACGTAGAGGTAGATATCCGCCAGGGTGATGTGCTCGCCGACGAGGTAGCGGCGGGTCGCCAGGCGCTCCTCGAGCACGTCGAGGGTGTCGAAGAGTTCGCCGAAGGCCTTCTCGTAGGCGTCCTGTGACCCGGCGAAGCCGCACTTGTAGACGCCGTTGTTGACGGTGCGGAACACCCGGTCGGCGATCTCGTCGATCTCCTCGCGGAGCTCGGTGGGGTAGAGGTCCGGGGCACCGTCGCGGTGCAGCGGGGTCCACTCGGTGACGAAGTCACGCACCATGGTGCGGAAGTCGTTGGTGACCACGGCCTTCGAGTCGACGTCCACCAGCGCCGGGACGGTGATGCCCTTGGGGTAGTCGGCGTAGCGGTGCAGGTAGCAGTCGCGCAGGCGTCCGACGCCGAGCACCGGGTCCACGGAGTTCGGGTCGAGGTCGAAGGTCCACGATTTCCAGTCGTGGGTGGGGCCGGTCAGCCCCAGGCTCAGTGGGGCGGGCGACTCGGGGGTGTCGGCCCCGTCGAGGCCGAGCAGGCGCCGGACGATCACCGCGCGGTGCGCCCACGGGCACGCGCGCGCCGCAACGAGGCGGTAGCGTCCTGCCGTCACGGGCCAGGCGACGCCCTTGCCGGACGCGGTGCTCGCCGCGTCGAACCCGTCGGTGTCGGCGACGACGCGGTCGTCGATGTAGCTCATGTCCCGGTCGAAGCCCTCGGCCCCGCTGGCGACGTATCCCATGGTGTCCTCCATTTTGTGTGTTCGTGGGTGCGGTGGTGCGACATACCGTGTCGTCCTCCGCTGTGACGCGTGGGTTCTAGCCTAGGCTTGACGCACGTATCCATGCGGAGACGAGCACACGGACCAGCACGAGACCAGCACGAGATCGCCGCGCCAGAGGTCACCACGCCGGCGGCGCAGAAGGTGGGAGACCATGGGATTGTTTGACCGGAATCCGGCGAAACCGGACGGCACCGGTGACACGGGTAAGACGGGTGGCAGCGACGTCAACGATGCCGCGAACGACACCACGAACGACGACGACCTCTTCGAGGCGATCGACTCGGTGGACGCCATCGACGTGCCGGACGCGACGCGTCCGCTGTCGGTGAACACGGCGCCGGCCGAGCAGGCCGAGCAGGCCGAGCCGACTGAGCCGACGAGGCCGACCGAGCACACCGAGGCACAGGGCGAGTCGTCCGCCCCGGCCGCCGAGTCGGACAACGCTGACGAGGCCCCCGAGGCCCCCGAGGCGACCGAAGCAATCGACGGCGCTGACGAGACGGCTGACGAGACGCCGCGTCCGAAGCGTGACATCTACGCGGTGTCCGGTCGCGCGCGGCCGCAGAAGATCGAGCCGCGGGGCGACGACTCGCGGACCGAGGTCTTCACCGCCGCTGCCGCCGACCCGGCCTACGGGACGAAGACGGGGGAGGAGGCCGCCGACTCCGGGGAGAACGGCCACGAGACCCTGGCCTTCGGTGGCGGAATCGGTGCAGCGGGTGCAGCGGGTGCAGCCGGCGCCGCGGCGACCCCGCGTCGCTCAGCGGTCCCGGAGTCGACCGAGACCCAGGCGCAGTACTCCGGCGAATACCCGGGCGCCGGCACGGAGGGCGAGACCTCCGTCTTCGCACCGGGTGCTGCAGGCGCGGCAGGCGCAGCCGGTACCGCCGGCGTCGCGGCGTCCGGTGAGGACGACGCGGCCGTGGCCGTCGACGAGAACGGCGAGGAGGCTGCGGCCGTGCCGGGTGAGGTCGAGGCCAAGCGAGGCACGCTGGACCTCGGACTGTTCATCCTGCGCGTCGTCGTCGGTGCGCTGCTGATCGTGCGCGGTCTGCAGACCCTCTTCGCCTTCGGCGGGGACCCGGGAATCAGCGCCTTCGAGCAGACCCTGTCGGCCTACAACTTCGCCGACATCCTGGCCGTCGCCCTGCCGGTCGCGGAGATCGTCGCCGGTGGTCTGCTGGTCTTCGGCCTGCTCACCCCGGTGGGCAGCGCTCTGGCGCTGGTGGTCGCCGGTTTCCTCACCCTGCACAACTTCTCCCTGTGGGACTCCGGGTACTGGCCGTACACGTTGAGCCCGCACGTGCAGTTCTGGGGCATGGTGTCGCTCGTCGGCCTGGTGCTCACGTTCACCGGCCCGGGCCGTTACTCCGCGGACATCTCGCGCGGGTGGGCGACGAGGCCGTTGGCGTCGTCGTGGCTGTTCGCGATCATCGGCCTGGCCGGCGTCGCCGGTCTGTGGCTGGCGGTCTCGGGCGGCAACCCGTTCTGACGGTCCCGGCTGCACCGGCCACACTGGCTCAGCCCAGCGCGAGCCGGGCGGCCATGCCGATCATCAGCAGTCCGATGCCCAGGTTGATCCAGCGCCACACCCCGGGGCTGGACAACGGGCGGCTGAGCAGGCGGGCCCCGTAGCCCACCACCACGAAGAACAGGACGGACCCGACCAAGGCCCCGGCAGTGAAGACCCACTTGCCGGGGTCGTACTGGTTGGCCATCGTGCCGAACACCACGATGCCGTCGACGTAGGCCGCCGGGTTGAGGAACGTCACCGCCAGGGCGGTGGGCAGGGCGGAGACCGCGCGCGGACGGTGCAGCCGCAGCAACCGCCGCGGGGCGTCCTGCCGGGTGGGGACGGGACGCGTCTTGGTGGCCACCTGCCCGCCGCCGGTGGGCAGGACGTCGCCGGGCAGCGCGCTCCCGGCGTCCTGCGCTTCGTCCTGCATGCTGCCGGACGGCGGCTCGACGCCCTCGATGGCGGTGGGGTGACGCACGTCGCGCAGGCACGTCGAGGCGAACCAGAGCAGGTAGGCGACGCCGCCCCAGCGCAGGATCTCGATGAGCACCGGAAGCCTGTCGGTCACCACGGCGACGCCGGCGGTGCCCGCAGGCAGCAGAATGAGGTCGCCCACGATGAACACGCTGATCACCAGGCCCACGCCCCAGCGTTTCACACCCTGTTTGAGCAGCACGATGTTCTGCGGGCCGACGGCGGCGATCACGGAGAGCTGGAAGACCATGCCGGCGAGGGCGATCCTGAGTGCGGGGAGGAGGGAATCGTAGGTCACCCGCCGGAGCCTAGGAACCGGGGCGAGTGAAGACAAGCAAGCAGAACTGGGCACAGTTAAGATGTGCTTCATGATCCCACGTCACCTGGATACACTGCTGCTCGTCGTCGACGAGGGGAGCTTCGAGGCCGCCGCATCGCGTCTGGGGGTGAGTCCGTCGGCGGTGAGTCAGCGCATCAAGGCACTGGAATCGGACGTGGGACGCGTGGTGGTGCGCCGGACGTCGCCGGTCGGGGTGACCGACGCCGGGGAGGTGCTGGTGCAGAGCGCGCGGCAGATGCGGCTGCTCGAGCTCGAGACCGACGACCGTCTGCGCGGGCAGATCAGTGAACGTCCCGTGAGCGTGGGCGTCAACGCCGACTCGCTGGGGACGTGGTTCCGGCCCGTGCTCGGGCACGTCGCGGCGTCTGGTGGGATCTCTCTGGAACTCACCGTGGAAGACGAGCAACGCTCCCTGGCGATGCTGCGCCGCGGAGACTGCATGGGCGTGGTCACCGCCGAGGCGGAACCCGTCGCCGGGTGCGTGGTCGAGGAGCTCGGGGTGCTGCACTACTGGCCGGTGGGCTCCCCGGGGCTCGCCGAGACCCTGCACCGCGGCCTGGCCGAGCAGGGAGACTCCGCCTGGGCGGGCCTCCCGCTGCTGGTCATCGGACCGCACGACCGGATGACCGACGGTGTTCTCGTGCCCCGCGAGGTCACCCCGCGTGCCGACCGTCGGGTCTCCCGGATCCCCAGCTTCGAAGGGCTCAACGACGCCGTCGTCGCCGGGCTCGGGTGGACGCTCGTACCGGTGTCCGCCGCGCGGCCCTATGTGTCGGCCGGCACCATGGCCCGGCTCACCGAGGACGTCATCGAGGTGCCCCTGTACTGGCAGCACTGGCGCCTGGAGTCCGACACCCTCGGCGTGCTCACCGACGCCGTGCACGCCGCCGCGGCTGCGGGGCTGAGGTAGCGGTGCTGGGGTAGTGGGCCTGGGGTAGTGGGGCTGGGGCCATGCCTTCCTGAAACCCCACGCAGATGGTGGTCCGGATCCCGAAGACCGACAAGATCGCGGGGTTTCAGGATCAGCGCCTCAGCCGACGGTACGCGCGGGCCGACAGGGGGAGGAACACCGCCACGAGTACCAAGGGCCACAACAACGCCGCCAGCACGGCATGGTCGGCCAGAGCCCCGCCGGTGAGGCCGGTGGGGTTGCCGAAGAGCTCGCGGGCGGCGGTGGCCGTGGCGGACACCGGGTTCCAGGTGGCCAGGGGTTCCAGCCAGGACGGCATGAACTCCGGGGACACGAAGGCGGTGGACAGGAACCCGATCGGCCAGACCAGGACCTGCACCGCCATGGCAGCTCCCTCGTTCCTGCCCAGGGTCAGGCCGAGGAAGATGCCGATCCACAGCACGGCGAAGCGGAACCACAGCAGCAGCGCGATCGCCAGTATCGCCTCGGGGAGGCTGCCGGTGATCCGCCACCCCAGCAGGAGTCCGCCGACGACCAGGACGACGAGTTCCACCGCCGAGGTGATCATGTCCGCGCCGGCGCGACCGAGCGCGACGGAGGCGTCCCCGATCGGCAGTGAGCGGAAGCGGTCGGTGATGCCCTTCTTCGCGTCGTTGGCCATGGCGGTGGTGGTCGCCTCGACACCGAACATCATGGACAGGGCCATCATGCCGGGCAGCAGGTAGTCGATGTAGTCCCCGCCGCCGGGCAGTTCGATCGACCCGCCGAAGAGCAGGGCGAACATCAGCAGGAGCATCACGGTGAACAGGATGCTGAACACCGGGGTCAGGGGTTGGCGGCGCCAGTGCTGCAGTTCCCTCGTGGTGAGGATCATGCCGCTGGTGATGCTGTTCATCGGTTCTCCTCGGGGTTCGGGACGGTCGGGTCGGACGGGGTCTCGGTGACGGAGAGGAAGACCTCGTCGAGGGTCGGGCGGCGCAGTGCGACGTCGGTGGGCGACAGGTTCGCCTCGTCGAGTCGTCGGACGAGATCGACCATGTCGGCGGTGCCGCGTGGTGCGGGCACGCTGGCGTGGATCCCGTCCGGGGTCTCGGTCAGCGACTGCCATCCGGCGGGCACGGCGGCCTCGACCTCGGCCCGGGTGGTGGTGGAGGGGAAGGTGACGTCGACGCGGTCGCCGCCGCGGCTGCGTTTGAGTTCGTCCGGTGTTCCCTTGGCGATCACCCGTCCGTCCTTCATGATCGAGATGCGGTCGGCGAGCTGGTCAGCCTCCTCGAGGTACTGGGTTGTCAGCAGCACGGGGCTGTCTGCAGGACGGCGTCCCACACGTCGACGCGTCCGCGGGGGTCGAGTCCGGTGGTGGGTTCGTCGAGGAAGAGGACGTCCGGCTCGCGGATGAGTGAGACCGCGATGTCGAGGCGTCGGCGCATGCCGCCGGAGTAGCCGGACACCGCCTGGTCGGCGGCGTCGGTCAGGGAGAACTGCTCCAGGAGCTCGTCGGCGCGGCGCCGGGCGTCGCGGCGACGTAGTCCGAGCAATCGGGCGAACATGACGAGGTTCTCACGACCTCCGATGACCTCGTCGAGGGCGGCGTACTGGCCGACCAGGCCGATGCGTGAGCGCAGGGCGTTTCCGTCACGGACGTCGGTGCCGGCGATCCGGGCGGTCCCGCTGTCGAGGGTGGTCAGTGTGGTGAGGACGCCGACGGCGGTCGTCTTGCCGGCGCCGTTGGGGCCGAGCAGTCCGTGGATGGTGCCGGTGGGAACGGTGAGGGTGAAGTTGTCGAGCGCGCGGTGGTCGCCGTAGGTCTTGACCAGTGATTCAGCGTGGATGGCGGGCGGGGAGGCCGAGGGCACAATAAACTCCAAACAGTGTACGAAGTTGCGAGGGTGTTTTAACGTACGCCGTTCGGAGTAAGCTGTCAACATGGATTCCGAGAGCCACAACGACACTGCCGCTGAACCGGACCGCATGCTGCGACTGGTGTGGCGCCACGAGATCGGCGAGGAGTCCGGCGCGCGCGGCCCGCGGAAGAAATGGTCGGTCGACCAGGTCGTGGACACCGCCATCGCCGAGGCGGACGCCGCCGGTGTCGCCGGTGTTGAGGGACTCTCCATGCGCCGGATCGCGGAGAAGCTCGACACCTCCGCCGCCACGCTGTACACCTACATCCCCGGCCGCGACGAACTTCTCGGGCTGATGGTCGACCAGGTCATGGGACGCGTCGACCTCCCGTCGTTCGACGGTGCGGCCACGGATCCGCAGAGCGTGGCCGAGAGACTCCGCATGGTGTCGGCCGTCGCCTGGGAGGAGGTCCACGAGCACCCCTGGCTGCTCAACGCCCAGCGGCACCGGCCCCTGCTCGGCCCGAACGTATCGCGTCGCTACGAATGGCAGCTCACCGCCGTGGACGGGTGCGGACTGGACGACGTGGCCATGGACCACACCATCTCACTGATCGAGTCCCATGCCGTGGCCAGCGCGGCGGCGAGCGTGAACGCCCGGGACCTCGCCCGGGACACCGGGGTCAGTGACGCGGACTGGTGGCGGGTCAACGAGCCGGTACTGTCGCAGGTCATGAGGGACGCGGACTTCCCGGTGTCCGGACGCGTCGGCACCGCGGTGGGCGAGAAGTACCAGGCGGTCACCGACCCGACGGCGGTCTACAGGTACGGACTCGAGGTCATCCTGGACGGCGTGATCCACCAGCTGGCACGCTGACCATCGCAGACTGACGCCTACCGATGCTGGCTCCTGAAACCCCACGCAGATGTTGGTGGGGATCCCGGAGACCAACAACTGAGTGGGGTTATAGGAAGGGGAGGTGCGAGCTACCCGTCCGCACCCGCCACCGCGCGCAGGACCCGGCCGGTGGCGGTGCCGGAGTCGGCGACCTCGGCCGGGGTGCCGTCGGCGACGATGCGTCCGCCCTCCACTCCGGCACCGGGCCCCAGGTCCACCACCCGATCGGCCTGGGCGACCACACGCAGGTCGTGTTCCACCACGACCACGGTGTCACCGGCGTCGACCAGCCGGTTGAGCTCGGTGACCAGCAGGTCCACGTCCGCCGGGTGCAGGCCGGTGGTCGGCTCGTCCAGCAGGTGCACCGTGGGGGTGCCACGGCGTGCCCGGCGGCTGCGCTGCAGCTCGGTGGCCAGTTTGATGCGCTGGGCCTCCCCGCCGGAGAGCTCCGGGGCACCCTGGCCCAGGCGCAGGTAGGACAGGCCCACGGCGTCCAACGCCTGCAGTGCGGTGAGCACCGCGGGCTCGTCGGTGAAGACGTCCAGGGCGTCCTTCACGGTCAGGCCCAGGATCCCGGCGACGGTGTAGCCGTGCCAGGTGACCTGCAGCGTCTCGTCGTTGTAGCGGGCGCCGTGGCAGTCCGGGCAGGTGGTGTAACTGCCGGGCAGGAACACCAGTTCCACCTCGATCGCGCCCTCACCGTTGCACGTCGGGCAGCGTCCCTGGGTGACGTTGTAGGAGAACCGGGAGACCGTCCACCCGCGTTCGCGCGCCCCGTCGGTGCCGGCGAAGAGTTTGCGCACGTGGTCGAACAGGCCGGTGTAGGTCGCCAGGCAGGAGCGGGTGGTGCGGCCGATGGGCTGCTGGGTGATGTGCACGGTGCGGATTCCGGCGTCGTCGAGCACCTGCGGCAGCACACTGGACAGCAACGTCGACTTTCCGGAGCCGGACACCCCGGTCACCGCGGTGAACTGGCCCAGCCCGAGTGACGTGTCGATGTCCAGGGTGCGCTCGGTGCTGCGCACCGGCAGACGGGAGGACGCTGCGCGCGCCGGGTGGCGTCCCCCGGTGAGCGTGGGGGCTGCGGCGGCGAGCGCGCGGCCGGTGGGCGTGTCCTGCCCGGCCAGACCGTCCTGACCACCGTCTTCACCGCCGTCCTCACCACCGACCGGCCCGGACCACAACACCTCGCCGCCGTTCTCCCCGGCGCCCGGGCCCACGTCCACCACCCAGTCCGCCCCGGCGACCAGGGACATGTCGTGCTCCACGAGCACCACACTGTTGCCCGCCTCCAGGAAGCGGGTCATCAGCTCACGCACCGCCACCCGCTCGGTCGGGTGCAGTCCGGCGGAGGGTTCGTCCAGCACGTACACCACGCCGAACAGGCCCGAGTGCAGCTGCGAGGCCAGGCGCAGGCGCTGCAGCTCCCCGGCCGACAGCGTCGAGGCGGCACGGTCCAGGCTCAGGTGGCCCAGCCCCAGCTCCACCGCCGCGCGCACCGTGGGGGTCACCTGCTCCAGCAGCAGACGCTCGGCCTCCGACGGGGATGTGACCCCGGCGACGAGGCCGGCGAGCTCCTCCAACGGCACGGCGTTCAACTCGTCGATGGTCAGCCCCAAGTACGTCACCGACAGCGCATCCGCGGTGAGCCGGCGCCCACCGCACTCCGGACACACCGAATGGTCCATGAAGGACAGGACGCGACGGCGTGTGGCGTCCGACGACGTCGAGGCCAACGTCTCGCGCAGGTAGGTCGCCACCGAGCGCCACGTCCCGTCGTAGGTGCGCTGGATCTGGTGGGCGCCGCGCACCGGGTGCACCGTGACCACCGGCTTGTCCGGGGTGAACAGGATCCAGTCCCGGTCCTCGCGCGACAGCTGCGACCACGGCACGTCCGTGCGGTAGCCCAGGGTGACCAGGATGTCGTGGAAGTTCTTGCCCAGCCACGCGCCGGGCCAGGCCGCGATCGCACCGTCGTCGATCGACACCGAGGCGTCCGGCACCATCGACGCCTCCGTCGGCGCATGGACCGTCCCGGTGCCCTGGCACGTGGGGCACATGCCCGAGGCGGTGTTGGGGGAGAAGCGGTCCGAGTCCAACCGGCCCACCCGTTCCCGCAGCTCCTCCGGGTAGGTGCCCGAGCGGGAGAACAGCAGACGCACCGAGTTCGACACCGTGGAGAACGTCCCCACCGTGGATCGTGCCCCACCGCCGGAACGCGACTGCTCTAGCGCCACCGTCGGCGGCAACCCGTCGATGCGTCCGACCTTCGGGTCCACCGCCCCGGCGATTAGCCGGCGGGCGAAGGGCGCGACCGACTCAAGGTAGCGGCGCTGCGCCTCGCCGTGCACCGTGCCGAACGCCAACGACGACTTCCCCGACCCCGACACCCCGGTAACCGCCACCAGCTTGCCCCGCGGGAACTCCACGGAGACGTGGCGCAGGTTGCGCAGGTGGGCGTCGTGGACACGGACTGTGGAACTTGAGTCGACCATGGCCGCCCATTCTAGGCGGTTGTGCGGGCGCGGTAGCGTGGGGGAATGGACTTCGGGATAGCAGGCAGATGGGCCGTGGTCGGTGCCTCCAGTCAGGGGCTCGGCCTCGGGTGCGCCGACGCGTTGGCGTCCGAGGGGGTGAACCTCGTCGTCAACGCCCGACGCACCGGGCCGCTCGCCGAGGCCGCCGAAAAGCTTCGCACCCACGGGGTGGAGGTGCGTGAGGTCGCCGGGGACATCAGCGATCCCGGTGTCCGGGAGAACCTGCTGGACGCCGCACCACAGGTCGACGTCCTGGTCACCAACGCCGGCGGGCCGCCGCCCGGCGACTTCCGCGACTGGGACGAGGACGCCTGGCTCGCCGCGTTGAAGCAGAACATGCTCACCCCGGTGGAGTTGATCAAGGCCACGGTGGACCACATGGCCGCCCGTGGATTCGGGCGGGTGGTGAACATCACCTCCGTGGCGGTGAAGGCCCCGATCGCCACGCTGGGGTTGTCCAACGGGGCGCGCGGCGGGCTGACCGGCTTCGTGGCCGGGGTGGCACGCCAACCCCGGTTGGCCGCGGCGAACGTGACGGTCAACAACCTGCTGCCGGGACGCTTCGCGACCGCGCGGTTGGCGCGCACCGGCTCGTCGCCGTCCACCGACGGCATCCCGGCAGGACGCTTCGGCGACCCGGCGGAGTTCGGCGCGACCTGCGCCTTCCTGTGCTCGGCACAGGCCGGCTACATCACCGGGCAGAACATGCTCATCGACGGCGGGGCGTACCCGGGCACGTTGTGAGCTGTCGTTGCGGCAGGGCCGCGGCAGGGTCTAGTCGACCTCGCGCACCGCGCCCTTGTCGGCGCTGGTGGCCATCTTGGCGTAGGCGCGCAGCGCCTTGGTGACCTTGCGCTGACGGGTCGCCGGGGACCACGGCTTCCGCGAGGCGTCCATCGCAGCACGGCGACGCGCGATCTCCTCGTCCGGCACGTCGAGGGTGAGCTGACGGTTGTGGACGTCGATGGTCACGGTGTCGCCGTTCTCGACGAGCCCGATCAGTCCACCGTCGGCGGCCTCCGGGGAGATGTGGCCGACCGAGATACCCGAGGATCCGCCGGAGAAACGCCCGTCGGTGATCAGGGCGCACTTCTTGCCCAGTCCGGAGCCCTTGAGGAAGGCGGTGGGGTGCAGCATCTCCTGCATGCCCGGTCCGCCGGACGGGCCCTCGTAGCGCACGACGACCACGTCGCCGGCGGTGACCTTCTTCTTGAGGATCACGTCCACGGCCTCCTCCTGCGACTCCACGACCAGGGCCGGTCCGGAGAAGTGCCACAGGGACTCGTCGATGCCGGCGGCCTTGATCACCGCGCCGTCGGGCGAGAGGTTGCCGCGCAGGATGACCAGCCCGCCGTCGGCGGTGAAGGCGTGCTCCACGTCGTGGATGCAACCGTTCTCGGCGTCCACGTCGAGGTCGTCCCACACGTTGTCCGTGGAGAAGGGCTCGGTGGTGCGCACCCCGCCGGGGGCGGCGTGGTAGAGGTCGATCGCCTCCTGGCGCGGCGAGGCCGCACTGACGTCCCAGTCCTCGAGCCACTCGGCGAGGCTGGGGGAGTGCACGGTGTGCACGCCCTCGTTGAGCTTGCCGCCACGCCACAGCTCGCCGAGGATGCGGGGGATTCCGCCGGCGCGGTGGACGTCCTCCATGTGGTAGTCGGAGTTCGGCGCGACCTTCGACAGGCAGGGGACGTTGCGCGACAGGTCGTCGATGTCCTGCAGGTCGAAGTCGATGCCACCCTCCTGGGCGGCGGCGAGGATGTGCAGCACCGTGTTGGTGGACCCGCCCATGGCCATGTCCAGGGCCATGGAGTTCTGGAAGGCCTCCTTGGTGGCGATGTTGCGCGGCAGCACGGAGGTGTCGCCCTCGCCGTAGTAGCGCTTGCACAGGTTCACGATCGTGCGTCCGGCCTCGCTGAACAGGTCGCGGCGCGCGGAGTGGGTCGCCAGGGTGGAGCCGTTGCCGGGCAGGGACAGGCCGAGAGCCTCGGTGAGGCAGTTCATCGAGTTGGCGGTGAACATGCCGGAGCAGGAACCGCAGGTCGGGCAGGCGGCCTGCTCCACGGTCATCAGGCCCTGGCGGGAGACCTGCTCGCTGGCGGACGCCGAGATCGAGGTGATCAGGTCGGTGGGCGCGTGGGCCACACCGTCGACGACCACGGCCTTGCCGGCCTCCATCGGCCCGCCGGAGACGAAGACGACCGGGATGTTCAGGCGCATCGCGGCGTTGAGCATGCCAGGGGTGATCTTGTCGCAGTTGGAGATGCACACGATGGCGTCGGCCTGGTGGGCGTTGACCATGTACTCCACGGAGTCCGAGATGATCTCGCGGCTCGGCAGCGAGTACAGCATGCCGGAGTGCCCCATGGCGATGCCGTCGTCCACGGCGATGGTATTGAACTCGCGGGCCACGCCGCCGGCCTCGGCGACGGCCTCGGCGACGATGTCACCGACGTTCTTCAGGTGGACGTGCCCGGGGACGAACTGGGTGTAGGAGTTCGCGATCGCGATGATCGGCTTGTCGAAGTCACTGTCCTTCATGCCCGTGGCTCGCCAGAGGGAGCGTGCGCCGGCGGCGTTGCGTCCCTGGGTGGTCACTGATGACCGGTAGGAGATCTCGTTCATGGTGGGAAAAGCGTCCTCTCGTGGGGCCTCGTGCGGCTGCCCGGCCCGTGGGCAGTTGTTTCGGTGGGGTTCGTGCGTGGGGGTTCTTGCGTTGATTTATAGGTGCGGAGCCACGGCGGCGACGGCGGGATCCGGCGGGGCCGGGGGACAGTAGTCAGCTGTCGGCCCCGGTACTCAGTCGGACGCTATCGGACGCACCGCGGCGCGCGGCGCGTCCGGTCAGCTCGCGGCGTCCGGTCTACCGTCCTGCCCGGCGTCCTGGTCGCCGGCAGCGGAGCGGCGGCGTTCGAGTTCCTCGCGCGCCATGCGTCGGGCACGCTGCGCGGCCTCGTACTCGCCGTACTCGTCCTCGTCCATGAGGACGGCCAGACCGCTGTCGCGTTCGACGACCCGTACCTTCTCGTCGATCGCGGAGAGACTCGGGGTCACCGGGTCCGGGATCCTGCCCCCGGTCACTTCCGCCAGGGTCACCAGCGAATTGAAGCTCACACCCGGGAGCGGGAATGTCGTCTCGTCCTTGCTCACCGCAAGGGCCTTGCCTCCACGGGTGAATCGTAACGCCTCGAAGTCGTCCCACGCCAATGACTTTGTGGGGCGAAGGAGGTAACGGGCGGTGATGCCGCCCTCGGTGAACTCCGTCCGGGTGCGCAGCACACCCACGATGAACAGGAGGGGCAGGAGCGGGAGCCAGAAGAGCACGCCCGGGGCATAGGCCACACCGACGATCGACATCGCCACCATGAGGAAACCGGCGATCAGGTGGGCCTGATCCGTGCGGACCTGGTACGGCAGGGCGGGCGACTCCACGGAACTCATGGTTGTCCATTTAATCAGCACCGGTGGCCCACGCACACATCGCCCGGACCATGTGGTCCGGGCGATGTGGTGGTGCGGTGGTGCAGGGGTGGGACGTCAGGGCGTGGTGGTCTGGTCGCCGGAGGTGCCGTCCTGCTGGGTCGTGCCCTGGTTCTGGCTCTGACCCTGGTTCTGCGTGGAACCGTCGGACTCGTTGGTGCCGTCCGTGGTGCCGGTGCCCTCGGTGCCGTCGGTGCCCGACGTACCGGAACCGGAGTTGTTCGAGTTGCCGGAGTTGCCCGAGTTACCGTTGCCGGAGGTGTTGCCGCTGTTGGTCGAGCTGTCGCCGGACCCGTCGGACTCCTCGGTGTCGGTGACCTCACCGGAGTTGTCGGACTCCTCGGTGTCGGTGGGCTGCGTGTCCTCGGTGGGCTCGCTGTCGGTGTTCTCCTCGGTCTCGGTCGGGGTACTCGACACGCTGGTCTCGGTGGACTCCACCTCGGTACCTGCGTTGCGGTAGCGGTCCGGCGACAGGATGCCGGGGTTGCCGTCGTCCGGGTTGCTGGAGAACAGCGCGAGCATCGCCACGATCACCAGGGCGATGAACAGGCCCGAGGTCGAGGGACGGAACCGGCCGCCGAAGCTCAGCAGGTTCTTCGTCTTCGACTCGTAGGGGCCGTCGACCAGGTCGGCGAGATCGGACTTGTCGTCCTCTGCTCCGGCCTTACCGTCCTTCCCCGCCTTGCCGTCCTTCGCGTCGGGGTCCTCCTCCGGTGCGGGGGAGGGCAGCACCTGGGTCGCCGGGTCGTCCGGGTCAGGCTGCGCCGCACTGTCCGGCTCAGCCGAGGCGTCCTGCGCGTCCTCGACCTTGTCGGCGTCCGCGGCGGCGTTGTCTGCACCCTCGTCGCCGTCGGCGCCGTCGTCCAACGACATGTGGTCGGGGCCGGACGCCGCGGCCGCCACGACGCGGGACGTGTCGTCCTCGGACGTGTCCTTCGCCGCGATTTTCGACGGCGCCTGGGTGGTGTCGGTGGAGGGGGCCTGCGCGGCCCCTGCCGTGCCGAGCACGTCGCCTCGGGACTGGTAGCGGTCCCAGAACGTGTTGACCAGGTTCGCGCGGATCGCGCGCTCCACCAACCACTGGTCGGCGGGGCCGGTGTCCACGCCCACGCGCATGCCCACCGACCAGGGCTGGCCGGCGGCGGCGGGCGGGGTGATGCTGCGGGCCGGCTGGACCTCGATGTCACCGAGGATGCTCGCGTCCACCCCGGCGGACTCCACGGCCTTGGCCGCTGCGGTCTCCACCTTGGTGAGCAGGTCCGCCATGGACTCCTCGTCGACCATCGGGATGTCGAGGTCCACCACGGCACGCGACCAGCGCTGCGAGTAGTTGATCGTCACGCTGGCCTTGCTGTTCGGCACGGTGACGAGCTCGCCGGCGACGGTGCGGATCTGCGTGGAACGCAGGGTCAGCTTCACGACCGTACCGGTGATCTGCCCGGAGGTGTCGTCGAAGGTCACCACGTCGCCGACACCGTAGTGGCGCTCGGAGATGATGAAGAAGCCGGTGAGGAAGTCACCGATGATGTTCTGCGAGCCGAAACCGATGGCGGCGGAGACCACGGTCGCCGGGATGGCCGCGCCCATGGCCGGTACGCCGAGGTTCGTCAGTGCGAGGAGCACCAGGACGAAGTAGGCGACGATCTCGAGCATGTACACCAGGGCGCCGACGAGGGCGAGCTTGGACTTCGTCTCCTCCTGGCCGCTCTCGAGACGGTCGGTGAGGACACGGACGACCTGGCGGCCGACCCGGGGAATCAGGATTGCCGCGATCAACAGGGCCGACAGCGGCAACCCGTGCTGAATGATCCATTCCCAGAGGGAGAACAAGAGGTACTTGACGTCGAACATGAGACTCACCATAGACCGTGTTTCTGGGGATTCGCTGGATCATTCGACACGCGAAACAGCGTCTCCGCCGGGACCGACGCGGGGCGTTCATGCAGTGAGACGGGGGGTATCAGCGGGTGGGAAAATTTCCTGAAATCCATTGACCGGGGGGTGGTGCTCCGCTATGGTCGTGGGTTATGACGACGTTCCTGATTCTTGTATCCGCCGGGCGCTAGAGCCCCTGCGGTCACTTCGCGGAACAATCTGGCGCCCCCGCCCCGAACCACGGGTAGCGGGGGCACAGTCGGTTCTACGGCGGAAACCACACACCTCGAGACCTCGATCGTCGGACATCCACAACACATGACCACCCAAAGGAGTGCACGGACGGTGAATGACACCTCACGCCCACACCCCAGTCCTGCGACAGTCGCTGCCTCAGGACGCAGCCGTAAGCCCGAGCGCATCAACGGTGCCCAGGCGGTAGTCCGCTCCCTCGAGGAACTGGGTACTGACGTAGTCTTCGGCCTCCCCGGTGGTGCGGTGCTCCCGCTCTACGAGGCTCTCTACGGTTCCGAGAAGCTCAACCACATCCTCGTCCGCCACGAGCAGGGCGCAGGTCACGCCGCCACGGGCTACGCCCAGGTCTCCGGGGAGGTCGGCGTGTGCATCGCCACCTCCGGTCCCGGTGCGACGAACCTGGTCACCCCGCTGGCGGACGCCAACATGGACTCCGTGCCGATCGTGGCGATCACCGGTCAGGTCGGCAGTCACCTGCTGGGCACCGACGGCTTCCAGGAGGCCGACATCCGCGGCATCACGATGCCGATCACCAAGCACAGCTTCATGGTCACCCGTCCCGAGGACATCCCCGCGGCGATCGCCGAGGCCTTCCACGTAGCCGTCACCGGGCGTCCGGGCGCGGTGCTGGTCGACATCCCCAAGGACGTGCAGAACGCCGAGCTCGACTTCATCTGGCCGCCGAGCTACCGGCTGCCCGGCTACCACCCGGTCACGACCCCGCACTCCCGCCAGATCGACGAGGCGGCCCGCCTCATCGCCGAGGCCAAGCGCCCGGTCATCTACGCCGGCGGCGGCGTCCTGAAGGCCAACGCCCACAAGGAGCTGCTCGCCTTCGCCGAGTCCACCGGACTGCCGGTGACCACCACGCTGATGGCGCTGGGTGTGTTCCCCGAGTCCCACCCGCAGTTCCTCGGCATGCCGGGCATGCACGGCACCGTGCCGGCCGTCGCCGCGCTGCAGAAGTCCGACCTGATCCTCGCCCTGGGCGCGCGCTTCGACGACCGGGTCACCGGCGACGTGGACTCCTTCGCCCCGGGCGCCAAGGTCATCCACGCCGACATCGACCCGGCGGAGATCGGCAAGATCCGCGAGGTCAACGTGCCGATCGTGGGCGACGCCCGTGAGGTCCTCCTCGCGCTGCGTCGTGCGGTGGAGGACCGTGAGGGTCGCCAGGACACGTCGCGCTGGACGACCTACCTCGACGGTCTGAAGACCGACTTCCCCCCGGGATTCGACGAGCCGGCCGACGGCAAGCTCGCCCCGCAGTTCGTCCTGCAGGAGCTCACCCAGGCCGCGGGCCCCGACGCCGTCTACGTCGCCGGCGTCGGCCAGCACCAGATGTGGGCCGCGCAGTTCCTGCGCTTCGAGAAGCCGCGCACCTGGCTGAACTCCGGTGGGCTGGGCACGATGGGCTACGCCGTGCCCGCAGCGATGGGCGCCAAGGCCGCCGCCCCGGACACCGAGGTCTGGGCCGTCGACGGCGACGGCTGCTTCCAGATGACCAACCAGGAGCTCGTGACCTGTGCGGTCGAGGGGCTGCCGGTCAAGATCGCCCTGATCAACAACGGCAACCTCGGCATGGTCCGCCAGTGGCAGACCCTGTTCTTCGACGGCCACTACTCGCACACCAACCTCAAGCCGGGCGAGAACTACCTCCCGGACTTCGTGGGACTCGCCGAGTCCATGGGCTGCGCGGCCTTCCGCGTGACCGAGAAGGACGGACCGGAGGGCGTGGCCGCCACGATCGCCAAGGCGCGGGAGATCAACGACCGTCCCGTGGTCATCGACTTCATCGTCGGCGAGGACGCCCAGGTGTGGCCCATGATCTCGGCCGGGGCCTCCAACGACGAGGTCCAGTACGTCCGCGACCTGCGTCCGCTGTTCGAACAGGAGCAGTCCGCGGCGGAGGAACCCGACGACATCCGTAAGATCATCGAGGAAGGCGAGGAGAACTAATGTCTCAAGTCCACACTCTGAGCGTCCTGTGTGAGGACGTCGACGGAATCGCGTCGCGTATCACCGGCATGTTCACCCGCCGCGCCTTCAGCATCATCTCGATCGCCTCGGGTCAGACGGAGGTGGCCGGGGTCAACCGGTTCACCATCCAGGTCGAGGGCGAGGACCACGTGATCGAGCAGATCACCAAGCAGCTCAACAAGCTGATCCCGGTGATCAAGGTCAGCCGGCACGAGCCGGACTCCATCGTGTGCCGCGGCCTGATGCTGGTGAAGGTCTCCGCCGACAACTCCAACCGCACGCAGGTCGTGGAGTCCGCCAAGCTCTTCCGCGCCCACGTGGTCGACGTCGGACCCGAGTCGCTGGTCATCGAGGCCACCGGCACGCCCACGAAACTCAAGGCGATGCTGGAGGTCCTGGAGCCCTTCGGCATCCGTGAACTGGTCGAGTCCAGCGTGACCGCGGTGAGCCGCGGCCAGAAGGCGATGTACCCCGCCAAGCTCTGATCGGCCTCTTCAGTCCCTCCCCGTGGCCATTCACGGGGTGGGATACCCAGTCTCACACTCTGATAATCCTTGCTGGTACGATAGCGGCACAGAACGCAGTTCCCGGTTCGATGAACCGATCCACACCCGTTTTCCCACGAAAGGCTTCACCTCATGGCAATTGACGTTTTCTACGACGACGACGCCGACCTGTCGATCATCCAGGGCCGCAAGGTTGCCGTGCTCGGCTACGGGTCACAGGGCCACGCCCACGCCCAGAACCTGCGAGACTCCGGCGTCGAGGTCGTCATCGGTCTGCGCGAGGGCTCCAAGTCCGCCGCGAAGGCCGAGGAGGCGGGATTCAAGGTCCTGTCCAACGCCGAGGCCGCCGCCTGGGCCGACGTGGTCATGGTCCTGGTGCCCGACACCACCCAGGCCACGGTCTACACCGAGGACATCGCCCCGAACCTGGAGGACGGCAACGCCGTGTTCTTCGGCCACGGGCTGAACATCCACTTCGAGCTGATCAAGCCGGCCGACAACCTCACCATCGCGATGGCCGCCCCCAAGGGCCCGGGCCACCTGGTGCGCCGCCAGTTCGTCGACGGCAAGGGTGTGCCGTGCCTGATCGCCGTGGAGCAGGACCCCAAGGGCGAGGGCCGCGACCTGGCCCTGTCCTACGCCGCCGCCATCGGCGGTGCGCGCGCCGGCGTCATCCCGACCACCTTCGAGGCCGAGACCGTCACCGACCTCTTCGGTGAGCAGGCCGTGCTGTGCGGTGGCACCGAGGAACTGGTCAAGACCGGTTTCGAGGTCCTCACCGAGGCCGGCTACGAGCCGGAGATGGCCTACTTCGAGTGCCTGCACGAGCTCAAGCTCATCGTGGACCTGATGTTCGAGGGCGGCATCGCCAACATGAACTACTCGGTGTCCGACACCGCTGAGTTCGGCGGCTACCTCTCCGGCCCGCGCGTCATCGACGCCGGCACCAAGGACCGCATGAAGGACATCCTGTCCGACATCCAGGACGGCACCTTCACCAAGCGCCTCATCGCCAACGTCGAGGGCGGCAACAAGGAGCTCGAGGGTCTGCGTGCCGACTACGCCAAGCACCCGATCGAGACCACCGGCACCAAGCTGCGCGATCTCATGAGCTGGGTCAAGAACCCGCTGGACGCCACCGCGTAGGCGTCACCGCAACACCGGGGAAGGCCCCACGGACCGAAGAAAAGGTCCGTGGGGCCTGTCTGTGTCAGCGCTCTGCGGCGGTCAGCGCCTCGCGCAGCTCCTCGTCGGAGGCGGCCTTACCAGGCCCCATGTCGTAGATGGAGGTCGGTGTGGCGTCCGGCGAGATGTACGGCCTGCCGTAGGCGGGCTCGCCGTTGTCGAAGCGCCAGCCCTCGGCCAGCACACCGGCGTCGAGGGTGCCGTACCCCAGGGAGTCGAGGAAGGACGCGACGTCCTGCTTGGCGGCGTCGTCGTCACCGGCGATCACCAGGGAGGTGCGGGCGGCGTCGCCGGCCGGGCGGGCGAGCTCACCGAGGTGGGCGAAGTTGATGTTGTTGAAGCCCTTGACCACGTGGGTGTCCGGCAGGTGGTCCTGCAGGATCTGGGAGGTGGTGATCTCCCGGGCGTCCAGCACGTCGATGTGGCCGTCACGCTGCCAGTAGTAGTTGGACGTGTCGATCACGGTCTTGCCCGCCAGCGGCGCCACCGGGACCTCGGTCAGCGCGCCGAGCGGGATGGTGACGACGACGATGTCGCCGGCCGTCGCCGCGCCCTCCGGGGTGTCCACCCGGGCCTTGGGGCCCAGCGCGGCGGCGAGGGGGAGGAGGGTCTTCGGGTCCCGGGAATTGCTCAGGACCACGTCATGACCGGCCAGGACGGAGAGCCGGGCGACGGTGGCCCCGATCAGTCCCGCGCCGATGAATCCCACTGTGCTCATATGTCTTCAGGTCCTTGCTGCAGATCGACGGTGTGTTACCTCAGGGCCAACCGCACGCGGCGCCGCGGTATTCCGCATCCGCAGCCGCGCCGCGCCGGCGGAGCGCTTAATGATAACGATTACGCTACCCAAAGATCGCCCTTGACCTGCGCCAAATCTCGTTCTACTGTGAGCACTTACCGTTAATGAAAATGGAGGTTCGCCATGGCGCACGATCACGACCATGATCACTCACATACCCAGGTCCGCGGCAGGGCACTGTGGATCGTCATCGCGATGACCTCGACGATCTTCGTCGCCCAGGTCATCGGCGGGGTGGTGTCCGGCTCGCTCGCGCTGCTCGCCGACGCCGGACACATGCTGTCGGACGCCGGGGGCCTCGTCGTCGCGGCCTTCGCGATGATGGTCGGGTCGAAGCCGGCCACCGCGCGTTCGACCTACGGCTTCCGTCGTGCCGAGGTGCTCGCCGCCGCGGTCAACGCCGGTGCGGTCGCCGTGATCGGCGTGTGGATCGCCGTGGCGGCGTTCCGGCGGATGGGGGAGGGGCCCGCGGAGATCCAGACCGGGCTGATGCTCACCGTGGCGGTCGTCGGTCTGCTGGCCAACGTGGTCTCGGCGGTGATCCTGCGCCGCAGCGCAGGGGAGTCGCTGAACATGAAGGGCGCCTACCTGCACGTCCTGGTGGACCTGCTGGGGTCGGTCGCCGTGATCGTCGCTGCCCTGGTCATCGGTGCGACGGGCTGGTACTGGGTCGACGCGGTCGCGTCGCTGATCATCGCGGCGATGATCCTGCCGCGGGCGTGGTCGCTGATGAAGGAGGCGGGCACCGTGCTCATGGAGCAGGTGCCCGCCGGGGTGGACCCGGTCGAGGTCCAGGAGGCCGTCAGTGCGACGGACGGGGTCTACGGCTCACACGACCTCCACATCTGGTCGGTGGACGGCGAGTCGTCGATGGCGACCGTTCACGTGGTCACCACCGGTGACGAGCAGGATGTCCGGAAGGACGTGAGGAGAGTGTTCGCCGACCGGGGGATCGGTCACGTCACCGTGCAGACCGAGGCCCTGGCCGCACCCGCCAGGACGCCGCGCGCGCAGGCGTGCGACTCCGGGTGCGGCGAGGAGTGCGTCCTGCCCCGAAAGGACGGGCAGGACGGGCAGGGCGCTGGCAGCGCCGTCTAGGCGGTGAGGCCCAGCGCCAGGGCGATGAGCACCATGATGATGCCGAAGCCCCAGGCGATCGGGAAGGTCAGCTTGATGTGCTTGCCGATCGTGCCGCCGGACAGGCCGATGGCCAGCCACAGGGCGGGGGAGAAGGGGCTGACGAAGGTACCGATGATGTTGCCGATGATCAGGGCGGCCGCGGCGCCGGAGCCGGAGACGCCGAAGGACGCCACCGTCTCCTGCACGACCGGGAGCACCGAGAAGTAGTACGCGTCGGTCGAGGTCAGCAGGTCCAGGGGCACACCGAGCAGGCCGACGATGACGTGCAGCTGCGCGCCGACGGAGTCGGGCAGGATGTGCAGCAGGCTCAGCGCGATCTCCTCGAGCATGCCGGACTCGTTCAGCACACCGAGGAACATCGCGGCGGCGAGGATGACGCCGGCCATGGACAGGGCGTTCGGGGCGTGACGCTTCAGGGTCTCGGCCTGCTCGCCGGACAGCGGGAAATTCACGACCAGGGCGATCGCGGTACCGACCAGGAAGACGGGGCCCGGCTCGATCCAGCCGGACATCAGCAGCGCCAGCATGCACAGCGACATGACGATGTTGACGATGGTGACCCAGCGGCCGGTGCGCATCTGCGCGCCGATCTCCTCCTGCTTCTCCTTCTCACGTTGCACGAAGTCCGCGGCGAGGGTCTGGACGTCCACGTCGCCGGTGCCGACGAACTCGGGGGTCTTGCGCAGCTTGGCGATGCGGCGGGACTCCTTGAGGCCGAGGAGGCCGGCGATCACGAAGACGAGGACGAGGGCGATTCCCTGCAGCGGCAGGATGTGCTGCCACAGCTCAACGGGGGTCTGGTTGACCACGGAGGACGCACGGCCGATCGGACCGGCCCAGGGCACCATGTTCATCACCGACGCCGCGGTGGCCACGATGGCCAGCAGGACGTAACGCGACATGTGCAGCGCCTTGTACAGCGGCAGCAGCGCCGGGATGGTGATCAGGAAGGTCGTGGCGCCGGCACCGTCCAGGTGGACGACCATGCCGATCGCGGCGGTACCCAGGGCGACGAGGATGACGTTACCTCGGGTGGCGATGATCAGCCCCTTGACCAGGGGTGTGAACAGTCCGGTGTCACTGAGGATACCGAAGTAGATGATCGCGAAGATGAACATCACCACGACGTTCATCACGGATCCGAGCCCGGACTCGTAGAAGTCTCCGATGCTCTTGATGCCGTAGCCGGCGACGAAGGCGCCGAGCACCGGGACGAGGGTCATGACGACGGTCGGGTTGCTCCTGCCGCGGAGCAGGATGCCGACGGTGACGATGATGATTCCCAGGCCTATGGCTGTTAGCCCGCCCGGGGACTGCATCGTTTCAGCGAACGAGTCCATTGTTGGGTCTCCTCAAGAAAGATAGGTGAACCAACACATTATGGCAGGGTGAGGTGCGCCCTGTCACAACGGCTGCTTATGGCGCCCCCGGCCACGATCTCGGGGGTTTCCGAGCCGTGCGACAAAAGACGTACTAAGCTGTCCATGTCGCACGTCACCCCTGGGCTTATTTCGGTGTGGGGAGTCAGGCGTGGGCCCTGACCTCTTCGACGCGGTCGTGCCGGAGGGGCCGGGACATGCACAGCTGTCAGGAGTATCCGTGAGTCAGAATTCCCGTCCCGTCGTCCTCATCGCCGACAAGCTCGCCCAGTCCACCGTGGACGCGCTGGGGGACTCCGTCGAGGTCCGTTGGGTCGACGGTCCGAACCGTCCCGCACTGCTGGAGGCCGTCGTGGACGCCGACGCGCTGCTGGTGCGCTCCGCGACCACCGTCGACGCGGAGGTCCTGGAGGCTGCCCCGAAGCTGCAGATCGTGGGACGCGCCGGCGTCGGCCTGGACAACGTCGACATCGACGCCGCCACCGCCAAGGGTGTGATGGTCGCCAACGCCCCGACGTCCAACATCCACTCCGCCTGCGAGCACGCCATCTCGCTGCTGCTCTCCGCCGCACGTCAGATCCCGGCGGCGGACAAGACCCTGCGTGACCACGAGTGGAAGCGCTCCTCCTTCCAGGGCGTGGAGATCTTCGGCAAGACCGTCGGCATCGTCGGCTTCGGCCACATCGGCCAGCTGTTCGCCCAGCGTCTGGCGGCCTTCGAGACCGACATCGTCGCCTACGACCCCTACGCCAACCCGGCCCGTGCCGCACAGCTCGGCGTGGAGCTCGTGGAGCTCGACGAGCTGGTCGGCCGCTCCGACTTCGTGACCATCCACCTGCCGAAGACCAAGGAGACCGCGGGCATGTTCAATGCCGAGCTCCTGGCCAAGGCGAAGGAGGGTCAGATCATCATCAACGCCGCCCGCGGTGGACTGGTCGACGAGGCCGCCCTGGCCGAGGCGATCAAGAACGGTCCGGTGCGCGGCGCCGGCTTCGACGTCTACGCCTCGGAGCCCTGCACCGAGTCCCCGCTGTTCGAGCTCGACGAGGTCGTCGTGACCCCGCACCTGGGCGCCTCGACCGTCGAGGCGCAGGACCGCGCCGGCACGGACGTGGCCGCGTCCGTCCTCAAGGCCCTGTCCGGCGACTTCGTGCCCGACGCCGTGAACGTCACGGGCGGCAAGGTCAGCGAGGAGGTCGCGCTGTGGCTCGGCCTGGCGACCAAGCTGGGCAAGGTCGCCTCCGGTCTGCTGGACCAGGCCGTGACCGCCGTCAACGTCGAGGCCCGCGGTGAGCTGTCCTCGGAGAACGTCGACGCCCTGGGTCTGTCGGCACTGCGCGGCGTGTTCTCCGGCGTCGTCGACGAGCAGGTCACCTTCGTCAACACCCCGCAGATCGCCGCCGAGCGCGGAGTGGACCTCTCGGTGACCACCGCGGACGAGTCCGTGACCCACCGCTCCGTCCTCGAGGTCACCGTCGTCACCGGCGACGGCACCTCGGTCTCCGTGATCGGTGCGCTGACCGGCCTGGAGCGCGTGGACAAGATCGTGCGCATCAACGGCCGCGGCCTGGACCTGCGTGCACAGGGGCTCAACCTGTTCCTCAACTACGACGACCAGCCCGGTGCCCTGGGCACCGTGGGCACCTTCCTGGGCCGTGCGGGCATCAACATCGACGCCGCCGCGCTGACGCAGGACGCCGACCAGGGTTCCGCCACGCTGGTGCTGCGCGTGGACAAGGACGTCCCGCAGGACCTGCAGGAGCAGATCGCCGACTCCCTGTCGGCGTCGCGCACCGTCCTGCTCGACCTGAGCTAGACCCCACGGGGGACGGGACTGCCACGGGGACGGGACGGCGAGGGGGCCGTCCTGCCGGTGGTCAACGACGGGGGAGCGTCGACCGCCGCAAAGTGGTGGGGGTAGGTGGTGGGGGTGATAACACTTCGGGGAGTTATGTAAATAACTGTCTTATGGGTTAGGGTCGTTGCCGTGACTGACAACAATGCTGCCAACCACACGCCTGCCCCCGTCCCCGCGGACAAACCCGCGAACAACCCCACGGACGAGGACAACCAGCTCGCCGACGAGTTCCGCGACGCCCTCCGGGAAGGTCTGCACATGGTGCGCCTTCTCGACCACCGGGGGAGCCACACGCTCACCCAGTTGGGCATCCTCAACACGCTGACCGAGGAGCCCCACTCGATCGGGCTGCTCGCCAGGATCAACGGCATGACCCAGCCGGGCATGACGCAACAGATCGACAAGCTGGAACGGGCAGGCGTGGTTCGCCGGGTCCGGAGTCCCAAGGACGCCCGGGTCACCCTCGTCGAGATCACCGACGAGGGACGCGCCACACGTACGCGGGACAACAACCTGCGTAACCGGGCGCTGGCCGAGCACTTCGACCTGCTCGACGACGACGCACGACGGCGCATTGCCGACGCACTGGAACCTCTGACGGCCTTCGCCAGCGCGTACATCCGTCGGGTCGGCGAAGACACATCGAGAAACTTGGAAAGGCACGACCGCGAATGAGACAGGACACCCAGGAGGCCACGCTCAACGGCGCGACACTCGAATCAGAGAAGACGTCGATGATGCGGCAGCCTGTCGCAGTGTGGGCCACGGCCCTGGCCTGCGTCTTCGCGTTCATGGGGATCGGTCTCGTCGACCCCATCCTCCCCGCGATCGCGGAGAACCTGGACGCCGGCGCGTCCAAGGTCTCCCTGCTGTTCACCAGCTACTTCGCGGTGACCGCCGTGATGATGCTGGTCACCGGCGCCGTCTCCAGCCGCATCGGCGGCAAGAAGACGCTGCTGACCGGCCTGGCGCTGATCGTGGTCTTCGCCGGCCTCGCCGGGACGTCCAACAGCGTCGGTGAGCTCGTCGGCTACCGGGCGGGCTGGGGACTGGGCAACGCCCTGTTCGTCGCCACGGCCCTCGCCGTGATCGTGTCGGTGGCCAGCGGCGGACGTGCCGTGGCCATCATCCTCTACGAGGCCGCACTCGGCCTCGGCATGGCCGCCGGCCCGCTGCTCGGCGCGGCCCTGGGTTCCCTGAACTGGCGCGGACCCTTCTTCGGCACCGCCCTGCTGATGCTCATCGCCCTGGTCGTCCTGCTGTTCAAGCTGCCGGCCACCCCGCCGCCGGCCGAGAAGACCAGCGTGACCGCCCCGCTGAAGGCCCTGAAGCACCGCGGCCTGTTCGGCGTCTCCTTCTCCGCCCTGTTCTACAACTTCGGCTTCTTCACCGTGCTGGCCTACACCCCGTTCGTCCTCGGCTTCGGTGAGATCGGCATCGGTGCGGTGTTCTTCGGCTGGGGCTGCTGCCTCGCGGTGTTCTCCGTGTTCATCGCCCCGCTGATCCAGAACCGTATCGGTGCGGCGAACACCACCATCGCCACCCTGGTCGGCCTGCTGGTGATCTACGCCCTGCTCGGCGTCTTCCACGACACCACCCCGGTCGTGGTCGTGCTGGTCGTGCTCTCCGGCGCCCTGCTGGGCATCAACAACACGATGTACACCGAGATGGCCATGAGCGTGTCGGACGCCCCGCAGCCGGTGGCGTCCGCCGGGTACAACTTCGTGCGCTGGATGGGTGGCGTGATCGCCCCCTTCGCCGCCACGAAGATCGGTGAGGGTGTCGGCGTCGCCGTGCCCTACTACGTCGCCGCCGTCGTGGCCGTCGTCGCCATCCTCGTGATGATGGCGTCCCGCGACCACGTCGAGGTCCACGGCCCCGAGGCCGTGTAGCCCGCGAACCCTCCCCGGCGCCGTGCCGGCGCCGCCCGCGGGTCCACAACCCCGCAGGACGCTCTCAGCGTCCTGCGGGGTTGCTGTCTGTCGGCTCCTCCGCGGGGACGGTGCCGGTCTCGGTACCCGTCTCGGTGCCCGTCTCGGTGCGACGCGAGCGCACCGCGTCGACCAGACCGACCGCGGCGAAGGCCACGAGGATCAGCACGCCCCACAGCACCCACATGCTGTTCCACGGCACGGACATGTACTGCTGGCCGATGAACGACCAGTGCACCGACACCTGGTGGCTGACGAACGGGATCATCGCCACCCACACCACCAGCAGAGCCAGCAGCGCGCCGACCTGCGAGGAGAACCAGGACCGCACCCGGTGTCCCGGCCACGCCGGCGCCGCGCGCACCCCGAGGTCCACCAGGCACACCACCAGCGGCACCAGCCACACCCAGTGGTGGTGCCAGGAGAACGGGGAGATCAGGCACGCGGTGATCCCGCCGAGGGCCATCACCAGCGCCTGGTTGCCCCGACGCGTGGCCCAGCGCACCGCCACGTACAGCAACGCCACCACGACCACGCACGACACCAGCCACACGGCGGTGCCCGTCGTGTCGCTGTCGAAGGTGCGCTCGGTGAAGCCTTTAAGCGACTGCGAGGCGGACACCGTGTCGCTGCCGATCCGGGAGGAGTCGAAGATGGCGGACGTCCAGAAGCGCATCGCGTCCGGCACCGTCAGGAACCCGATGCCCACCGTGACGGCGAAGGTCGCCGTGGCCGTCGCCGCCTCGCGCCACCGCCGCTGCATGAGGAAGACGAGGATGAAGAAGGCCGGCGTGAGCTTCAGACCCGCGGCGATACCCACGCCGATGCCGGTCAGCCGGTCACGCGTGCGCAGGAAGTCCAGGGCGACCAGGAGCATCAGCAGCATGTTGATCTGGCCGTAGAAGAAGCTGTCGCGCACCGGAGACAGAGCCAGTGCAGCCATGGCGGCGGCCACGCCCAGGGCGATCGTCCCGGTGTCGAGCCGGTATCCGCGCTGCACCAGCGTGCCGAGGACCACCGCGACCAGTGCGCCGACGCAGGCGAGCTGCCAGAACGTCGCCGACATCTCCGCCGGTGCGGAGGCCACGTAGCGGAAGATGCTGCCGGCGAACGGCGGATAGGTGAAGGGCAGGTGACCGTAGAGCGGGCCGTCGTAGATGCCCTCGCCACAGGCCAACGCCTCACCGGCACGGAAGTACACCATGAAGTCGGTGGGCACCTTGTAGAGGTCCAGGGTGCGTTCGAAGACCACCGGACGGGTCTCGCGGTAGGCGACCACGGCCAGGACCAGGGCCAGACCTACGGTCAGGACGGTGCGTCCTGCGAGAGGACGGCCCGCCGCCGGCGGGGACGGCGGGGCTGCCGTGACCGGTGACCCGGTCGGGGTGGTGTCGGTGGGGTGGTGCGAGGTCAAGGCAGCTGCCTTCCGGGGACAGGTGGTGGACGCGACGAAGGAACGTCCGTCGGAGTAAGTAAAGTGTAGCTCCAGTCGTGTCCCGCGGCGAGTTAGGCCCACGGCGCGGCGTGGTAGCCTGTGGAAGGATTTTTCCAACGATGTGAGACAGAAACGCCAGAAAGGGTCCACAGAATGAAACTCGCGGTCATTGCCGGAGACGGAATCGGTACCGAGGTCACCGCGGAGGCCCTGAAGGTCCTCGACGCGGTCACCGGCGACGAGACCATCGACACCACCGACTATGACCTGGGGGCGCGCCGCTACCTGCGCAACGGTGAACTGCTCACCGACGCCGACCTGGACTCCCTGCGTGCCCACGACGCCATCCTGCTCGGCGCCATCGGCGACCCCCGCTCGGTGCCCGCCGGCGTGCTGGAACGAGGTCTGCTGCTGCCGCTGCGCTTCCGCCTCGACCACGCGGTGAACCTGCGTCCCGCGAAGCTGTACCCCGGGTCGTCCTCCCCGCTGGCCGCCCCCGGCGAGATCGACTTCGTGGTCGTGCGGGAAGGCACCGAGGGCCTGTACTGCGGCAACGGCGGCACACTGCGTGAAGGCACCGACAACGAGGTCGCCAGCGAGGTCAGCCAGAACACCTGGTACGGCGTGCAGCGCGTGGTGCACGACGCCTTCACCCGCGCCCAGGCCCGCTCCGGCAGGCTCACCCTCGTGCACAAGACCAACGTGCTGGTCAACGCCGGTGGGCTGTGGTCACGCGCGGTGGAGACCGTGGGCGCGGACTTCCCGGACGTCATCGTGGACTACTGCCACATCGACGCCGCGACGATCTACATGGTCACCGACCCGGGACGTTTCGACGTGATCGTCACCGACAACCTCTTCGGCGACATCCTCACCGACCTGGCCGGCGCCGTGACCGGCGGGATCGGTCTGGCGGCCTCCGGCAACATCGACCCGTCGCGCCGCAACCCCTCGATGTTCGAACCCGTCCACGGCTCGGCGCCGGACATCGCCGGGCAGGGGATCGCCGACCCGTGTGCGGCGATCCTGTCCGCCGCGCTGCTGCTGCGCCACCTCGCCGACGACGAGGGGGCCACCGGGGAGGACGCGGCCCTGCGCGTGTCGCAGGCGGAGCGGATCGAGGCCGCGGTGCTCGCCGAGGCCGGCTCGCGTGACGGGTCCCCGGTGCGCACCGTGGAGGTCGGCGACCGGATCGCCGCCGCGGTCTAGCTGTGGTCTGGCTGCAGTCTGGCTGAACCTCCGCGTTGCCGCACCATTGCGGAATAGTCGCCCGCCCAGGAAGGCGATCGGGCGATTCGGCTACCTGGGAGGGTGATCTGGCTACATCGGGGTGGGCCGGTGCAGCGAGGGGTGGGGGAGGCGCCGGTTACCGACCTGCGTGACGTAGCCAGGTCAGCACCGCCCGTACCCGACGGTTCTCGTCCGAAGGCAGCATCCCGAGTTTCATGAACACGTTGGCCACGTGTTTGCTCACGGCACCAGGGGAGAGGAAGAGCTTCTCGCCGATCTGAGAGTTCGAGTCGCCGGCCGCCATGTGCTCCAGGACCTCGCGTTCGCGCGCCGTCAGATCGCCAATGCCGCTGCGCCGGGAACTCACCAGGGCGCGCACCACCTCCGGATCAACGACTGTCCCACCGTCTGCGACGCTCGCTATGGCGGTGAGGAAGTTATCGACATCGGCGACACGTTCCTTGAGCAGGTATCCGAAGCCGTCGTGCTCCAGGAGGTCGTCGAGGTAGGCGGCCGCCACATATTGGGACAGCATCAGCGCGGGGACGGACAGTCGGTGCTCGTCCGCGTCCTGACGAAGCCGGTGCACCATCGCGAGCCCGTCATCCGTCATTGTTGGTGGCATCCGGACATCGCTGACGATGAGATCGGGGGATGCCGACTGAGCAGCAGCCAGCAGTGAGTCGGCGTCGACGACCGCGGTGACCTCGTGCCCGGCGGACTCCAGAAGTCCGACGAGGCCTTCGCGAAGCAGTGTGGTGTCCTCGGCAAGCAGTATCTTCATGGAAGCCTCGTTTCCAGTCGTGTGGTCCATCGTCCTTGTGACGTACCAAGATCTGACAACTGCACGGTCCCTCCCAGCGCGGCGGCGCGCTCGGTGAGTCCGGCGATGCCTGTGCCTCCTCCGTCGGAGGCGGCGGCTACCTTCGCAGAGCCCGTGCCGGTGCCAGTGCCGTTGTTGTCGACCGCGAGGACGGTGTGCCCGTTGTCGTCGGACAGGGTGACCCGTACGGCGTCGGCATCCCCGTGTTTCACGGCATTCGTCAGAGCCTCTGCGGTGCAGTGGTACAGCAGGAGGGCGGGGGTGTCGGTGAGGCGGAAGTCATCCTCGGCTCCGTCGAGGACGAAGCGGTGATCGAGCCCGGAATGGGAGACAAGTTCGTCCACCGCGGCCACCAAACCCTTGTCGGCCAGCACCTGAGGGTAAATGCCGCGGACGGTGGCCCGTAGCGATTCGAGAGCTTGCCGTGCATTGACCTTCACCTTGTCCATGGGCTCAGTCAGCTCTTGTCCCGTCCGCGCAGTCATTTCCAGCGCGGCCACATTGAGCTGCAGCGCCGTGAGGTATTGCTGGGCACCGTCGTGGAGCTCGCGTTCGATGCGGCGACGTTCGCCTGTGAAGGCATCTGCCAGGACGGCCCGTGACCGGGTGATCTCGGCGACGTCGGGGGAAACCGTCGAGTTCGAGGCGACGGTAACAGCGACCGAGCAGCCGGTGATGACCCAGCTGGCGTACAGGAAAGCGAGGGCGCAGACTGCAGCTCCGGCCCCGACGATGGCGACGAGAGCCCCGGTGTCGTGGATCTCCAGGACCCCCAGGTCGATTCCGGTGCCTCCCGGGAAGCCGCGGCTGGCCCACATGAAGGGGGTTGCGGCAAGTACACAGGTGAGGAGACCGAGGCTCAGCGACAGCAGGAAAGCGGCGAAGGACAGTAGTAGCTGGGCGCAGAGCTCAGCTGTCTGCCGCCAGTCGAACCACCGGTTGACCGGGCGGTCGGGCACGGAGACCCTCATCCACCGGGAACCGAGACGACCGACTGAATCCGATGCTCGGGCACTCAACGGCAGCCACGGCAACAGGATGAGCGCCGTGACAAGGGCTGGGAGGAAGAGGGTTGCAAGGAGGAGGGTCCAGGGCAGGGCCCGCCACGGACCTCGGTCAGCGAGGAATCTCCACGGTCGGACGTCGAACCCCGCCGGCCAGTACCTGGGTGCCTGAGGGGCGTTCGATGGATCGTTCGCTGAAAACTCCACGGTCAGTAAGTGTAGTGGTCAGGGGCACGCGTGTCGGTGGACTCACCTCCACCGTTCTTCCGGGGGTGGAGCCAGCTCCCGACGTTCCGGGTTCCTCTCGATCCTGAGCCCTCACTACCGCAGGGTGGGGACATGGACATCACCGCGCATGCATTGACCAAGACCTACCGGGAGCAAGACGGACCGGTCATCGGCGGCGCGGCCGGCGCAGGTGTGGACGTCAGCATCCCGGCGGGTTCCTTCCTCGCTCTGATGGGCCGGTCGGGGTCTGGGAAGTCGACGCTCCTGAACCTTCTCGCCGGTATCGTCCGACCGGATTCAGGAGTCGTCAACTACGGTGACACCGGCCTCTGGGATCTCTCGGACGGGAGGCGGTCGCGTCTCCGGGCCACCACCACAGCGACCGTGTTCCAGGAGTACAACCTCTTCGACTTCCTCTCCGTCCAGGAGAACATTGCGCTGGGGATACGCATGGCAGGCGGTCACGCGAGCCGTGACCGCATCGCTGAAGCGCTGTCGAGGGTCGGGATGCAGGACTATCTGAGGTCACGGCCGGATGAGTTGTCCGGCGGGCAACGTCAGCGGATCGCGATCGCCCGCGCGGTGGCCGTGTCCCCGCAGGTCATCTTCGCTGACGAACCCACGGGTGCACTTGACGAGGCGAACGGCCGTGTCGTCGTGGCGCTGTTGCGTGAGCTCGCGGCGGACGGTACGAGCATCCTCATGGTCACCCATGATGCCGACGTTGCCGCGGTGACGGACAGGACGCTGGAACTCCGGGACGGAACGATCGTCAACGCGATGTCTGCGGGTGATCCGGCGTGACGATGTTCCGACTGATGCTGGCCGGTCACCGCACCGTCTGCCTTGGCTTTCTCACTGTCGTTACCCTGCTCACCGGCCTGGCCGGCGGTGTCATCGGCACCGCGGTTCGTGCCACCCAGGTGGCCGACGGCTACCGAGCGTCGGACGTCGTGACCACCGAGGTGTCCGCGACGTGGGCGAACTACCAGGGGACCGCGACGTTCGCGTTCATGGTTTCCGCGATTGCCTGTGTGGTCGGGGTCATTCTCCTCCCCTCGGTCGCGCAGTTCCTCGTGTCCAGCCTGGCACCGACCTCGAGGACACTGCGACTGCTGGGGGTTTCGCGGAGGTTGGTCCGGCTACGGATTGCCGGGGCCACCTTTGCCCTCGCTGTGGTGGCGGTTGTCCTCGGACTCCTGCTGTCGCCGGTGGCAGGGTTGGCCTACAGGTGGTTGCTGGGCCGGATCGGGCTGGTGACAACCGAGCTCGGCTCGTTGTGGATGCCCGGCCCCACGGTTCTGGCCGGAATCTGCCTGGCCGCATGGGGCATCGTGACCGTGTGGTGGCAGGGGCGCCACCTCGCAGGAATTGAGGCGGACGCACGGCGCCCGGGCAGAGGCCGTCGCATCCTGCGGGTACTGGCTACGCCGCTCCGCTACGCCGTGGGCGTTGGCGCGGCGATGGCCCTGTGGGCACTCCACGACGCCACGACGACCATGGACAACTTCAATGAGATGTCCTTCGGAATCGCTCTGTGCACCCTCCTTCTCATGTGGGGACTCGCCGTGCCGGTGCTGCGTGTGGTCAGTTGGCTGCTGCGGCGCGGAGGGACCGGACGCATGCTTATCGGCGGCGTCGTCAACGACCGGGCCCGTCGCGTCGCAGGGATGTCACTGGTCGCCTCCCTCCTGGTGGTGCTCGGGGGCACGGCGGCCCTTGCTGCACTGACCAGCACGATCGGGGACGCGAACCGGAGCGCGGCCTCGCTGCAGGCCACGGCGGTAACCGCTCGAGACCTGACTGAAGCGCAGTCAACCGCGGCGCGTGAGGCTGGTTTCACCGTGTCTCCGTTGGACACGGACCCCGGGTGGTTGGAGGGTGTGAACTCCGTCGACCAGCTTCCCGTGCACCGGGTCGATCCCGTCTCGATCGGCCAGTTGTCGGTGGAGGGGATGGTTCTCGCCGGATCCCTCGCCGAGATCGGAGGCGACGACGTCGCTGCAGACGAGCGCTGGGAACTCGGTGAGAAGATACTGGTCAGGGACGATGACGGTGTCCGCCGTGAGGTGACGGTGGTCGCCGTCGTCGACCGCGACTCCGCCCTTGGTGGAGGGCTCACGGTGGACGGGACGTCCTTCCCTCTCAGCGTGTCAGCGGTTGAGGGGGAGATGAGTGAGCGCACCTTCGTCGCCGGCGCAGCAGACGTGAATGAGGTGGTCCCGGACGTGCGTTGGCTGGCCCCGCAGGAGGTCGTCGAAGAGCAGATCGACTCGGAGCAGCAGGGGCAGATGGACTCGTTGGCCGGCATGGTCGGCGGAATCGGGCTGATCGCCGTCGTCGCCCTGGTGCATGCGGTGGTCGGGTTCGCCGGGGACCTGCAGGGGACGCGCACCGGGATGCGTCGTCTCAGCTTCTCCCGCGCCCGGGTCAGCGGTGTTCTCGGCGGCATCGGCCTAGTAATCGGCCTGGCTGCGGGTGTGATGTCTGCGGTGTCGCTCTGGGCAGCGCAGTTCGCCCTGTCTGAGATGTTGGTCGGCACGGGGGTCACGACAGCATTGGATGTGCCGTGGTCGTTGCTGCTGGGATTGTGGGGCGTGGTCGTCCTGGCCGCGGTCGCCGGCATGCTTGCTCCCCGGGGTAAGACGGCGAAATAGTCGCCCGCCCAGGAAGGGATTCGGGCGATTTGGCTACCTGGGAGGGTGATCTGGCTACATCGGGGCGGGGTAGGGGCCAGGGGAGCAGCGTAGCCCCCCGCCACCCGACCACCACCTGCACGCCACCTACTGGTAGCTGACGATGTCCGGGGTCGGCGAGATCGCGGCGGTCTGGGCGGGGTCGAGCATCGGCTCGTCCTCGTCGATGAAGTTCTTCCAGCCCAGGGCGATCGCGGGGTCGAGGTCCTGGCGCACCACGTTCCAGGTCTCCATCTTCACACCCTGCGGTCCGTGCCCGTCGCAGTGCACGGCGACGCTCACGTTGTCGGTGCCGGTGGTCATGTTCTCGCGGTTGCGGATCATCTGGAGCTGGAACTGGTGGATCATCAGCAGTTTCTGCGGCAGCTTCTCGGCGACCACGAGCCCCTCGAGCCAGTCGGCGACCTCGTTGATCTCGGAGGCGTCGACGTGGCCGACCTCGACCATCGGCTGGTCGTCGGGGCCGAGCCGCCACTCCGGGTCCAGGGCGAGGCCGACCGAGGGGTTCTTCAGCAGGTCGGCGTAGTGCTGGGCCTGCTGCAGCAGGGTCTCGCGTCCGGGCTGGATGTCGATGATGGCGTAGCCGCCGGCGTCGACGATGGCGTCGATCCAGGGCACGACCTCCGCGGGGTCGCTGTAGTTGCTGAAGTTCCCGGAGGGGCCGGGTTCCGCGGCGGCGACGGTGACGATGATCTCGAAGGAGGGGATCACCGGGACGTCGCTGGTGGCGTCGTACTCGGCGGCGAGGCGGCGGGCGCGTTCCACGGCGTCCTTCGGGGGTTGTTCGCCCATCACGCCGAGCAGGGGTTCGGCGGCGTGGCCGTAGAGGGCGATGATCTTGCGCCCGGGGAACATGACCTGTCCGCCGCCGGGAAGGTTGCCTTCCACGGTGGCGGCGAGTTCGGCGCGTCGGCGCAGGTCGTCGGCGGTGCCGAAGTGGTCGCCGAGGGCGATGAGGTTGCCGTCGCCGGTGATCGCCTCGACGCTGGCGGCCACGGACTCGTCGGTGGAGCGTGGGTCGGGGGCGATGACGCGGGTCAGCGAGTATCCGGCGGCGACCGTGGTGGCGACGCTGACGGGGGAGGACGTGCTGGCGGCGAGTGCCACTCCCGCGGACTCCAGGTCCTCGCCAGCGACGCCGGGGTCCAGGTCCTCGGGCCAGTTGTCTGCATCGCCGGTGTCGACGGTGTGAACCGTGATGTCGTTGAGGTCCCCGAGGCCGTCGACGTCGTCGGCACTGCCGCCGACGAGCACGACGTCGGTGGCACCGAGCCGCGACAGCTCCTGGATGACGGGACCGGAATCGCCACCGGCACCGTCGAGCAGGACGGGCACGCCGTTGTCCCGGGCCAGGGTGCAGGCGGTGCCCACCTGTTCCGGGGTGGGGTCGGACGCCACGAGCACCGCGGTGCTCGCGGAGGCGAAGAGAGCCGCGCTCGTGGCGACGCCGGACGGGTCGTCGGGAACGACGGCCACGCCGACGCCGTCTTCGGCGGTGGCCTGGCTGTCGCCGGACGTGGCGTCCTGCGCTCTACCGGAACCGTCGCGCGAGCAGGCGGCGAGCGGGACGACGGCGGCCAGGGAGAACGCTCCGGCGCTCAGCAGGAACTTGCGGCGGGACAGGGACACGTTGTCTGGCCTTTCGGACGATGTCAGGCGGGGGGAGGGGACCGTCCCGACCCTATCGCGGAACTCAGGCGATCGCGGCGGCGGCCTCGGTTCCCTGCCGGATGGCGCGCTTGGCGTCCAGCTCGGCGGCGAGATCGGCGCCCCCGACGACGTCGAAGGTCACCCCCGCCTCCCGCAGCGGTGCGACGAGTTCGGTGACGGACTCCTGGCCGGTGCACAACACGATGGAGTCGACCTCCAGCACGCGACGGTCGGTGAGGGTGCGGGTGCCGTCCTTGTCCTCGTAGAAGGCGAGGTGCAGGCCGTCGTCGTCGATCTTCTCGTAGGTCGCCCCGCTGATCTGCTCGACCTCCTTCATCTTCACCGCCGCACGGTGCACCCAGCCGGTGGTCTTGCCCAGCGACTTGCCCTGCCGGGAACTCTTGCGCTGCACCATGTACACCTTGCGCAGCGGCGCGGAGGGACGCGGCTTCGTCAGTGAGCCGACGGCGGCCGGGTCGCTGTCGACACCCCACTCCTGCTCCCACTCCTTGAGGTTCAGGGTGGGGGAGTCGGGCCCGGTGGGGGTGGTGAGGAACTCGGAGACGTCGAAGCCGATGCCACCGGCGCCGAGCACGGCGACGCGGTCGCCGATCTCGCGGTCGCCCAGGACGGCGTCGGCGTAGGTCATCACGCTGGGGTGGTCCACGCCCTCGATGTCGGGGATGCGCGGGGCCACGCCGGACGAGACGATGACGTGGTCGAAGCCGCCGTCGACGAGGTCCTGCGCGCTGGCGCGGGTGTTGAGGTGGACGTCCACACCCAGGGTGTCCAGCCGCGTGGAGAAGTAGCGGATGGTCTCGTGGAACTCCTCCTTGCCCGGGATCCTCGCGGCGATGGAGAACTGTCCGCCGATGGCGTCGCGGGACTCGAATAGCTCCACGTGGTGACCACGCTCGGCGGCGGAGACCGCGGCGGACAGACCCGCCGGTCCGGCACCGACCACGGCGATCTTCTGCGCATGGCGCGTGGGGGAGAGCACCAGCTTCGTCTCACGCCCGGCACGCGGGTTGACCAGGCACGAGACGCTCTTGCCCACGAAGATGTGGTCCAGGCAGGCCTGGTTGCAGCCGATGCAGGTGTTGATCTCGTCGGCGCGGTCCTGCTGTGCCTTGGCCATGAAGTGGGGGTCGGCGAGAAGCGGGCGGGCCATGGACACGGCGTCGACCTTGCCGTTGGCCAGGATCCCCTCGGCGACCTCGGGGGTGTTGATGCGGTTCGAGGCGATCAGGGGGATGGACACCTCGTCGCGCAGCCGTTCGGTGAACTTCACGAACGCACCGCGCGGCACGGAGGTGACGATGGTGGGCACGCGGGCCTCGTGCCAGCCGATGTCGGTGTTGATGGCGTCGACCCCGTGGCGCTCGGCGCGCCGGGAGAGCAGGGCGATCTCGTCGAAGGTCTGGCCGTTCTTGACGAAGTCGGCGATGGACTGGCGCAGGATGACCGGGAAGTCGCGGGGGACCTGCCGGCGGATCTCGTCGATGACCTCGATGAGGAAGCGCTGGCGGTTGGCCGTCGAGCCGCCCCAGCGGTCGGTGCGGTCGTTGGTGTGCGGGCACAGGAACTGGTTGACCAGGTAGCCCTCGCCACCCATGATCTCCACGGCGTCGTAGCCGGCCTTGCGGGCCAGGCGGGCGGCGCGTCCGAAGGAGCGGATCGCCCGACGGATCATCCGCTCGGTCATGCGCATGTGCTTGAACGGGTGGATCGGGGAGGGCTCGGAACCGGGGGCGGCCTTGAAGGGGGTGACCCCGTAGCGTCCGGCGTGCAGGATCTGCATGGCGATGCGCCCGCCCTCGCGGTGGACGGCGTCGGTGACACGGCGGTGGTGCAGCACCGCCAGGGGGGTGGCCATCCGTCCGCCGAAGGGCATGAGGTCACCGCTGCGCAGCGGGGCGATGCCGCCGGTGACGATGAGGCCGACACCGCCGCGGGCGCGTTCGGCGTAGAACTCGCCGAGTTCGTCGGCGTGCCAGATGCGGTCCTCCAGGCCGGTGTGCATCGACCCCATCACCGACCTGTTCGGCAGGGTGAGGCCACCGATGGTGAGGGGGCTGAAGAGGTGGGGGAACGGGGAACTCGTCATGATCCGTCGTCTTCCTTCTCGTGTGTGGTCGCAGTTGTGGTCGCAGGTGTGGTCGGTTCTGTGCCGGTACTGCCGAGGGCGTCGATCACCTCGGCGCACCAGTCCACGAAGCTGGTCTCCAGGCGGATGCCCAGGCGCAGGACGAGGTGCTGGTGCAGGCGGCGTCCGGTCAGCGCGGTCCTGCCGCCGTCTGTGGCGTTCCCGCCGTTCCCGGCGAGCTCGGGGAACTGGCGCGCCTCGTAGCTGCGGTAGAGCCGCAGCGTCTCGGTGTGGGCGTCGCGGTGCGCGGCGACGTCGGCGAGCAGGTCGCGCAGGTCGCCGTGTTCGGCGCCGCGGATCTTGACCGACAGGTCGTCGCGGATCTTCATGACCTCGGACGGGTCGGCGATCCAGTCGTGCAAGGCGGTGCGCCCGGCGGGGGCGAGGGTGTAGATCTTCTTGTCCGGCCTGCCGTCCTGGGCGACGTCGCGACACGTCACCAGTCCGTCGTCGTGCAGGCGTCCGAGCGTCCGGTAGATCTGCTGGCGGGTGGCGGGCCAGAAGTGGCCCAGGGATGTGGCGAACTGTCGTCCCAGGTCATAACCGGTCCCCGGGCGTTCCGCCAGGGAGATCATGATCGCGTGTTCCAGTGCCATGCCCGTCAGGGTAATCCACGTCACAGTGGAATACAGCACTATGCCACGAATTGATGTGAAACTCGTTGCCTATACCCCCACTTCGGGGTTGGGGGTGTCCGGTGCCCCGCGCCCACCCCATACACTTGCCGACCATGAGCGTGGAACTTGACGAGGTCCGGCGGTTCCTCAGCGGCCACGAGCCGTTCAGCCACCTGCCGGACGAGGAACTCGACGACCTGCCGGCCAAGATGGAGATCATCTACGTCCGCCGCGGGGAGACGGTGATCACCGCCGGGCAGCCCAACGACGTCCTCTACGTGATCCGCTCCGGCGCCGTCGACGTCCTGGACTCCCAGGACGTGCTGCTCGACCGCCGCGGCGCCGGCCGCTTCTTCGGCCACTCCACCATCGTCACGAAGGGCGGATTCGGGGTGGACCCGGGTCCGTCGCACTACACCATGATCGCCGTCGAGGACAGCCTCCTTCTCACCATGGACCGCGAGGAGGTCCGCGGCCTGATCGAGCGCAACCCCGAGGTCGCCCGCTACTTCGCCGGGGTGTCCGAACGCATCCGCGCCGCTGCCGAGCGGCTCAGCGTGCGCTCCGGGTCGGACGCACTGCGCACCCACGTCGCCGAGCTGGTGGACCGTGACCTGGTGTCGGTGAGCTGTGAGGCGAGTGTGCGCGAGGCCGCCCAGCTGATGAGCGAGAACAGCATCTCCTGCCTGCCGGTCCTCGCCGACACCGCCGATACGGGGGACACCGCCGACACCGGGGACTCCGGGGACACGGGAGGAGCCGCCGACCCCGCCGACACCGCAGGCCCCGAGCTCCCGGACGTCTCCGGCAATGAGCTGGTCGGCATCATCACCGACCGCGACCTGCGCACCCGCGTGCTCGCCGCGGGCCTGGACACCGAGACCGCCGTGTCCGGGATCATGACGCAGAACCCGTTCTCCACCTCCTCGGACACCACCGCCTTCGAGGCCATGCTGATGATGAGTGAGCAGGGCGTGCACCACCTGCCCGTCGTCGGCGGGCTCGACGGCGGCGGCGACGGTGTCATCGGGGTGATCTCGGCCTCCGACATCATGCGTGCGCTGCGCAACGACCCGATCTACCTCACCGCGGACCTGGCCAAGGCCACCGACACCGAGCAGATGCGCAGCATCATCAACGACACCGCCGAGATGACCAGCGGGTTCATCACCCGCGGTGCCTCGGCCGAGGAGGCCAGCGAGATCCTCACCGTGGCACTGGACTCCCTGGCCCGCCGGCTGCTGGTGCTCGCCGAGGAGGAGCTCGGGCCCCCGCCGGTGCCCTACGCCTTCATCGTCATCGGCTCCCAGGCGCGCCGGGCGGTGGGCTTCTCCTCCGACCAGGACAACGGCCTGGTGCTGCACGACTCCTATGACGAGGAACTGCACGGGGAGTACTTCGCCGAGTTGGGCCGGCTGGTGTGCACCGGGTTGGACGAGGCAGGCCAGCGGCTGTGCCCCGGCGACATGATGGCGATGAACCCGAAGTGGCGGATGACCGTGGACCAGTGGAAGGACTCCTTCCACACCTGGGTCACCGCGCCGAACCCGGACGCGCTGCTGCACGCCCAGACCTTCTTCGACATGCGCCCGGTCTACGGTGCGCGCGAACTCGCCGACCGGGTGCACCGCTACTCGGTGGCCCTGGCACGCAGCTCCTCGCGCTTCCACGCCCGGCTCGCCGCCCTGGTCGCACGCAAGGAGACGCCGCTGGGCATCTTCCGCGGCCTGGTCGTCCAGCGTGGCGGCGACTACCGCAACACCCTGGACGTCAAGGCCGGCGGCACCGCGCCGATCGTGCAGATCGCCCGGTTGTACGCCCTGATGGGCGGGGTGAAGGCGGTGGGCACCCACCAGCGCCTGGCGCAGGCGGCGTCCACCGGGGCGTTGACGCACAAGGCCGCCCGCGACCTGACGGAGGCCTTCAACTTCCTCAAGGCGCTCTCGCTGCGCCACCAGGCCGGCCAGCTGCGCAGCGGGGAGGTCGCCGACTACCGCATCGACCCGGACAACCTGGGCAAGCTCGACCGGGAGAACCTGCGCGACGCCTTCGGCATCATCAAGAGCATCCAGACCTCCCTGGCCGTGAAGTACCCGGTGAGGAACACGTGAGCATGCTGCGCAGGACGTGGAACAGGCGTCGGGCGACCGGGGCGTTGGCGGACTTCTACGCCGAGCGTCCCCCGGCCGGCTCGACGCGCCTGGAGGACCTGCCGGTCCTCGCCGTCGACGTCGAGGCCACCGGGCTGGACCTGTCGTCCGACCGGCTGTTGTCGATCGGCTGGGTGCCGATGGAGGGACGGCGCATCGTGCTGTCCGGGGCACGCGAGGTGGTGATCGCCGGACCGCAGGACGACGACGAGGGCGTGGGCCAGTCGGCGACCGTGCACGGGCTCACGGACGACGTAGTCGACGCCGGCATGCCGTTGGAGGACGCGCTGGGCGAGCTCCTGGAGGCCCTGCAGGGCCGGGCGATGCTCGCCCACTTCGCGATGATCGAGCAGGACTTCCTCTCCGCGGCGTGCCGGACGGCCTTCGGCACCGGGCTCACGGTGCCGACCCTGGACACCTACGCACTGGAGCGCCGGCGCATGCAGCGCAGGTCCGTGCACCCCCGGGGGGAGGACCTGCGCCTGCCGCGCATCCGCGAACGCTACGGACTGCCGACCTACCCGCCGCACCGGGCGGTGACCGACGCGCTGTCGTGTGCGGAGCTGTTCCTGGCGATGACCTCCCCCTCCAACGGCCGGTCACCCTACTCGACCCTACGGTCGGCACAGGTGTAACTGCCTGGAATCCGGGGGCGCCCACAGCTAGTCCAGTTTTCCACTGTAAGCTAACCGACCATGAGAATTTCGCGAATCGCACATCCGGAAGGCATGGCCTTCGTGGCATTGGAGGGCGGGGAGGCCGACGGAACCGGCGCGACCTGCCGTGAGATCGCCGGGCACCCCTTCGGGGAACCCGAGTTCACCGGGCGCAGCTGGGCCTTCGAGGACGTCCGCCTGCTTGCACCGATCCTGCCGTCGAAGGTCGTGGCCGTGGGCCGCAACTACGCCGACCACGTCAAGGAGGTGTTCAACAAGTCCGCCGAGCACCTGCCGCCGACACTGTTCCTGAAGCCGCCGACAGCCGTGGTCGGCACCGGCGCGCCGATCCGCAAGCCGGAGTGGGCCACCCGCGTGGAGTTCGAGGGTGAGCTCGCCATCGTCATCGGCAAGCCCTGCAAGGACGTCAAGCGCGACGACTGGAAGAACGTCGTCCTGGGCTTCACCATCGTCAACGACGTCTCCTCGCGCGACCTGCAGTTCGCCGACGGCCAGTGGTCGCGCGCCAAGGGTCTGGACAGTTTCTGCCCGCTGGGCCCGTGGATCGAGACGGACCTGGACTTCGCCGACCTGACCGACCTGCCCATCAAGGCGCACCTCACCCACGACGGGGTGACCGAGACCAAGCAGGACTCCAACTCCGACCAGATGATCAAGGCCATCCCCGAGATCGTGGAGTGGGTCTCCCAGGCGTTCACCCTGCTGCCCGGCGACGTGATCTGCACCGGCTCCCCGGCCGGCACCGCCGAGATGGTCCCCGGCGACCGGATCGACATCGAGATCCCCGGCCTGGGCCACCTGGTCAACCCCATCGAGGCCTACTAGAGCCTCTACCTGGAGCCTCTTACAGGGGGATGTCAGACCGCCCGCATCGCGGCGGGCACGTTGAGTGCCCGCAGTGCGGTCTGCAGTTTGGCGGTCGTCTCGGCGGCCTCGGCCGAGGGGGAGGACGTCGCGATGATCCCGCCGCCGGCCCACGCCCTGGCGGTGGCACCGGCGATCTCGGCGCAGCGGATGCTGACCATGTACTCGCCGTCGCCGTCCTCGTTGCACCAGCCCACGAAGCCGGCGTAGAAGCAGCGTGGTTCCTCGACCTCGTTGATGATCCCGATGGCGTCGTCGGTGGGGGTCCCCCCGACGGCGGGTGTGGGGTGCAGCATCAACGCCAGGTCCAGTGCGGAGAAGTGCAGGTCCGGCAGTGTGCCGCGCACCGGGGTGGCCAGGTGCCACATCTCGTTGGTCTTGATCAGCTCGGGGGTCCGGGGGATGGACAGTTCCGAGCACACCCCGCCGAGCACCTGCCGGTAGTGGTCCACGACCAGCTGGTGCTCGGTGAGGTCCTTGGTGGAGTCGCGCAGCGTGCGTCCCACGGCCTCGTCGGCACCGCGGTCGGCCAGCCGGGCGGCGGAGCCGGCCAGCGGACGGGCCTCCACGGTCGTGCCGCGTCGGCGGATGAGCACCTCGGGGGAGGAGCCGACGAGCATCGTGCCACGGTCGTCGGAGCGTCCGGTCGCCGAGAGGTCCACGGCGAAACCGTCGCGGTGGGCGGACAGGTCGATCAGCCGGGCGGCGATGAGCAGCGGGTCGACCTCCTCGGCGAACTCGATGTCCACCGCGCGGGCGAGCACCACCTTGCGCAGGGTGGTGGTGCGCATCGTCTCGATGGCGGCGGCCACCGTGGACTGGTACTCCTCGGAACTGCTGGTGGGGTGCACGTTGAGCACCTCGAGCAGCTCGCCCAACTCACGGCCGCGGTAGTAGGCCGGCGGCTCCAGCGGCCCCTCGGTCTCGACCACACTGCCTGGCACGGTCAGTGCGGCCCGGTTGGCGGTGTCGAAGGGGACGGCGCCGACGACGAGCCGCGCACTGCCGTCGCGCAGGGCCGTGGCGGCCTCGAACGGGTCGGGGAAGGACGCGCGTGTCCCCTGGGTGCGGATGCTGCCCGACGCGCGGGAGAGCAGGAAGTCCGGCGCAGTTGACGGGCGATCGTTGTTGATCACACCGTCACCGTACTCAGGGGTGGGAAACAAACTGAAATTATCGCCGGTCGTCCCTATCCTCTCCCGAGGTACGGCATGCCTGCGGCGGTGACGGTGACCCGGTCCACGGACACGCCGGTCGGCATGTCGGCCACGCTGACCAGCAGACGGGCGGCCTCGGCGGCGTCGAAGGTGGGTTCGGCGGCAGGGTCGGCAGCCGTGAAGGTGCCCAGCAGCTCGGTGGCGGCGTTGCCGATGTCGAGTTCGGTGGCGGTGATACCCCGGCCCCGTCCGTCCAGCGCGGTGGAGACCGTGAGGGACGCGACGGCGGCCTTGGACGCGGCGTAGGCCGCCGCGCCGGCACGCGGGGCGTGCGCGGCGATGGAGCCGTTGTTGACGACGCGTCCTCCGCCATGGGCGGCCATCCAGGAGAAGGCCGCCCGGGTGCACAGGAAGGTGCCGGTGAGGTTCGTCGCGATGGTGGCCTCGAAGGCGGCGGCGTCGACGGTGTCGATCCGCCCGGTGGCTCCGGGGACGCCGGCGTTGTTGACCAGCAGGTCGAGGCCTCCCAGGGTGCTGGTGACCTGGTCGAATGCGGCGGAAACGGAGGACTCGTCGGTGACGTCGCAGACGACGGCGAGATGGTCGGCAGAACCGCCCGCCGTGTCGCCTGCCGTGCGGCACGCCTCGACGGTGGCCTCCAGCGTGCCGACGCTGCGTCCCAACGCGGCGACGCTCCAGCCCTCCTGCGCCAAGGCGGTGGCGAAGGCACGGCCCAGCCCGCCGCCGGCACCGGTGACGACTGCGACCCTGGGGGCGACCCTGGGGGAGTGTGGGGATTCAACCATGGGGCTCATTATGGCCGATGCGCCTCCGGCGGGTCGCGTAGATTGGGGACAATTCCGACGTGAGGGACGGCAGGCATGACAGGTACAGCAGGCACGACGGCGGTGAACTGCTCGATCGGCAGGCCCGCCGGGCACCCCGACCTCGACAGGGCGGGCGCCCTGGGGGTCGACAGGATCGAACTGTGGTGGCCGTGGACCACCCCGGAGCCGGACGACACGGAGGTCGACGACCTCGTCGCGGAACTCGCGCGCCGCGGGCTCACGCTCGTCGCCGTGAACTTCTGGGCGGGTGACCTCGCCGCCGGCGACCGCGGCGTCCTGCACGAGGAACCTCTGAGCCGGCGCCACGTCGACGCGATGTCCCGGCTGGCCGACGCCACCGGCGCCGGCCGCTTCAACCTTCTGCTCGGGCGGGGAGGACGCCGGTTGAGCCCCATGCAGCTCGACAACACCGCCGCCCTTGCCAACCTGGTGCAGGGGCGAGGCCACGGCACCGTGCTGATCGAACCCAGCTCCGGGGTCGAGGACTACCCCGTGCAGACCGTCGTCGACGCCCGCGCGGTTACCAGCAGCTTCCCCGGGACCGGGCTGCTGGCCGACCTGTGGCACCTCAGCCGGACCGACGACGTGGCGGCGTGGTTGGACGGTCTGGACGGCGCAGAAGGGTCCGGCGACCCGTTCACCTTCCCCGCCCACGTCCAGATCGCCGACGACCCCGGACGCGGCGCACCGGGCAGCGGCGGCCTCCCGCTGGACGATTGGGTGGGTGCGCTGCGGGCCGCCGGGTACTCCGGGGACGTGGCGGGGGAGTGGATGTGGTGAAATAGTGCACCATGAGTGATGTTCGCGTTCGTTTCTGCCCCTCGCCGACCGGGACCCCGCACGTCGGCATGGTCCGCACCGCACTGTTCAACTGGGCCTACGCCCGGCACACCGGCGGAAAGCTGGTGTTCCGGATCGAGGACACCGACGCCGCCCGGGACTCCGAGGAGTCCTACGAGGCCATCGTCGAGTCCCTGACCTGGCTCGGACTGGACTGGGACGAGGGGGTCGGCGAGCCCGGCGGCCCGCACGGCCCGTACCGCCAGTCGCAGCGCATGGAGATCTACGTCGAGGTGCTGGAGAAGCTCAAGGCGTCCGGCGACGTGTACCCGGCGTACTCCACCGCCGAGGAGGTCGAGGAGCGTCACCGCGCCGCCGGCCGTGACCCCAAGCTGGGCTACGACAACTTCGACCGGGACCTGACCTCCGAGCAGGTCGCCGCCTTCGAGGCCGAGGGCCGTTCGCCGGTGTGGCGTCTGCGCATGCCGGAGAAGACCTGGACGTGGAACGACCTGGTCCGTGGCGAGATGAACGTCGACGGGTCCACCGTGCCGGACTTCGTGGTCGCCCGTTCCAACGGGCAGCCGCTGTACACCCTGGTCAACCCCGTGGACGATGCGCTGATGAAGATCACCCACGTGCTGCGCGGCGAGGACCTGCTGCCGTCCACGCCCCGCCAGCTGGCCCTGTACGAGGCGCTGGTGCGCATCGGCGTGGCGGATGCGACCCCGACCTTCGGGCACCTGCCGTTCGTGATGGGCGAGGGCAACAAGAAGCTCTCCAAGCGTGACCCGGAGTCCAACCTCTTCAACCACCGCGACAACGGCATCATCCCCGAGGGCATGCTGAACTACCTGTCGCTGCTGGGCTGGTCCCTGTCCGCCGACCAGGACGTGTTCGGCGTGGACGAGCTGGTGGCGAACTTCGACGTCGCCGACGTGAAGCCGAACCCGGCCCGTTTCGACCAGAAGAAGCTCGAGGCGCTCAACGCCGACCACATCCGCCTGCTCGACCTGGCGGACTTCACCACCCGCCTGCGCAGCTACCTGGAGGAGTACAAGGGCTTCCCGGCCGACTACCCGGCCGACAAGTTCGCCTTCGCCGCGGAACTGGTGCAGACCCGCATCAAGACCCTCGGCGACGCCGACGGCCTGCTGCGCTTCCTGGTCACCGCCGACGCGGACCTGGAGCTGGACGAGAAGGCGGCGAAGAAGAACCTCAAGGAGGAAGCCGTGGAGGTCCTGGACGCCGCGATCGAGGAGATCGAGGCGCTGGAGTCTCTCGGTGACGCGGGGTTCGTCACGGAGAAGATCGAGGCGGCCCTGTCGGCGCGTCTGATCGACTCGATGGAACTCAAGCCGCGCAAGGCCTACGGGGCCCTGCGGGTGGCGGTCTCGGGCGCGGCGGTGTCCCCGCCGCTGTTCGAGTCGATGGAGCTGCTGGGACGCGAGTCCACGCTGGCACGTCTGCGTGCCGCACGGGCGGTCACGCTGTACGTCGCCGCCGAATAACAGGGTTGTAGCCGGCGTACGCCGGTCGCAGCGGGCGCAGGACGCCGCGATCGGCGTCCTGACCTGGCAGTTTGCGAGTGTGCGAGCGCTCTGGTTATAGTATCCACCGTTGCAAGGCAGCGCGGGGAACACCGCGGAGCACAGCAACGATTGGCCTATGGTGTAATTGGCAACACAGCGGTTTCTGGTACCGTCGTTCTAGGTTCGAGTCCTGGTAGGCCAGCGGAAACGCTGAACATGATGTGCACTTCGTTTTCTTGCCCCGTTCGTCTAGCGGCCTAGGACGCTGGCCTCTCACGCCGGTAACACGGGTTCAAATCCCGTACGGGGTACAAGGTATGTGAAACGGCAAAGCCCGGTCTTCGGACCGGGCTTTCCGCATGTCCGGGGTCGGGGTATCCCCGGAGCAGAAGGGGGTGCAACTGTTCCTAGGCGAAAGGTCTAGGGTGGGTGGGGTGACCATGCCGAAGAACCTGATCCTCGTCCGCCACGGCCAGAGCGAGGCCAACGTGATCCAACGCGCGGACAAGGCCGGCGACCAGGCACTCTTCAGCGAGGAGACGATGCTGGTCGCCGACCGCTCATGGCGTCTGACCGACGCCGGTGTGGCCCAGGCGCACGCGGCGGGACGGTGGATCACCGACAACGTCGACCCGCTGGACCGCTGCATCACCTCCCCGTACGTGCGTACCCGGGAGACCGCGGCGAACCTCCAGCTCGACGGTGCGCTGTGGGAGGAGAACCGGGTGGTGCGTGAACGCTCCTGGGGTGAGATCTCGCCCTTGCCGCGCAAGGTCTTCGAGGAGCAGTACGCCCACAACGCCCTGCTGCGCCGCAAGGACCCGCTGTACTGGGCGCCGCCGGCGGGGGAGTCGATCGCCAACGTCGCGGAGAACCGGGTGCGCAACATGCTCAGCACCCTGCACCGTGAGAGCAGCGAGGACAACGTGCTTGTGGTGACCCACGGAGACTTCATGTGGTCCACCCGCCTGGTCCTGGAGCGTTGGAGCGACGAGGTGTTCCTGCGCTACGACAAGGACAAGGAGATGACCATCTTCAACTGCACGGTCCTGCACTACACGCGCATCGACCCGGACACCGGGGAGATCGCCCCGTGGATGCGCTGGGTGCGTGCCGCGCACCCGTTCTGCGACCGGACGACCGGGGTGTGGCGCATGGTGGAGCAGCCGTGGCAGCGCTTCGACCGCGACTACCTCAGCAACGAGGACCTGGCCGCCGTCGCCGAGGAGCAGTCGCGCCTGCTCTCCGAGTAGGCGGCTGTCCTTGACTGTCCTTGACCGTCCTCAGTTGTCACAGCCGGCCGGTGACGGCCCCGGCCTCGACGCGGCAGGGGTGGAACAGCCCGTTCTTCGTGGGGCCGACCTCGCCGGCCACCGCGTCCGAGATCACGTCCGAGCGCTCGGCGTAGCCGAGCAGGTACTCATCGAACGCGGGTAATTCCAACGTCAGAGCCAGAGCCTGGGTGATCTCAGCGGCGGTGACGTCGACTTGCCAGTCGGCCAGTAGGACGCTGCGTCCGTCCTGCGTGGAGCCCTCCATGACCGTTCCTGTGGCGAGCGCGAGGGCGGTGGCGGCGCGGGCGTCGCGCACGGTCAGTCCCGACCACCACGCCAGGTCCTTGACGCCGGCCGGGCCGCGCGAGCGGTAGTAGCGGCAGGCGAGCTCGCGCAGTGCGTCCTCCCCGTCGAGGTTCCGCGGGTCGGTCACCACGCTGTCGTGCAGCACGAAGGTGTCCTCGGGGCGTCCTGCGGCCGAGGAACGCGGGCCCTGGACGATGTCGCCCTCCCCGCCGAAGTGGCGCAGCATGTGCGGCCCGCGGCCGCCCTCCGGGTCGATGCCGGCGCGGGCGAACACCTGGTAGGCCTCGCTGCGGGCCAGGGGAGTGCAGGACGCCGCCAGCGCGTCCAGCAGAGCGGTGCGGCATACGTCGACGTCCTCGTCGGACAGGCCCAGTTGTCCACGTCGCTTCGCCGAGGCCTTCTGTACCCGCGGGGTGCACAGGCGAGTGAGCCAGCGGACGTCCTCGGCGGCGAGCAGGTGGTGGGTGCCGCGCTGCGACCAGCTGCGCACCACGTGGGCGACGGTGAGATCCTCCTCGGTGAGCATCGGGGCACCGGCACGCAGTCCCAGTGCGCGGACGCCCGCGGGGAGGTTCTGCGCCTGGCTGGCGAGCATGTGCGCGGCGACGGCGTGGACTGCGGCGTCCTGCCCGTGCGGGGAGTCCGGCAGTGGGGGACGAGCCGCGGCGGGGGCGAGCAGCTGGGCGGTGAGGCGCAGGCCCCGCAGCTGCGTGGTGGTGAGCGGGTTCATGTCACCATCATTGCACGTCACGGCGGTGATTAGGTGCCGATGTGGATCGTCATATATAGTTCTCCCCGTTGCACAGCGCGGCCACGGTGCCCTGCTGGACGACATACGTTAGTTCCTGCCCCGTTCGTCTAGCGGCCTAGGACGCTGGCCTCTCACGCCGGTAACACGGGTTCAAATCCCGTACGGGGTACAAAGTAGTAGTCGAAATGCCCGGTCTTCGTGACCGGGCTTTTCGTATGTCCGGGGTCGGGTACCCGGCCCGTCGCTGATACCTCACGCTATTGTTGGTCTGCTTTCAGAAGGCCACCCGTAGCGCGGGGTTGTGGGACCGTCAGGAGAGGTACTTGATGACCTTCACCACGGCCCAGACGACGACCGCGATGAACGCGACGGCCAGGACGATGACGGCGAGTTCGTTGATTCCGAAGCTACCGAGGATGATGGGTCTCCATTCGTTGGTGCCGGTGTGAGGCACGGCGGTATTGTCCGTGTCAGCGTAGGACACCCCTGCGCATTGCGCAGGCTATATCGGAAACACGGGCATGGGAGCCGCCCCAGACCGCCCCGTATCACCCCCAGGCCATCATCTCCCGATCAACGCAGGTAGTGCTCCAGCTCGGCGGCGCTGTGCTGCAGGGCCTCGCGGTGGCGGGCGGCGGGCGAGGGGCCCATGCGCTCGGCCGGCCCGGAGATCGACAGGGCGGCGATGACGCCCGAGGCGTCCCGCACCGGTACAGACACGCTGGCCAGGGCGGCGTCGCGCTCGCCCACGGACTCGGCGATCTGGCCGGCGCGCACCAGTTCCAGGTCCTCGGCGGTGTAGTGGGCCGAGGTCAGCACGTCGTCCTGGAAGACCTTGGGGGAGTAGGCGACGAGCACCTTCGCCGCGGAGCCTGCGGTGAGGGTCAGCCGGTTGCCCACTGGTACCGTGTCCCGCAGGCCCTGGCGCGGTTCCGCCGTGGCGATGCACACGCGCTCGTGGCCCGAGAGCTTGTAGATCTGCACGGCCTCGCCGGTGCGCTCCACCAGGTCGGGCAGCACGTGCTCGGCCGCCTCGTCCAGACGGGTCGAGGACTTCGGTGCCAGCTCGGCCAGTGCCGGTCCGGCGGTCCACTGGCCGTCCTCCAGCCGCGTGACCATGCGGTGCTTCTCCAACGCGACGGCGATGCGGTGCGCCGTGGCGCGGGGCAGGCCCGTGGTCTCGCACAGTTCGGAGAGGCTGTGCGGGCGCCGTGCGACGATGCCCAGGATGAGCAGGGCACGGTCGAGGACCTGGATACCGCTGGTGGTCGCGGTCGCCGCAGTAGGCGTGGGTGAGGGCGTCTCGGTGACGAAGGGGTTTCCCATGATCTGATACTATACATTCCAACCAGTGGAACTTCCAGGTTGCCCCGCAGTGACGGGCGGGCGACGACCGGAACCTCCGGACGACTGCAGCGAGCAAGCACGAGGAGAGAACTGTGAATGCTGTGACCCGGCAGACGCACCCAGACGACACCACCACGCACGCCCCGCGCACCCTCGCACAGAAGGTGTGGGACGCCCACGTCGTGACCAGGGGGGAGAACGGTGGGCGCGACCTGCTGTTCATCGACCTGCACCTCATCCACGAGGTCACCAGCCCCCAGGCCTTCGACGGACTGCGGCAGAACAACCGGCCGCTGCGCCGGCCCGACCTCACCCTGGGTACCGAGGACCACAACGTGCCCACCCTGGGCGTGCACTCCGGCAACCTTCTCGAGATCGAGGACAAGGTCTCACGCCTGCAGGTCGAGACGTTGCGCAGGAACTGCGAGGAGTACGGGGTCGTCCTGCACTCCATGGGCGACGGCGAGCAGGGCATCGTGCACACTGTCGGCCCGCAGCTCGGCGCCAGCCAGCCGGGCATGACCATCGTCTGCGGCGACTCGCACACCTCCACCCACGGTGCCTTCGGCTCCATCGGCATGGGCATCGGCACCAGCGAGGTCGAGCACGTGCTCGCCACCCAGACCCTCCCGCTGGCACCGTTCAAGACCATGGCCATCGAGGTCTCCGGGGAACTGCGTCCCGGGGTCACCGCCAAGGACCTGATCCTGGCGATCATCGCCAAGATCGGCACGGGCGGCGCCCAGGGCCACATCATCGAGTACCGCGGCGAGGCCATCAGGAAGCTGTCCATGGAGGGGCGGCTCACGATGTGCAACATGAGCATCGAGGCCGGCGCCCGCGCCGGCATGATCGCCCCCGACGAGGTCACCTTCGACTACCTCAAGGGACGCCGCTACGCGCCCACCGGCCAGGATTGGGACGACGCCGTCGCCTACTGGCGCTCGCTGCCCACCGACGACGGGGCGTCCTACGACACCGTCGTCGAGATCGACGGTGCCGCGCTGACCCCGTTCGTCACCTGGGGCACCAACCCTGGCCAAGGCCTGCCGCTGGACGCCGCGGTGCCGTACCTGGAGGACATCACCGACGAGACCGAGCGCATCGCCGCCGAGTCCGCCATCGAGTACATGGGCCTGGAGCAGGGCACCCCGCTGCGCGAGATCGGCATCGACACCGTCTTCCTCGGCTCCTGCACCAACAGCCGCATCGAGGACCTGCGCGCCGCCGCCGACGTGCTGCGCGGACGCCGCGTGGACCCGTCGGTGCAGATGATGGTCGTGCCGTCCTCCACCGCGGTGAAGACCCAGGCCGAGCAGGAGGGACTGGACAAGGTCTTCCTCGACGCCGGGGCGGAGTGGCGCACCGCCGGCTGCTCGATGTGCCTGGGCATGAACCCCGACCAGCTCGCCCCCGGCGAACGCTCCGCGTCCACCTCCAACCGCAACTTCGAAGGACGCCAGGGCAAGGGAGGACGTACCCACCTGGTCTCCCCGCCCGTCGCCGCGGCGACGGCGGTGCTCGGCCACCTCGCCAGCCCCGCCGACCTGCCTGAAGCGTCCGGAGCGTCCGAGAACCTCGAGAAGGGAGCGTAAGCGCACCATGGAGAAGTTCAGCACCCACACCGGCGTGGCCTGCCCGCTGCGCCGCTCGAACGTGGACACCGACCAGATCGTGCCCGCCGAGTACCTCAAGCTGGTCACCAAGACCGGCTACGAGTCCGGGCTGTTCAAGTCCTGGCGCCGTGACCCGGAGTTCGTCCTCAACCAGGAGCCGTTCGTGGCCTCCTCGGTGCTCGTCGCCGGACCCGACTTCGGTACCGGCTCCTCCCGCGAGCACGCCGTGTGGGCGCTACTCGACTACGGGTTCCGCGTGGTGTTCTCCCCACGCTTCGGCGACATCTTCCGCGGCAACACCGCCAAGAACGGGCTGCTCGCCGCCACGATGACCGCCGAGGACATCGAGCTGATCTGGAAGCTCATCGAGCAGCGCCCCGGTGTGGAGATCACCGTGGACCTGCAGGCGCGCACCGCCAGCCTGGGAGAGCACGTCTTCGCCTTCGAGGTCGACGACGACACCCGCTGGCGGCTGCTCAACGGCCTCGACGACATCGGCATCACCCTGCAGGACGAGGCGGCGATCAGCGACTTCGAGGCCACCCGCCCCGGATTCAAGCCGCTGATCGGCTGAGATGTCGTACCCTCGGAGGGCATGACCCAGCACACCACCGGCAACCACCAGCGCATCGTCCCGCGGTTGCGCCTGCAGGTCGGCGACCACGGGGTCGTCGGGGCGGCCCGGTTCTACACCGACGTCTTCCGCCCCTTCGAGGAGGCGGGCCTGGAACTCGGGGCGACCGGGGGCACGGCCACCGACGAGGGCGTGGACCTTTTCGTCGCCGGCATGCGACTGCACCTCACCGACGCCGCCGACGCCGCCGATACCTCCGGCGCCGAGGGGATCTCTCCTGCGACCAACATGATGGTCAACGTCGACCCGTCGTTCTTCGGCTGGTCACCGGACGCCACCCCGGAGGCGCAGCAGGCGGCGCAGGCGCGCGCACGCGCGGTCCTCGACACCATCTGGGAGGGACTCGCCGAGGACGCCCAGGCCGTACTCATGCCCTTGGACGAGTACCCCTTCAGCGCCCGCTACGGCTGGGTGCTCGACAGGTACGGGATGAGCTGGCAGGTCATGCTCACCGATCCGGCCGGGGCCCCACGCCCGGCGTTGATCCCGTCCTTCCTCTTCGGCGGGGAAGCACAGAACCGGGCCGGTGAGGCGCGCGAGCTGTGGACCGGGGTGTTCGCCGAGGTCTTCGGTCCTGACGGGGCCGGAGGCACCGGAACCGGCACCATGGTCACCTACCCGCAGGACAACGGCCCCGCGGTCGCCGGCTCGGTGATGTTCGCCGACGTGCGACTGCTCGGGACCTGGTTCTCGATGATGGACTCGGCCACCGAACAGCCCTTCACCTTCACCGACGCGGTGAGTTTCCGGGTGTACTGCGACACCCCGGTGCAGGCCGAGGTGCTCGGCCGTGAACTGGGGCTGGACGGTCACACCCGCCGCGGGGTGGACCGCTTCGGCGTGAGCTGGGAGATCCTGCTGCAGGGCTGAGCAGGACTGAAGCGGTGCAGCCTCAGCGCACCGGCAGCGGGGACGCCAGGTAGTCCGCGCCCAGCAGCGTGTCGCCCTGCCCGAAGTGCAGCACCCACACGCTGGCCTTCTTGGCATGCAGGTCCTCGACCTCGAAGCCGGCGTCCTGCGCCAGCCCGGAGACGACCGCCGGGATGATCTCACCCTGGGCGCACACCACGCTCACCGGCGCGGAACTCGCCCTGACCAGGGCCTCCATCACGGTACGAGGGGAGTGCGCCAGGGCGGCGTCGCCGAGGTTCACGTCCGTCTCGATGTCCAGGTTCAACCAGGCGGCCGTGGGCTCCACCGTGGCGCGGCAGCGCTCGGGGGTGGCCGAGGACACCGTGCGCGGACGGTAACCCTCCAGCACCGCCGGCAGGGAGGTGGCCTGCAGGTAGCCCTTCTTCGTCAGCGGTCGCAGGTTGTCGTCCTGCTTCCAGTTGTCCCGCGACATCGCCTTGGCGTGGCGCACGTAGAGCACCCGTCGGGTGCAGCCCAACGCCAGGACCTCCAGCGCAGCACCGATCACGTCGCGGTCGGCGTCGTAACTGACCTTCGCCTTCGCGTCCTCCGGGGAGAGCCAGTGCAGCTCGTCGACCTCGTTGTTGTCCTTGAAGTCGCCGCCGGTGACCTCGGCGGTCCAGTAGTAGACCACCTTCGTCTTGTTGCCCAGCGGGTAGTGCACATGGCCCAGCAGCCAGCCCAGGGTGGGGGAGTAGCCGGTCTCCTCGGCGATCTCACGGGTGGCGGTCTCCACCAGGTTCTCGCCGGGGTCGACCTTGCCCTTCGGCAGCGACCAGTCGTCGTAGTGGGGACGGTGGATCACCGCGATCTCGATCGCGTCCTGCCCCTCCGCGCTGCCGGCGGTCTCCGGGGCACCCGGGCCCTGGGGCACCGTGCGCCGCCACAGCACCGCACCGGCGGCGAAGACGGGGCGCTCGAACTCGTCGGCGGGGGTGCTGCCGATCCGGGCGACGTGACCGGTGACGGGGGCGGCGGGGGAGTCGTCCTCGAGGTTTCTCGAAGCCAGCGAGGTGGACAGGTCTCCGGTGCCGGTGTGGCTGATCAAGGGTGACGCCTTCCCGAGCGCACCGGTCCGGTCGTGCCGTCACCACGGACCGGGTGCGTCATGGTTCAATGTTGGGGAGCAGATACGGCGGAATCTCTTCCTCTCACCCACATTAGCGGTGACCGGTGTGGGGCACGTAGTCGGGAAGTCCCCGGCATAAGGCGACACCACCCGATGACGGCGACCGCCACCCACGACACAGAGGAGCACGGCAGATATGGTTCGCGTAGCGGTGATGGGCTCCGGCTCCTGGGGGACGACGGTGGCCAAGGTCTGCGCGGACACCGAGGCAGGTGCGCGCTCGGCACCGACCGGCTCGGCGGCACGTCCGGCGGTCACGCTGTGGGCCCGTCGCCCGGAGATCGCCGAGGAGATCAACCGGGACCACACCAACGGTACCTACCTGCCGGACACCGTCCTGCCGTCCTCGATCGGCGCGACCACCGACGCCGCCGAGGCGCTGGACGGCGCCGACGTCGTCTTCCTCGGCGTCCCTTCGCAGTCGCTGCGCGCCAACCTGGAGCAGTGGCGGGACCTCATCCCGTCCGACGCGACGCTGGTCAGCCTCGCCAAGGGCATCGAGCACTCCACCGGACGACGGATGAGCGAGGTCATCGCCGAGGTCGCCGAGGTCGACGCCTCACGCGTGGCGGTTCTCTCGGGGCCGAACCTGGCCGTGGAGGTCGCCCGCCAGCAACCCGCCGCCAGCGTGGTGGCCTGCACCGACGACCGCCGCGCCCGGCTGGTGCAGTCCGCCCTGGCCACCGCCTACTTCCGCCCCTACACCAACGACGACGTCATCGGCTGCGAGGTCGGCGGCACGTGCAAGAACGTCATCGCCCTGGCCTGCGGCATGGCCGCCGGCATGGGCATGGGGCACAACACCATCGCCACCGTGATCACCCGCGGGCTCGCCGAGATCACCCGCCTGACCGTGGCCCTCGGCGGCCAGGAACGCTCCATGGCCGGCCTGGCGGGCATGGGCGACCTGGTGGCCACCTGCAACTCCCCGCTGTCGCGCAACCGCACCTTCGGCGAGCGCCTCGGCATGGGCGAGTCCCTGGACCAGGCCTCCGGTGCGACGAAGGGACAGGTCGCCGAGGGCGTGATCTCCAGCATGTCCGTCGCCGAGCTCGCCGAGGCACACGGGGTGGAGATGCCGATCACCCGCCAGGTCGTGCGGGTCTGCCACCACGGCGGGGACGTGCCGACCGCCATCCGCGACCTGATGGGACGCACGAAGAAAGCCGAGTGACCGCCGGGGCCGCCCCGGGCGCTACACTTGGTCCCCGTGAATACCCCCACGAACCAGGCGAAAACCACCGTTGCCGTTGTCTACGGAGGTCAGAACACCGAACACAGCGTGTCCTGCATCTCCGCCGGTGCGGTGATGGCCCACCTCGACCCCGACCGTTACGACATCGTGCCGGTCGGCATCACGCGCGACGGCGTGTGGGTCAAGGGAACCACTGACCTGGACGCCCTGAGCGTCCACGACCGGGAACTGCCGGAGGTCACCGGCGGCCGTTCGGTGAACTTCGACCTCGGCGGCAGGGGAGGCCGGGGAGGACGCCGCGGCGGGCAGCTGCGCTTCGGCGACGGTTCCCTCTACGCTGAGGTGGACGTGGTCTTCCCCGTCCTGCACGGGGTCAACGGCGAGGACGGCACCGTCCAGGGCCTGTTCGAGCTCGCCCACGTGCCCTACGTGGGCAACGGCGTGTTCGCCTCCGCGGCGTGCATGGACAAGCAGTACACCAAGGCCGTCGCCCGCCACGCCGGCGTGCCCGTCGGCGACGAGGTCGTCGTCACCGAGCGGCGCGTCCTCACGCCCGAGGAGCAGGACGCCCTGGGGCTGCCGGTGTTCGTGAAGCCGGCACGCGGCGGCTCGTCGATCGGCATCTCGAAGGTCGACGACTGGGCCGACTTCCCGGCTGCCCTGGAGACCGCGCTGGCCGCCGACGACAAGGTGCTCGTGGAGTCCATGCTGCAGGGACCGGAGGTGGAGTGCGGTGTGCTGCAGTACCCGGACGGCACGATCCAGGCGTCCTACCCGTCGATGCTGATGGGCACCGGTGACGGGCCGGAGGGCTTCTACGGTTTCGACACCAAGTACCTCGACGACATCATCACCTACGAGATCCCCGCGCCGCTGCCCGACGAGCAGGTCGCCGAGGTGCGCCGTCTGGCGGTGGAGACCTTCCGCGCCCTGGGCTGCTCGGGCCTGGCGCGCGTGGACTTCTTCGTCACGCCGGACGGTCCGGTGCTCAACGAGCCCAACACCATGCCGGGGTTCACCCCGATCAGCATGTACCCGAAGATGTTCGCCGCCAGCGGGGTGGAGTACACCGACCTGCTGGACATCCTCATCGCTCACGCCCTGGCGGGGTAGGCCCGGGTAGCGCGGGGCGGCACGCCACTAGCGTCGTCGCCGGGTCGCCGGGTCGCAGGGGGGCAGAGGGGGCAGAGGGGGCAGAGGGGGGCACTGTCATCTGAGTCATGCCCCAGGGCAGAAAACCGCCGGGATCTGGCCTGGGGCATGACTGAGATGACATGTGGTCGAGAGGAGCGCCCGGCCTAGCGCTCGGCGGTGCGCTCCAGATGCCCGTCGATGGCCTCGGACACCGCGGTGAGCACACTGTTGCCCGCGTCCAGCGGCAGCGAGACCGCCACGGTCTCGGCGTAGCCCAGCGCGTACCAGACTCCGGCGGTGGACCCCTCGGCCAGCGCGGTGTCCTGGAACCACGGCACCTCGTCGATCTGCGTCAGCTGTGCGCCGGCCTCGTAGCTGTCGGGCAGCTCCACGCCACAGCGCAGCACCACCGGTTCGCGGGCCTCGGCGACCCACACCAGCGAGCCCTCCGGTTCCCCGGATCCCATGCGACGGTACTCGCCGAGGGAATCGGGCAGGGCGTCCTCGAGGGCGGTGCAGGACGCGGCGTCGGCGTCGTCCTGCTCGGCGAGCCCGGCCAGCGGTACGTCGCCGGGGGTGGGGGCGTCGGTGTCGTCGCCGTGGGCGCTGATCGACTCGCCGACACCGGAGAGGTCGGCGGCGGTGAGCCGGCCGTCGGTGGTCACGGCGACCACGGGGGAGTGCCCCACGGCGTACCAGGTGGTCAGCCCGGATCCCGGGGTGGCGTCGGCGATGGGCAGCCACTGTTCGCCGCCGGACTCCTCGGTGGAGCTGAGTTCGGTGTACTGGGCGGGGGCGCCGACCCCGCAGCGCAGGGAGAGCTCGGTGCCGCCGCTGTCGCGGTAGCCGGCGGACCCCTCGGGGGCGGGGTCGGCGACCCCGACGTCGCGGTAGTCGCCGATGCGGTCGGGCAGGTCGCCGGTGATGTCGGCGCAGGCGGAGCTGTCGGCGTCCGGCGCGTCGACCGGGCCCATGGCGACGAGGGTGTAGACGCTGCGGTCCACGAGGATCTTCGCTCCGACGAGGACGAAGACCACGAACACCACCGCGATCAGCAGGGCGAGGGCGACACCGCTGCGTCGTGGCATTCCGTGTCCGGAGGTGCTGCTACCCTGATCGGTGACCTTAGACCGTGAAGACATGCGGATGATTCTACGGCCCCGCGGGTGCAGGACCCGACCGCCGGGGCCGGTGAACCGTTCCGGCAGTCGTGTCACCCACGGTGTGTGATGATTCGAGGAGACCGATGACGGCAGACACCTCCGGCAAGCTCACCGTGGCGCAGGCCGGTGAGGCGGCGACGATCGCCGCCATCCGTGAGGCGGCGCCCAGCGAGATCAACGGTGACGACGCCGCCGTGCTGGACCCGGCCCCGCCGAACTCCCGGCACCTGGCGACCACGGACGTGCTGGTGCAGGGCGTGCACTTCCGTTTCGACTGGTCCACCCCCTTCGAGGTTGGTGCCAAGGCGGTGACGCAGAACTTCGCCGACATCCAGGCGATGGGCGGACGTCCGACGGCGGTGCTGATGTCGCTGGCCACCCCGCCGGACCTGGAGCTGGAGATGGTCTCGGAGATCGCCCGCGGTATCGGGGAGACCGCCGCACCCTGGGCGGTGGAACTTGTCGGTGGCGACGTGGTGTCCTCCACACAGCTGGTGGTCTCGGTCACGGCGGTCGGTGTGCTGGCCGGCCCGGACCCGGCGATGACGATCACGGGGGCGGAGCCCGGCCACGAGGTGATCGCCAGCGGGGTCATCGGGCATTCTGCGGCCGGTGAGGCGATCCTGCGGTACTTCGGTTCGCGTGAGGCGGTGCCGGACAACGCCGTGCTGCAGGACCTGGTGCGCCGTCACTGCGCCCCGGAGCTGGTCGTGGGCCGTGGTTCGGTGGCCAGGGCGGCGGGGGTGTCGTCGATGACGGACAACTCCGACGGGCTGCTGCGCGACCTGACGACCCTGGCGGAGCGTTCCGGCGTGCAGCTGGACCTGGACGGGGCGTCGTTGACGCCGGACGCGCAGCTCTACTACGCCGGTGAGGTTCTCGGCGTGGACCCGTGGCAGTGGGTGCTCACCGGTGGGGAGGACCACACGTTGGTGGGCACCACGGCGAAGGACGTGCCGGCGGGCTACCGCAGGCTGGGTGTGGTGCACGAGGTGTCCGGCGGGTCCGACCTGCCGCGGGTGACGGTCGACGGCCAGCCGCCGATCTACACGGGAGGCTGGGACTCCCTTGGCTGACACGGGTACAGGTACAGGCACAGGTACAGGCGAGCCGCAGGACGAGCTGGCGGGTCGCATCCTGGCGACGGTGCACCCGTCGTGGCGCAACGAGCTCGCCGCGTCCGGCCTGCGGGCCGGCGCGCTGGAGTCGATGGCGCAGTGGACCGCCGGGCGTATCGCCGAGGGCGAGGACGTCCAGCCGGCGCCGCAGAACATCTTCCGCGCGCTGGCGGGTCCGGCGACCGGCACACGGGTGCTGATCCTCGGCCAGGACCCGTACCCCACCCCGGGGCACGCGGTGGGCCTGTCGTTCTCCTCGACGGCGGACACCTCACCGGTGCCGAAGTCGCTGGTGAACATCTTCACCGAGTACGAGTCGGACCTGGGGCTGCCGCGGCCGCGTACGGCGGACCTGTCGCCGTGGACGAACGCCGGGGTGATGCTGCTCAACCGGGTGCTGACCATGCGCGCGGGGTCGGCGAACAGTCACCGCGGCCAGGGCTGGGAGGAGATCACCGCGGCGGTGGTGCGCAGTCTGGCGTCCCGTCCGCTCGTGGCGGTGCTGTGGGGTCGTCAGGCCCAGGACATGGCCGACGTCGTGGGGCGCGATCGCTGCATCCTGTCGCCGCACCCGTCGCCGCTGGCGGCCTACCGCGGGTTCTTCGGCTCGCGCCCGTTCACCCGCGCGAACGACCTGCTCGCCGAGCAGGGTGCGGACCCGGTGGACTGGGACCTGTCCGGTCAGGAGCAGGCATGCTGACCGGGGCACACGTCGCCAGCTGGGCGGAGCAGGCCGCCGCGGGCCTGGCGGAGCACAAGGACGAGATCAACGAACTCAACGTGTTCCCCATCCCGGACTCCGACACCGGGTCGAACATGACCGCCACGATGGGTTCGGCCGTCGACCGCATGCACCAGGACCATGGTCGGGCCGGGTCGCAGGCCGTCGCCGCGACGAGTGTGGCGGACGTCGCGGCCTCGCTGGCCGCCGGTGCGGTCACCGGTGCCCGCGGCAACTCCGGGCTGGTGCTGAGCCAGTTCCTGCGGGCGTTGGCGGACTCCGCCGCCGCCTCGGGCAAGGACGCCCTGTCGGCCGGTGCGATCCCCGGGATGCTGCACCGGGCGGAGAAGCTCGTGCGTCGGGCGGTGTCCGCCCCGGTGGAGGGCACGATCATCTCGGTGCTGCACGCCGCGGCGGAGGCGTCCTCGGCGATCGTCGCCGAGCGTGAGGGCACCGGGCAGGACGCCTCGGAGGTCAGTGCGGTGGACATCGCCTGCGCCGCGCGCGACGCCGCGGCCGAGGCCCTCACCGAGACCACCGCGCAGCTGCCCGCCCTGGCGTCTGCCGGGGTCGTCGACGCCGGTGGCAGGGGACTGGTGGTCATCCTCGACGCTCTCGTCGACGCGCTCACCGATGCTTTCGCCGACACCCCGGCCGACGCCGGCCGGACCACCGCGTCCCCGCAGGACGGCTCCCGGCCGGCCGACGAGGCCGACGAGAGTGGTGCGCAGTCGTCGCAGCGGACGCCGGAGGGCGCCGCCAGGGCCGAGATCGAGGTGATGTTCACCCTGCGCGCCGACGAGGAGCACCTCGACACCCTGCGCGGCGAGCTGAACACCCGGGGCAACAGTGTGGTCATCGTGCCCGGCGAGTCCGACGGCACCTGGCGGGTCCACGTGCACACCACCGCCGGTGGCCCGCTGATCGAACTCGCCTTCGCCACCGGGGAGGTCACCGACCTGTCCCTGGAGGCCCTGCCCCTCGTCGAACCCGCCGAGGAGGAGCGTCCGAGCGCACCGGTGCTGGCCCTGGTCCCGGAGGGCGGACTGCGCGGCATGTTCGCCACCGCGGGTGCGACGGCCGGCGACACCGCCACGGTGATCGCCGAGTTCGAACGACGTGGCACCGGCTGCATCGTGCTGACCAACGGGCAGGACACCGCCGAGCTTTTCGGCCGCCTGGCGTCCTCGGACTGGGAGGCCACCGTGGTGGACACCGAGTCCTTCGTCGGAGGGCTGGCGGCCATGGCCGTCTACAGTCCCACCGCGGACCTCGACGAGAACGCAGAGGAGATGGCGGACGCCGTGTCCGCCCAACGCTGGCGTCAGACCGACGGGGCTGACGGGGCTGACGGGTCCGACGTCGCCGACCTGGTGGCCACGATGGTCACCGGGCTGCTTGCCGACGGTGGCGAACTGGTCACCGTCCTGTACGACCTCGCAGGAGAGGACGGCGAGGTCGGGACGGGGGAGGACGGCGCAGGGGGCGCCGACCCCGTCGCGTCCGCCATCGAGTCCCTGCGCGCCGAGCACCCGGGTGTGGAACTGCACTCCTACCGCGTCCGCGGGTTGGGGACCGGCGTGCAGGTGGGGGTGGAGTGAATGCTCGGGTGGGATGATCCGCGGCCCTTGAGCCTGGTGGTCTCGCCCGAGCGCGCCCGCAAACTCGCGGGCAAACCCGGGCTGTCGACCCTGGGACAGGCGTTGATGAACTTCCCGGTCAGCTACGTGCACACCAGCGGCACCGGGGCCATGACAGATGGGACAGACGGGCCAGGCGCGAGCGCCGGGGAGGTGTGGACGGACGCCCTCGTCGAGGGCGAACTGCTGACCTGCCTCGGCGAGGTCACCTGGTCGCAGCTGCAGGACAACCGTGGCCGCAAGGGCCCGCGGGAGATCCTCGCCTTCCGTGTCCGGGTCAACGGGGAGGACTTCTCCTCGGCCCTGTTCGGTGCCGCGCGCAGCCACCAGCCGTTCATCACCGTGGGCGCCAAACTCATGCTGTCGGGCAAACTCAAGCTCTTCCGCGAGGAGTGGCAGCTGCGCAACCCCAGCTACATCACCCTGCACCCCGGGCCCGGCCCGGACGGGCGCCCCCTGGAGGGGGAGGCCTACGAGGCGGCGTTCGGCGCCTTCGGCCCGCTGGAGACCATCGTCGAGGTCGCCGGGGGCATGCGCGCGGCGCAGGAGATCCTCTCCGTGCCGTGGCTGCCCACGTATCCGCGGCGCACCGGGACCACCGGTGCCGAGGTCATGGCGGTGACCGCCCACGTCCTCGACGCGATGGGACGGCCCGCCGACATGCTGCCCGCGCCGTCCGACGCGACAGGCGCACCGCGCTGGCCGGCGGTGCAGGGCCGGGCGCTGGTGGACTTCGCCACCGCCCTGCACGACATCCACCGTCCCCCGGAGGAGACGTCCGGCCTGGGGTCGGAGGTACCCGCGCAGGACGCCCGCACCCGGCTGAAGTTCAACGAGGCTCTGGCGTTGCAGCTGGTCATGGCGTTGCGTCGGGCCGACACCACCGCCCGCCACGGGCGTGCCGTGGTGGCGATCGAGGACGAGTCGCGCTACTCCACGCTGGTGCGCGCTCTGCCCTACGAACTCACCGAGGCCCAGCAGGCGGCCCTGGACACCATCGGGCAGGCCATGGGCACCGAGTCGCCGATGAGCATGCTGCTGCAGGGCGACGTGGGCTCGGGCAAGACGATCGTCGCCCTGCTGTCGATGCTGCGCGTCGTGGACTCCGGCGCCCAGTGCGCCTTCCTGGCGCCCACCGAGGTCCTCGCCGCCCAGCACTACCGCACCCTGACGGGACTGTTGGCGGGCACGGGTGTGACCGTCTCGTTGCTGACCGGGTCGCAGCCGGTGTCGGAACGCCGTGACACCCTGCTCGACGTCATCTCCGGCACCACCGACATCGTGGTCGGCACCCACGCGGTGATCCAGGACGCCGTGGAGTTCTACGACCTGGGCATGGTCGTCGTCGACGAGCAGCACCGCTTCGGCGTGCGCCAGCGTGACAAGCTGCGCGAGGAGTCCCCGGTGGAGCGCACCCCGCACCTGCTGGTGATGACCGCCACACCGATCCCACGCACCGTGGCGATGACCATGTTCGGCGACCTGTCGATGTGCACCCTCGACACCTCCCCGGCAGGGCGTGGCGTGGTGCACACGCACGTGGTGCCGATGTGGAAACGCTCCTGGGTCGAGCGGCTGTTCGCCGTGATCCGTGAACAGGTCGCCGACGGGCACCGAGTGTTTGTGGTGGTGCCGAAGATCGAGGGGTTCGGCGGGGTCGACGACGTGGCCGACCGGTTGGAGGCCGGCCCGCTGCAGGGTCTGCGCATCGGCCGGCTGCACGGACGCATGACCGACAAGGCCGAGGTGATGGACGAGCTGGCCAGCGGCGCGGTCGACGTGCTGGTATCCACCACCGTCGTCGAGGTCGGTGTCGACATCCCCGACGCCACGGTGATGGTGATCATGGACGCCGAGAACTTCGGCGTCAGCCAGCTCCACCAGCTGCGCGGCCGGGTCGGGCGAGGCACGGCCGAATCCCTGTGCTTCCTGACGACCACGGTGAACCCGGAGGCGGAGGAGACCACCCCGGTCGCCGCGGCGTCCTACCGGCGGCTGGAGGCCGTCGCCGCAACCACCGACGGCTTCGCACTGGCAGAACTCGACCTGCGTACCCGCACCGAGGGCGACGTCCTGGGCGAGCACCAGTCCGGTGCCCGGGACCGGCGGGCCCGGCTGCTCGACCTCGCCGAGGACGGCGAGACCGTCGCCGAGGCACGCCGCTACGCCGAGGACCTCGTCGCCTACGACGAGCCCCTGGCGCGCACCCTGGCGGCAGACTTCACCGAAGGCGACCAGGAGTACATCGAGCGCAGCTGACCGGAGCTGGCTGGAGTCGGCTGGAGTTGGCTGGAGTCGGCTGGAGTTGGACGGCAGTGGAGTTGGGCGGCGGGTGCGAACCCCGGCACGATAGAATCAGCGACCATGGACATTCACGCCCCCTTTGCCGGGATCGTCAGATTCGCCGTCGAGGACGGCCAGACCGTCGCCACGGGAGACCGACTCGCCGTGGTCGAGGCCACCAAGCTCGAGAGTGCCGTGGACGCCCCGGGGCCCGGCGTGGTCCGCCGTGGGGCCGTGGAGGACTACGCGCGCGTCGACGGCGGGGACCTGATCCTCGTCCTCGGGGAGGCCTGATCCGCCGTGACACGCATCATCTCCGGCACCGCACGCGGCCGGAAGATCAAGGTTCCCGCCGACGTCACCCGTCCCACCGCCGACCGGGCGCGTGAGGGACTGTTCTCCTCGCTGCAGGTCCGCTTCGGCTTCGAGGGCGAGGTCGTGCTCGACCTGTTCGCCGGTTCCGGTGCCCTGGGCCTGGAGGCCGGTTCGCGCGGCGCCGCCGAGGTCACCCTGGTCGACGACAACCACCAGGCCTGCGAGACGATCCGTGCCAACGCCGCGACCGTCGGACACCCGAACGTGCACGTGGTGGAGGCCAAGGCGTCCAGCTTCCTGGGCACCGCGCCGCACAACCGTTTCACCATGGTGCTCGCCGACCCGCCCTACGACCTCTCCGACGAGGCCGTCGACGAGATGGTCGCAGCCCTGGTGCCCACGCTGATGCGCGACGCCGTCGTCGTGATCGAGCGGCACGTGGCCTCGGCGGAGGTGAGCTGGCCGGAAGGTTTCGAGAAGACCAACCAGAAGCTCAAGAAGCGCACCTACGGCATCGCGCGCATGGACATGGCCATTTGGCGCGGCGACGGGGAGTAAGCGCAGCAGGGGACAGCCGGTAGGGGAGAACACGGAGCGGTAGGATCGGCGGCATGCGAGTCTGCTGCCCCGGGTCCTTCGACCCCGTCACCAACGGTCACCTCGACATCTTCACGCGCGCCGCGCGCAACTTCGACGAGGTGACCGTGCTGGTGACCTACAACCCGAACAAGTCCGGCCTGTTCACCGCCGAGGAGCGCGTGACGTTGATCCGTGAGGCACTGGACGCCAGTGGTTCCCCGGAGGCGTCGCGGATCACCGTGGACACCTGGGACCGGCTGCTGGTGGACTATCTCACCGACAACAAGATCCCGGCGATGGTCAAGGGGCTGCGCAGTTCCCTGGACTACGAGTACGAGCTGCCGATGGCACAGATGAACCAGCGGCTGTCCGGGGCGGAGACCTTCTTCCTGCTGACCAACCCTCAGTTCGGCTACGTGTCCTCGACGATCTGCAAGGAGGTCGCCAAGTACGGCGGGGACGTCAATGGCCTGCTGCCGGAGAACGTCGCCGCCGCGGTGACCGCCCGTTACGGGGCCTGACACGCCCGCCTGACACCCGGCCGACACCCGAGGGGGTGTGGCGTCTGCGTGTCACACCCGTACCGTCCGCCCCATTTCTGGCATGCTGGAACGCATGTACAAGACTTTCCAGGGCCTCGATGACCTCCAGAACATGGTTGACCAGGCGTACGGCGTTCCGATGACCTCCAACTGCATGGTCCCGCGCCGCGAGGTCCAGGACCTTCTCGACGAGGTGCGCACCGCCATCCCCGTGGAGATGGACGACGCGCAGGACGTCCTCGACCACCGCGACGGCATCATCGCCAACGCCGAGGACGAGGCGGACACCCTGGTGCGCGACGCCGAGGCGCAGCGCGACCGGATCCTCGAGGAGGCACGCCGCCAGGCCGAGGACATGGTCACCGACGCCGAGGAGCGCGCCCACTCCACCGTGGCCCGCGCCGAGTCCGAGGCCGACCGCCTGGTCTCCGACGCCCGTGCCGAGTACGAGCAGACCACCACCCGCGCCGAGGCGGAGGCCGAGCGTCTGGTCACCGCCGGCAACGAGTCCTACGACCGCTCGGTCAACGAGGGCATCGCCGAGCAGCAGCGCCTGGTCGGAGAGTCCGAGGTCGTGCGCGTCGCCGAGGACGAGTCCCGCCGCATCGTGGAGTCCGCCCACTCCGACTCCGACCGTCTGCGCCGCGAGTGCGACCACTACGTGGACTCCACCCTGGCCCAGTTCGAGGAGTCGCTCACCGGGACGCTGCGCACCGTCTCGCGCGACCGCTCGGCGCTGCGCAAGGGTGCCGGGGTGTCCGGCACACGCCACGGGGACGCGGCGGGACGTGAGCCGGCCCGTCGGGAGCCGCGCGGCGAGTACCGCGACGACTACCGGGAGGCTCCGCGCGAGGAGTACCGGGACGGCTATCGCGACTGATTCGCACTACCCCCCGTCGCGAGGGTAGAAACATGGTGTGAGTAACGATCCTTTCCTCCTCGATGTCCGTGAGCCGCTCCAGTCCGTCGGCGTGCCCCACCATGTGACCACCACCGGTACGGCGACCGTCCGGCTGGGCGGGGAGATGCTCGGCATCGCCGAGGGCGCGCAGGTCGAGGTCGTCGCCGACATCACGAACCTGGGGGAGTCCCTGCTGGTCGACGCCACCGCGTACGCTCACGCCACCGGCCAGTGCTCCCGCTGCCTCGGCCCCATCGAACGCGAGATCTCCCTGCACGTCAGCGACGTCTTCGGTATGACCCCGGACTTCATCTCCGGGGAGGACGCCGAGGAAGGCGACGAGCCGAACCTGGTCGAGAAGGACCGGGCGGACGTCACCCAGCTGCTCCTCGACGAGGCCGGCCTGAACCTCCCGTTCAACCCGGTCTGCGCCGACTACGGGCTGACCTGCTCGGACGCCACCCCGGAGCCGGACGGCGTGTCCGGCGAGGAAGAGGTCGTGGACCCGCGCTGGGCGGCGCTGGCCGAGAAGTTCGGCGACGTGAGTGACGACGATGACGAGAAGCCGGGGGAGGACGCCTGATGGCACGCAAGCGTCGTCTCACCGGTGAGGCCGCCTTGGAGGCGGCCTTCACGAAGACCGACCACGGCCCGCTGAAGGAGGCGTGGGGGGTCGACCTGCCGGACGACATGCTGTGTCTGGCGTTGTCGCACCGCTCCTTCGCCAACGAGAACGGCAACCTCCCCAACAACGAGCGCCTGGAGTTCCTCGGCGACGCGGTGCTGGGTCTCAGCGTCGCCGAGCAGCTCTACGTGCAGTTCCCGGAGCGCTCGGAGGCCGACATCTCCAAGATGCGTGCCGGTGTGGTCAACATGTACGCCCTGGCGGACGTGGCGCGCGAACTCGGCATGGGCGACAACATCCTGCTGGGCCGCGGTGAGATGCTCACCGGCGGCAACGACAAGCACTCCATCCTCGCCGACTCAGTGGAGGCGATGCTCGGGGCGATCTACCTGGTCCACGGTTTCGCCACCGCCCGCGAGGCCGTGCTGCGCATCTTCGCCGAGCGCATCACCACGGCGCCGTCCACCGGTCTGACCATGGACTGGAAGACCGTGCTGCTGGAGAAGCTCAGCGACCTGCGCATCGGCGGCGACCCCGTGTACGCCTCCGAGGCGTCCGGCCCCGCCCACGACCAGACCTTCAACGCCACCGTCACCATCGGTGACCAGGTACGTGGGCGGGGTATCGGCCACACGAAGAAGGAGGCCGAGCACCACGCCGCCCGCGAGGCCTACAAGGCCCTGAGCTGACCTGAGCCGCCATCATGCCTGAGCTTCCCGAGGTCGAGGTCGTGCGCGCCGGCCTGGCCGAGCACATCCTCGACGCGACGTTCCTGCACACCGAGGTGCTGCACCCGCGTGCGGTGCGCGGACAGGACGGGGGAGCGTCCGCCCTGGTCGCCGGATTGGACGCGGCGGTCGTGTCGCAGGTCTGCCGCCGCGGCAAGTACCTCTGGCTGGAGCTGGGGAGTCGTGGCAACCTGTTGGTGCACCTGGGCATGTCCGGGCAGATGCTGCTCGGGGAACCGGGGCAGGTCGTCTCCCCGCACGTGCGGATCCGCTCGCGCCTGGCGACGGTCGACGGAGGAGCGTTGGAGCTGACCTTCGTCGACCAGCGCACGTTCGGACGCTGGGAACTCGCCGACGGTGACCCCGTCCCACACATTGCGGTGGACCCGCTCGACGCGTCCTTCGACGAGGTGGACACCGCCCGGGCGATCCGTCGGAAACGCTCGGAGATTAAGCGGGTGCTGCTGGACCAGACGGTGGTCTCCGGAATCGGGAACATCTACGCCGACGAGGCATTGTGGGACGCCGGCGTGCACCCGCGTAAGCGCGCCAGCGCGATGCGGCAGCAGGACGTCCTGCGCGTCCTGCAGTGCGCCCGTGAGGTCATGGAGCGCGCCCTGGCGGCCGGCGGGACGACCTTCGACGACCTGTACGTGAACGTCAACGGGGCGTCCGGGTACTTCTCGCGGTCGTTGAACGCCTACGGGCGGACGGGGGAGCCGTGCCACCGGTGCGGGACGCCGATGGTGCGCGAGCAGTGGATGAACCGGTCCTCGCACTTCTGTCCGGTGTGTCAGCGACGATCATAGGCGAGAGCGGACTTGTGGTCTTGCCTTCCTGCCGCCGCCCGTGCGGTGACGCTCATGACTCTGATCGGTATGGCGTGCTGGCCGCACACCATGCCGCAGCTCGCGCATTTCCTCCTGCCCGACGCTACTGACGAGCACAGGCACGAAGTCATGCGGGCGCGTGTCGTCGAGTTCGCGCGGCATGGACTCGGCATGAGTTGACCGAGTCCGGTTATCGGGCAGGGCTGGCGACCCGTGGTGCATCACAGCGGCCCTCGATAGCATCGGATGCATGATCACTTCAGTAGCCTCGGCCGTGCTCTACGTTAGCGATCAGGACTCCGCTCTGGAGTTCTACCGGGACGTTCTCGGTTTCGATGTCGTCATGGATGCAGATATGGGCGAAGGGTCGCGTTGGTTGGAGGTCAAACCTTCCGACGCCCAAACGTCCCTCGTCCTCGCCTCGGCTGAGTCGTTCGGAAAACAGCCCGGTGAAGGCGCATTCCTGACGTTCGCCGCCGACGATGTTGCGGCCACCGTTGAAGAAATGCGTGCTCGGGGTGCGACGACCTCCGACGTTACTCGCGAGCCCTGGGGTACCTACGCAACGGTCGACGCTCCCGATGGCCACAAGCTCCAGTTCAACGAGCGCCCCCAGAACTAACTGTTCTTCCAGGTCTCCACGAGGCCGACGATCCAGCGGACGAATGTGAAAAGCCCGTAGCAGGCCCCGAAAAGTCCCACGGCGACCACGAGCCAGCGCCCGTTCCCGAACCACACGCTCCCGTCCACGTTCAGCGCCCGTTGCGCGCCCGTGATGAGGTCACCGCTGCGGAGTTGGCC